>DATBPE010000041.1:0-15776 GCA_036561505.1 Solirubrobacteraceae bacterium
AAAGCCGAAGAAAGCTTCACCAACGCTGGCACGATCACACTCGACGGTACTGCCGGCAAACCGTCGGTTCGCTTGAGCGCCGGCACACTGACCAACAGCGGCACATTCACCACCCAGGCAAGCGGTGTATCGCCGGGAGAACCCTTCGTTACCGGTGCCCTCTCCAATACCGGGACGATCGACGTGAACAGGAACAGCTCCTTCGAAGCGTTCACCAACGCGAAAACGCTGACCGTCGCAGAAGGCCAGACCGCGCATGCCAGCTCCTTCACCCAGACCGCCGGCACAACCACGCTCGCCGGCAGCTCAAACTCCACCACACTCGAAGTCGCGAGCACCAACATCGAAGGCGGAGTGCTCGAAGGGACCGGCAAGATCAAAGGCAGCCTCTTCAACGGCGGGCGCGTGGCTCCCGGCACCACGACACCGGGGACGATCACCGTAACCGGCACCTACACCCAGCAGTCAGGTGGCGAACTGGCCGTCGATGTCGCCGAAGGCGGAGCGGACGGCCTCGCCGTCACCGGCAGCGCGACACTCGCCGGCACCCTGGCGCTCACCACGACCGGCTTCACCCCGGCAGCCGGGAACACCTACACACCCGTCACCGGCTCCTCCCGCAGCGGTGAATTTCAGACCGTGACCGGTCTCGCCAGTGGCCCGTATGAAATCGCCTATGAACCAGCGGACGTCAAGCTGACAGTGCTCGAAACGACACCGCCGTCGATCTCGATCGACAACGTCACCATGCCAAACCCCAGTGGCGCCAACGCCACGGCGACGTTCACCGTAGAACTCTCAGCGGCGGCGAACAAAACGGTGAGCGTTCACTACGCAACTCTCGACGGTGTCGCCAAGGCGCCAGGCGACTACGAAGCCACAAACGGGACACTGACGTTCACCGCCGGCCAGACGCAGAAGGCGATCGAAGTCACCGTCCACGGCGCCACCCAGCCGACCGCCGAACGCACGTTCTTCGTGAACCTGTCCGCCCCGACGGGCGCCACTATCTCCCAGGCGCGGGGCACCGCCACCGTGCGCAACGACCACGTCGCCGCCACGCGCGTCGCTCCGGGGGAAGGCGGCCAGGGCGGCAAGGTCACGATGACGATCGAAGGCGCCGGCTTCACCGGCACGCCGACCGTCACGCTCGAGCGGGCCGGTCAGCCGAACATCCTCGCCAGCGACGTCAAAGCCGATACCGCGGCGGACGCGTTGACCGCCACGGTAGATCTCGCCGAAGCGGCCGAAGGTGTCTACGACATCGTCGTCGCGCTGCCCAACTTCTCGGTCTCGAGCACGCTACCGGCAGCGTTCAAGGTGACCGCGCCGCTGGCGCCGGAAATCGAAAGCGAACTGATCGGCTTCCCCGCCGACAGCACCGGCGAGCCGTGGACCGGCGAGCTCCTCTACACCAACACCGGCACGCTCGACGCGCACAACACGATCCTCGCGATCGAAGGCTTCCAGACCGGCGCCGAAGTCAAGGTCAGCGGCCCGAACGTGCTCAGCACGACCGACGAGGACAACGGCGTCAGTCGCACCGTGCTGGTCGAAATCAGCGAAGTGCCAGCGCAGTCAACCGGGGCGGCGTTGGTGACGTTCACGCCCATCGGCGACAACGGCGCGCTCTACTCGCTGCAGTCGTTCACGGTGATCTCAAACGACGAAGCCTTCACCCCACCGGCAAGCGATCCCAGCGTCACGGCCACCAACGAAATCACGAGCGAAAGCCAGACGAGTGTCACAGGCGCCCTCCACGTGAGCAGTTCGACCGGCGGCGGCGACCTGCACTACACGATCGAATCGGGCGAAGCGCCAGCAGCCGGCGCGCCTAAGATCAGCGAAACCCAGCTCGAAAACGGCGAAGTCCAGGACGTGTTCGAAGCCACGCTGCCGCCGCCCGCGACTGGGCCGCCGCCGTTTGAGCCGGCCGGTCTGCTCTTGCCCGGGCCATTCTCGGTCTGTAGCGTGACCGGACGGGCGGCGGCGGCTGCGGTGCGCCCGAGCTTCAACCCCGGCGTGCTCGCCTCGGCGGGATGCCTCGGAATCCAGGAGATCGCCGAAGGCGGCGAAGAAGGCGGCGAAGAAGGCGGTGAAGCCGAAGAAGCCGTCCGCGTTGGTCCCTCGAGTGTCGGTCGCCTGCGTGCCAGGCCTGACGCGGCCGGCGGCCGCGTCCAGACGATCAAAATGATCCTCCAAAGCGCGAAGACCGTCAGAGAAAAGCTGGAAGCGCTGGCCAAGCTCAAAGAAGAAATCGCCGCGGCCAAGCACAACGAAGCCGCCGAGAGGCGGATGACCGAATGCTTGACGAAGGCCGGTGCGATCAAAGAAGGAGAAGCGAACGACCTTCTGAACGTCGCTGAAGGCGCCTCCGCGTTGAGCCAGTTCCAGTCGGTCGCGAAGCTGCTCGAACTCGAAAAGGCGATCGAAAACTCGACCTCCCCGGGGTCGGTGCAGCTGCTCAACTCGGTGATGCAGAACAAGTGGGCAGAAGCGCTATACGGCGGGGGCTTCGGAGGCAATTCCGGTCTGCTGGCCACCAACGAAAAATTCTTCGGCCTCAACACGCCAGCGGAACGCCTGAAGAAGGCGCTTGAAATCTGCCCGCCAGAACCCGAACCCGAACCGGAACCCAAAAAAGAACCGGAACCCAAACCGAAACCCAAACCCAAACACAAAAAAGGCGGCAAAAAACGCCACCCGCCGCACCGCCTGAAGGTCCGCAACTCACACGACCCGAACGAGCTCGTGGGCCCCGAGGGATACGGCGCGGGTAACTTCATCACGCCCGAAGCGCCGCTTGCCTACGAGGCGCTGTTCACCAACGAAAGGACAGCCAAAGAAGCGAAAGAAAAAATAGAGCCGGCACCGGCGCGCGAGGTACGCGTCACCGACCAGCTCGATCCCTCGAAGGTGCAGTTGTCGACATTCAGCTTCGGGCCGATCTTCTTTTCGAGCACCATCGCGGCGCCCCCTGCGGGCCTACAGAAATGGACCGACACCGTCGACCTGCGCCCAGCTAAGAACCTGCTGGTCGAAATCAACGCCGAACTGAACCCGCAGACGGGCCTGGTGACGTGGAACCTGCAGGCAATCGATCCCGAAACGGGCGTGGCGCCGGTCGACCCCTCCGACGGCTTCCTACCGGCGAACGTGATCGCGCCGCAGGGCCTCGGCGGCGCCTCCTTCACTGTGCAGCCAAATCCTGAACTGACCACAGGCGCGGAAATCACCGACAAAGCCACGATCGTCTTTGACCAGAACGCCCCGATCAACACTCCGCCATGGCTCAACACGATCGACACCACCATCCCCTCCAGCCACCTCACCTCGGTCACGACGGCGCCGGCGGGCGGAAGCTGCGGCAACCTCGGGGTTTCGTGGGCCGGCACGGATACGGGAGCCGGGATCGACCACTACGAAATCTATGTCTCACACAACGGCGGCCCGTTCAACATCTGGCAGCCGATCACGGCCGCCACGAGCGGGATCTACCCAGGCGTCGCCGGCTCGAGCTACCAGTTCTCGAGCGTCGCCACCGATGGCGTGTTGAACTCAGAGACGGCGCCTGGAACGGCTAGCGCTCCGGTCATCGCGGGCTGCGCGAGCGCTCCGGGCAACAGCGCTTCTCAGGCGGGCGTGAGTGTCTCTGATCTCACGTTCTCACCGTCGGCGTTTGCGGTCGGCAAGGGCGCCACCGCGCTGAGCGCGAGCCGCAAGAAAGCCAAGAAGAAAAAGAGCGCCAAGCGGCCGACGGGGACGACGATCGGCTACGTGCTCTCCAAAGCGGGCACGGTGACGATCACGATCGACAAAACGCTTGCCGGCCTGAAGCTCGAGGGCCGCGGATGCGTAGCGATGAGCGCGGCGACCCGCAAGAAGTTCCTACTCGCCGCAGCGCACACCCTGGGGCACAAGCTCACCGCCAAAGCGCGTAAGAAGGAGCTGAAGAGCTTGGAACGCCGGGCACGCTGTCAGGCGCTGAAGACGATCGGAAAACTCACACGCACCGGAGCGCCCGGTGCCAATCACTTCCTCTTCAGCGGACGACTGGGATCGCGAGCGCTCGCGGTTGGCTCCTACCAGGCTCTGGCAAGCGCCAGCCCCGCCACCACGCCGCCAAGTACCGCCAGCGCGAGCTTCAAGATCCTCTCCGCTAAAGCGAAGTAGCCCTCGAGCGCTCGAGGATTTGACCACACCGTGCGTTGCTCGTTCTGCTTGGCGGAGCTGGAACGGTGAGGAGTGGGGCCTTCAATCGCCGTAGACGCCACCGCTCACGGTGGGGAACCGTGCACGACGGCGAAGCATCGGTGTGCCAGGCGAAAGACACGCCGTGGGGCTCGCTCGAGGACCTCGGGCGGCGTCCCTCGCCACAGCTCCGCTGGGACGGGCAGCTAGACAGATGGGAATCGAATCGAATGGGGTTGGACACAAGATTGTTCGGCGGCCGCTCGCAATGGGGATAGCATGAGTAATCGAGCTGACCCTGCGGGCAGGACTTCAGCCTCCAAGCCCGAACGCCGCCGAAGCGCCACTCGCGCCGAGGCGCGGAGCTTGAGGCCATGATCGAGACCCCAGGGGTCTAGCTCGATGATCCACGCGTTGGGTCTCCCGCCCTCTTCCTTGCGCGCGGCACCTCCATGAGGGTCAGGAGGTTCAAGCAATGGACATACAGAGCACACCCCCGCCAGAGTCAGCCCACCTCACGCCACCGGTCGTCCCGCCGCGCTCCACGCGTCGCGCCACCGCCCGTCGCGCCAGCAGCCGCCGCGCCACCGCGCGCGAGCACAAGGACGACATCGACGGGCGGATCCTTGGATACGTCAAGGAGCACCCGCAGAGCACCACCGGCGATATCGCCAAGCGGCTGAACGCCGACCGCGGCACGATCGCCACAGAGGTATCGCACATGATGAGAGCCGGGGAGCTCACGACGGGGCCCGAGCCGCACACACTGTCAGTCATCGAGTGAGCTCCGAGGCGGACGCTTACGAGCAGGAGAGCGCGCCCACCATCATCGCTGCGCTGGACGATGGTCCTTTGCGAGGCGCGCGCATCGAGACTCAGCTCGTCCAGGGCCGTCCCCCGAGTACGGTCGATGTGCAAGCAGAGGACCACAGCACGTGTCGCTACTGCATCACGGAGTGGACCCAGAGCGGCCCGTCCGCGAAGTACACGTTTCTCTACCGCGTTTAGATACTCAAAGGTCACAGCCACGAATCCGCGGCCGAGTGGCGACGCACCCGTCGAGGTTGATCTTGGATCTCGTGAGCGCCTCGGCCGTGGCGGCTGTCCGTAGCTGCGCATTTACCCCGCCCAGTCCATTGGCCCGCCACGCTCGTGGGGGTTCAGCGACGTGGGCGCGTCACCCGGCGAACATGCTCTGCAGGCGCGCCGCGAGGATGACGTCGCCCTCGATGCTGCAGCGCCCCGTGGCCATGGCGGTAACCGCGTTCTGCGCACCGGCGATGACCCGCACCCACTCGGCGAGACCGAAGTGGATCGTGACCGCGGCGTCCAGCGGCGCGGGCTCGAGCATCCGTGCACGCCCAGCACGCGAGTCCACTTGAATCGCCCATCGCCACGGAGCCTCGGGTGGCGCCTGGATCGCGAATGGTTCCAGCTCGTATGCGATCACACCGTGAAAGTCGCCACTGTGCGCCGGTTGAAAGCCACGTGCCATTGCGCGTAGGAGCGCGCGTTGGCGGCGGGGCTCTGAGAAACGCCGCTCGATCGTCTCGTCGTCCTGGCCGTGCACCATCGCGGCTAGCGCGCGGCGAGAGGTGCGGGCGGTGATGGCACGGATCGGACGGCGCTGCTCGGCGCTATTCGCCGCCGCCGGCGGCTTTAGGCCCTCCAGCTCGGCCCGAGCCAGCGCGGCCTGCTCTTTGACCCAGCACAGGGCGTGACGCTCGGCGAGCGCCTCGCCCTCGGCGAGCACGGCTCGTGCCTGCTCGGCGTCTGTCTCGTGGTTACGGCGGTGAAGCGCGATCGCGAGGTTCACCCGCGACCACCCGGTCCACCAGACCAGATCGACGGCGTCGGATCGAGCGACCGCCGCGCGCAACTCCTCCACAGCCGCCTCGGGCCTGCCAGCGAGCAGTTCCAAACGACCGATGTGCAGCTCGGCGATCTGACCAACGACCATCATCGGCGCCACCGCGAGCACGTATCCCCGCAGCGGCTCGAGCAGCGGGCGCAATCGTTCGCCCGCCACGCGGTCGCCGGACAGCGTCGCGGCGGTCGTAAGGAGACCCAGGACAGCCGGCACATGCGCGTCGGGCCGGCGTAGGGGAGCGAGGTCGTCCGTGAGGAGGCTCGCCAGCCGCCGGCGGGTTGTGTCGTAGTCGCCGTCGAGCGCCACACCGAACGTCGCCAAGGCTGAGACGATCCCCGCCGGTCCAGCCCCCTCCATCGCCTCATAGACCTGACGCACCATCGTGGTATCGGCGTCGTAGATCCATCGGTTCGCCAGCAGCGTCCCGAGCATCACAGCCACATGGATATCCGGGCGCAAGCGCCGGATGGTCGCTCCCGCGTGCAGCACCAACGCCTCACCGGCCTCACGCTCGCCGCGGTCCACCAGCCGCTGGCCGCGATTGAGCTCGACCTCCCACATGAAGCGGGGGCTACCCAGGCGCTCGGCGATCTGCGCCGCCCGCTCGATCGCCCGCTCGCACTCCGCGATGCGCCCGTTCCCATAGTGCGCGAAGGCCGACCACTGGACCATGCGGAACAGCAGATCATCACGGCCACACCCTTGCGCAACCTCGCACAGCTCGATGAACTCCCCGAGCCGTGCGTAGGAGGCCAGCCCCGAAGGATCAGGGCCGCGCGCACCCACCGCGATCAACGCTGTCAGCCCGGCCAGGACCCGCGATTCGACGTCGCCGAGACGCTGGTGAAGCTGCTGGGCGCGCTGGGTCAGCGCACCCATGACATCGTTGTCGTCGGTGTATCCCAGCGCGTAGGCGAGCCGGGAAATCATTCGCAGTGCCAGCCTTGGCTCGTCCTCGCCGAGCGCATCCAGGCCCTCCCGCAGCAGCAGGACCGTCGCGGTGTCGTCGTTGTTGATTTCCCAGCCGAAACCGATGTCGCCACCGGCGAAGCCCAGGGCGGCGCGAGCGAGCATGCCGGCGTCACCGATGCTGCGCGCCGCATCGCCGGCACCACGGAAAGCCTCGCGGGCTCTGAGAAGGTCGGCCGCGAGCAGCTCCTGCTCCCCGAGCTCGAGCAGCAGAGCTCCCCGTGCGGGGAGGTCGCTCTCTGAGAGCAGGGCGAGTGCGCTGCGAAGTTGCTCCGCTGCCTGCTCGTGGTCATGCCCCAAAGACGCCGCCAACGCAGCGTCCTTGTATGCCGCGATCGCGCGCTCAGGGCCCGCCACGGCCACCGCCAGACCGTAGTGGCGGGCGAGCTCAGTCGGCTCAGCGTCGGCGTCGGACTCCAGCGCGGCGGCGATCGCGAGGTGAAGCTGAGCGCGAGTGGCATCGTCGACGCCGCCGGTGAGCGCTTCGCGGATCAGCGCGTGCGGAAAGGCGATCGTCGGGACGGCGGCGGCCACGTTGTCCACGAGCCGCTCCGAGACGGCCTGTGTGACCGCGCGCTGCGCATCGACCTCGCCGATCCCGGCCGCCCGCGCGGCGAGCGCCACCGCCGCCGAGGGACCGATCGCCGCAACCGCCACCAGCAGTCGCTCGGTAACGGGATCCAGTCGCGCCAGGCGCTCCTGTACGAGATCTGTGACCGCGTCAGGGACAGGCGCCGAGCCGAGTGCCTCGCCATCGCGCAAGGCGCCCCGCCCATCGAGGTCACGCACGAGCTCGGCCGCGAAGAACGGATTACCCGCCGTGCGCGCCTGCAACCGCGCCGCCAGACGCGGAGTGATCGCCCGGCCGATCCTGGCCGCCACCAACGCCGCCATGCCGCCGGCATCCAAGCCCTCCAGGTGCAGCTCTGTCAAATCGCCTGTACGTCGCAGGTCCGCCAACACACGCGAGACCGGGTGGCGGCGAAGGAGCTCACGCTCACGGGCGGTCACCACCAGCACCAGCTGGGCGACTGGAGCACTGTCCAGCAGATATCCGAGTGCCTGTGCGGAGGCGGCGTCGCACCAGTGTGCGTCGTCGAGGATCACATGCACCGGCGACTCCCCCGCGGCGTAAGCCAGTGCCGCGCCGATGCCGTGCAACAACCGGTAGCGGGCGCCCTCGGCCGCGACCATCTCTCCGGCACTGGTCGGCTGCAACGCCGCTGAGTACTTGCTGAGCTCCGGCACCAAGGCTGAGAGCTCTGCCCCGGACGCCAGCGCAAGCCCTTCACACCAGCCATCCCCGCCAGCCCTAGCGAGCTCACCGATCGCCCGCACCCACGGCTCAAACGGTATGACGCTCTCCGGGGGACACCGCGCCAACACCACCAACGCGCCGCCAGCGTGCGCGTCTGCCGCCCCAGCCGCCGCATGACGAGTCTTACCGATCCCCGGCTCGCCCAGCACCAGCACCGCCCGACGGCCAGCCCGCGGCAGGGTCGCCTCACGCAACAGTCCGATCTCCCGGTCACGACCAATCAGCGGCTCGCCCGCATAAGCGCCAAGCACCAGCGGCAACGGAACACCGCCAATCGGACGGTGGCCGTTGACGGTTGCGCTCGCGCCGCCTGTGCAAGCTTGCCGAGAGTCGCCCTCTGGCGGCGTGCCTTGAGCGCTGTCTATGTCGTTACTGACCAGCTCGCGCCAGCGCAAGCTCGATGCTCGCACCGGCTCGGGGACACCCTTCAGCTCATAGCTCTGGGGATCGTCGAGAGCCGTTCCATCCCGCGAGGCCACCAGCGCCGCCACCAAGCTCTGTACGAGCACCTCCCCGCTCGCGGCCGCGGAGCACAGACGGCTCGCGATCACAACAGCCATCCCGTGCAGATCGTGTTCGTGGGCGATCGGCTCGCCCGCGGCGACTCCCACCCGAGCGGCGATCCCCAATCCGCCGTGAGCGCTGTCCAGGTGCTCGACTGAGGCTTGTATCTGCGCCGCGGCACGCAAGGCGTCCAGTGCGCTGGCGAAACTGGCCATTGCGCCGTCTCCGAGGGTCTTGATCACCCGCCCGCCGGCCCCGTCGACCACGCCCCGGACGTCCTCCATGTGTGCGCGGCGAACCCGCTCCATTCGATCGTCTCCCAGCCGTGCCAGCAGCACGGTCGAATCGACCAAGTCGCTGAACACCACGATCGCCAGACCAGCCATACGGCGCATCCTTCCTGCGAAATCGACCCAACACGCAGACCAGCAGCCTAACCCGAACGCCGTCATTTGGGCCCAACCGCGGCAGGGGCGGGGACCTTCCGTCACACCGCCTCTCACACAGTCAAGCAGCCCCGCCCAGCCAGGGGCTGTTTACAAACGCAAGCGGCTCCCATCGAAATACCGATCGCGACCGAGTCGCTCGTGTGCCCCCCAGCCCTCGAGCACCGTTTGCAGGCTCGAGGATGGGTTTGAGAGGCCCTCCCACCAAGCGAGAATTCTCACAGCGATGAGTTCCGTCTCCCTCAGCGGTCCTACCCTCGGCAGCGAAACGATCAACCCCGAGCCCTCCGACGAGCTGGGCAGTATGTCCGTCTCACCACAGGCTGGCGGCTGCGACCCCGCGCTCGCTAACGAGTTCTGCCCTCACGCCACACACCACCGATGAGATTCGCCGCGCCGCGCGGTCAATAGACACAGAGCATCTTGATCACGACAACCGATGGAGGCAACGCATGGACTGGAAGCTTGAACTGATCGTCGTCCCGGCCGCCGACGTGGATCGGTCGAAGGCCTTCTACATGGATCAGATCGGCTTCGACTTGCTTGTAGACCACAGCGCCGGCGAGGACTTTCGTGTTGTACAGCTCCTCCCGCCCGGCTCGGCGTGTGCGATCGCGGTGATGAAACAGCCCGAACGCGCGGGCAGCGTACTTGGGCTGCACCTGATCGTCACCGACATCGACGCCGCGCGAAGCGAGTTGCACGAGCGGGGAGTTGCGCTCAGCGAGCTGTTCCACTTCGGCGAGGGCGGCCAGAAGCCCGGGCCCGATCCGGACCGCCGCGACTACAACTCCTTCTTCAGCTTCGAGGACCCAGACGGGAACGGTTGGCTGGTGCAGGAGGTCACGCGCCACACCTAGCGCTCAGGAGAAACGGCCGCGGGCGAACATCTCAAACTCGCGGTAGAAGCCTTCGTCTGAGGCCAGCTCGCCGCGAATCGGCACGTACGCCAACGAAGCATCCCAATGGTCTTCGGCCGGCACAGCTAGATCATCTACGATGCGCTCGTGGCGCTGCATCCCCTCACCGCCGCCTTCGCCGAGGTGGCCGACGCATACGACCGCGGACGGCCCGACTACGCGCCCGCCGTCGCCGGCGCCATCGCCGCCGAGCTGGGCCTACCCGCGGCTTTCCCTGTGCTCGATCTGGCGGCCGGGACGGGGAAGCTCACGCGGGCACTGCTCGGTCTGGGACTCGATGTCCTAGCCGTCGAGCCCCAACCGCAGCTACGCGAGCTGCTCGCGGCAAGCGTCGGGCGCGAGCGCGTGCACGAGGGACTCGCTGAGGCGATCCCACTGCCCGAGCAGTCCGTGGCGGCCGTGACCGTGGCCGACGCGTTTCACTGGTTCGACCACGCCCTCGCTTTGGCCGAGATCGGGCGCGTTCTGACCCCGGGCGGCGGACTTGCTGTGCTCTCAGCCGTACCTGACTGGGGTGGTGCGTCGTGGGCACACGAGGTCGGCACGCTGATAGCCGGCATGCGTACCGCACACCCCAAATTCGATGGGCCGCCCTGGCAGGAGTCCGTGCGCGGCGCTGGCGGCTGGGTTGAGCCGCGCGAGATCCGCGTGAGCACCTCGCAGCCCGCGAGCCCCGAACGGATGGTTGACTACATTGGCTCGATGAGCTGGGTTGCCGCGCTGGGCGAGGCCGAGCGCGCAGAGACACTGGCAAAGGTCGCGGCGATCATCAGCGCTGGCGAAACACCCCCTGAGCTAACGGTCCACGTAGTCATCGGCCTGACAGCCCTCGCCTGAGCACCTAGCAAGTAGATATCGGGAGACTGCTCTGCGCGGGCGCCTTACAGCCCCGGGAGCGGAATCGAAGGGATATAACCCTTCTGCTCTCCAACACCTGGAGCGGGCAGCTCGGTCATCACATTCTCCGCCACCTGATCGAGCTGCGGATGGAGCAGCCCCAGTATTTGTCGCTTGAGTCGACGTCGCTCGGGTCGACACCGGATCTGGCAGACTTCGCTTGCGGCGCGTGATCGGCAGAGCGGAGGACCGGGGATGATGGAGGCACGATCAGCGGGGGCTATGAAGCTCGGATCGGCAGGACCGCTGCGGTCTGCGCCACCCGTCTCGGTGAGCGCTCGTCGTATGTCGCGGGTCCTGTCGTTGGGCTCGTGGCCGTCGGTGCTCGCGGCCGTGCTACTGGCGCTGGCCATCGGAATAGCGGTGCACGAGAGCTTTCCCGGTGGGCGCTCGGTAGGCGCTACGCACGTGAGAGCCCACGGCTTTTCGCATGCTGGCCTGCTGAGTCTCCCCGTAGCTGCTCAGGGGCCTGTGTCCGCGGCGTTGGGGGCTGAACGTCAGGCATATCGGGTTAGCCGCTTTAGGGGAGGATTTACAGCGTCGAGCCCTGTGCAGCACCTGAGCACGAGCTTCACCCGCTCGGGGGTGTCGTTGCGCTCGGGGAGCACCGAGGTCGGGCTCAGTCTTCTCGCCGTCGGATATGGCTCTGGGCTCGCTGGGCTGGCGCAGGTCGCGCCGAGCGCTCATGCAAACCGGATCCTCTACCAGTATCCGGGCCTTGAGGAGTGGTATGCGAACGGACCGCTCGGCATCGAGCAGGGCTTCACCGTGGCGCACGCGCCGGCGACCGCAGCCGGGAGACACGCGCCTGGGGCGCGAATCCCCGTTTCGGCCAGCGCTGAGGGGCCGCTGACCGTCTCGCTTGCGCTCTCCGGCAACGTGCTTGCCAAACTCGCCGAACACGGCCGGGGGCTGACGCTGACACACGCCGGGCACCCCGTTCTGCGCTATGCGGCCCTGCAGGCCAGCGACTCGCGTGGGCGCGTGCTGCGCAGCTGGCTCACGCTCGAAAGGGGTCGCATCGCGCTGCGGGTCGATACGGCGGGCGCGCGTTACCCGCTGCGGATCGACCCGTTGATCCAGCAGGGCGAAAAGCTCACCGGCGCGGGCGAAATCGCAAGCGGCCGGTTCGGCTATAGCGTGGCGCTGTCAGGAGATGGCAACACCGCGCTGATCGGCGCGCGCTACGACACGCCGAACCCCAATGAAGCCGGGGGAGCGTGGGTGTTCACGCGCTCGGGGTCCACCTGGACCCAACAGGGCGGAAAGCTCAACGGCACGGGCCACGCCGGAGAAACCTTGTTCGACCACATCTCAGAAGGAGAATTCGGTGCGAGCGTCGCGCTCTCCGCCGACGGCGATACCGCGCTGATCGGCGCGCCCCGCGACAACTACAACAACGGGGCGGTGTGGGTGTTCACGCGCTCGGGGACCACGTGGACCCAGCAGGGCGAAAAGCTCACCGGCACGGGCGAGACCGGCGAAGGCATGTTCGGCACAATGGTCGCGCTCTCCGCCGAAGGCAAGACGGCCCTGATCGGCGGGCCGGCCGACAACGGCCACGCGGGCGCGGCGTGGGTGTTCACGCGCTCGGGGTCCACCTGGACCCAGCAGGGCGAAAAGGTCACCGGCACGGGCGAGACCGGTAAAGGCGAATTCGGCACAAGCTTGGCGCTGTCCGAACACGGCGACACTGCGCTGATCGGCGGGCCAGCCGACAGCGGTGGCGTAGGCGCGGCGTGGCTGTTCACGCCTTCGGGCGGGATCTGGATCCAGCAGGGCGAAAAGCTCACCGGCACGGGCGAGACCGGAGAAGGCAGGTTCGGCGTGAGCGTTGTGCTGTCCGCCGACGGCGCGACGGGGCTGGTCGGCGGGCCGGCCGACAACGGTGGCGCGGGTGCGGCGTGGGTGTTCACGCGCTCGGGGTCCACCTGGACCCAGCAGGGCGAAAAGCTCATCGGAGACTGCACCAGCAGTTGCGCCCACGAGGGCACGGGCGAGACCGGAGAAGGCAAGTTCGGCGTAAGCGTCGCGCTCTCCGCCGAACACGGCGACACGGTGGTGATCGGAGGGCCGGCCGACAACGGCGGCAAGGGCGCGGCGTGGGTGTTCACGCGCTCGGCCGGGGTGTGGAGCCAGCAGGGGGGAAAGCTCACCGGCAGCGAAGAGGGCAACAGCGAATTCGGCTACAGCGTGGCGCTGTCAGCAGATGGCAACACCGTGATGATCGGCGGGCCCGAGGACGACACCGCCACTGGTGCGGTGTGGGTGCTCACGCGCTCGGCCGGGGTGTGGAGCCAGCAGGGGGGAAAGCTCACCGGCAGCGAAGAGGGCAACAGCCAATTCGGTGTACTCGTCGCGCTCTCCGCAGACGGCAACACGGCGCTGATCGGCGGGCCCGGCGACAACGACGACGCCGGGGCGGCGTGGGTGTTCACGCGCTCAGGCGGCGTGTGGAGCCAGCAGGGCGAAAAGCTCACCGGCACGGGCGAGACCGCAATCGGCGGAATCGGCGGATTCGGCGTCAGTGTCGCGCTGTCGGCCGACGGCAACACGGCGCTGATCGGCGCTCCGGCCGACAACGGCGGCCTATTCGGCAAGGGCGCGGCGTGGGTGTTCACGCGCTCGAACGGCGTCTGGACCCAGCAGGGCGAAAAGCTCGTCGGAGACTGCACCAGCAGTTGCGCCCACGAGGGCACGGGCGAGATCGGGAGCGCCTGGTTCGGCTATAACGTCGCGCTCTCTGCCGACGGCAACACCGCGCTGATCGGCGGTTTTCGTGACAACGGCTGGATAGGGGCCGCGTGGGTGTTCACGCGCTCGGGGTCCACCTGGACCCAGCAGGGCGAAAAGCTCACCGGCACGGGCGAGACCGGCGAAGGCATGTTCGGCACAATGGTCGCGCTCTCCGCCGACGGCAACACGGCGCTGATCGGCGCCTGGAACGACGAAAGCGTGCTCGCCGGCAACAACCACTACAGCGGCAAGGGTGCGGCGTGGGTGTTCACGCGCTCGAACGGCGTCTGGACTCAGCAGGGCGAAAAGCTCGTCGGAGACTGCACCAGCAGTTGCGCCCACGAGGGCACGGGCGAGATCGGAGAGGGCAAGTTTGGTACCAGCGTTGCGCTCTCCGCCGACGGCGCGACCGCGATGATCGGCGCCTGGGACGACGACAGCAGCAGGGGTGCGGTGTGGGTGTTCACGCGCTCGGGGTCCACCTGGACCCAGCAGGGCGAAAAGCTCGTCGGAGACTGCACCAGTAGCTGCGCTCACGAGGGCACGGGCGAGATCGGAGAAGGCAGGTTCGGCGTAGCCATGGCGCTGTCCGCCGACGGCAATACGGCGCTGATCGGCGGGCTCGACGACAACAGCACCCGCGGCGGCGCGTGGCTGTTCACACGCACGGGCTCCACCTGGACCGAGCAGGGCGGAAAGCTCACTGGCGCAGGCGAGGGCGGAGAAGGCGAATTCGGCACAAACGTCGCGCTGTCCGCCGACGGTGCCACGGCGATGATCGGCGCCTGGCGCGACAACGGGGGCAGGGGCGCGGCATGGGTCTATGCGGATCTGCCCGCCGCGACGACGGGCGCGGCGACGGCCCTCGGCGAAACCAGCGCGACTCTCAACGGGACCCTCGGGGCCGGAGGCTCGAGCACGGCGTACTTCCAGTACGGGGCGACCGCGGCCTATGGGTCCTCCACTGGGACCCAGAGCGTTCATGCCTCCAGCAGCCCCAGTCCGCTTGCGGCTGGCATCGGCGGGCTTACGCCGGGAACGACCTACCACTTCCGACTCGTCGCCGAATACCCCGATGGAGTGGCATACGGCGGCGACCAGACGTTCACGACCGAAGCAAGAGGCTCGACCTCCACGACCGAAACGATCACCACCCCGCCGACCCAAACCACCTCCACCTCGCCGTCTGCCCCCGGCGGGACCTCCCCGCCTCCCGTGGTGGCGCACGCACGCCAATCCACGAGAAGATGGCGTGAGGGCAATCGGCTCGCCCGCATCAGCCGCGCGAAGACGCCCACTGGAACGACCTTCTCGTTCGCGTTGGGCGAGCAGGCGACCGTGACCTTCAGCTTCGCCCAGCTTCTCAGCGGGCGCAAGGTTAGCGGCAAATGCGCCGCGCAGACCGAGAAGAACCGCCGCAAGCCCGCCTGCAGGAGCACCGCGACGGCGGGTACACTCACCTTCACGGGCCACAGTGGCACTAACAAGGTGGCGTTCCAGGGGCGCATCTCGCCCGTTGAGAAGCTCGAGCCGGGGCGCTACACGCTTGTGATTACGGCCACCAACTCTGCCGGAGTGCGCTCTGCGCCGAAGTCGCTGAGCTTTACGATCGTGAAGTAACGCTCGGTGGGCGAGCACGACCCGTGATCCACCGGCTTCTGGATCGAAGACGGGGCGCTACCGGCCCCGTACGGGTCGGCCTCGTCTACGGTGTGCGACGGGAAGACCTCGACGCGATGATCACACGCCAGCGGGGCGAAACGAGCCGGCTTGGCAGCCACCGTGATCGGTGTGGTCCTGAGAGCCTGGGCCTCGCCGAGAGGGCGAGCGGCGGCTGTCGATCTGGGACGGGATGAGCAGTCGCTCGCCGCACGGCTATCGGGATCGCCTATGGCCGTCTCTTTGTGCCAAGCACTTCGTAGACC
>DATBPE010000042.1:0-4612 GCA_036561505.1 Solirubrobacteraceae bacterium
GCCGGTCGCCCACGCCTCCCACGTTGGCGCGATCGAGGGCGAAACGCCGCTCGGCCCGGGCATTCCGTGGAAGACACAGATGATCGGCGAGTCCCAGATCTGCGACCGCGACGGCACGATCCTCGCGCGCCTGACACTCGAGGACGGCGAGAGCCACGCCGCCGCCGATGTCGACCTGGTGCCCGCGCCGACGCCGCTCGACCCGATCGAGGAGCGCTTCTGGATCCCGAAGTTCACGCTGACAACGCACGCCGCATGGCACGCGATGAACGCCCACGGCGCGCTCGCCTACAGGCTGCGTCACGCGCGTAGAGGGTTCCCCTGGCAGTCATGGCCGAGCGGCGACCTGCCCGACGAGATCCCGCCATCGAGCCCGAGCGACGCCGCCGCGGCGACCAGCGCGTGAGCAGCAGCGACGGCGCTTCCACCCGTTGGATCGAGGCGCTCAATGCTTACGGTCACAGAGGCAGCCCTCGCCTGCGCCGATCTGGGTTGCTGTCGTTGCTCTGTCGAGGTGCGCCGGGGCACGGCACGCCTCGGCTTCGTGGTCGGCCCGATGGAGCTCAAGGAGCCCAAATTGGCCGGTATCGCCTGCCGGCCGCGTGGACGGGGACGCGCTCAAACGCTCGGGGTACCACTTGAGGTACCAACCTGGGCGAATCTCAGCTGACCCAACAGCACCCGAGCCCAGTCTGCAAGCCACATAGCGCCCTGCATGACCCCCCAGAAAACGGTTCGAATCCGGGCGCCACGATTTAGCGAAGGCCCTGCACGCGTGCGGGGTTTTCGTGGTTCTGGGGAGCGGCGGGGTCGCTGGGATGCGCGGTTTGGAGGCCGACCGCACACGGACCGCACACGCATAGCCGAGATGACCGCACACGCCGAGGTGGTCGCGGCAGGCTCAGCTGATTTCGGTTGAGGGGTCCGCGAGCCAAGCGAGTACCTCCGACGCGTTGTGCTGCGGCGGAAACACGGGGTAGAAGACCTTGACGATGTGCTGTTTGCGTGCGACGAAGGTCAATCGACGGTACAAGCGCATGCCTGCTGCCTCGAACGTGGGGAGCCTCAGCGCTGTAGCCAAGGACAGTTTGCTGTCGCTCAGCAGGGGGTAGGGAATATGCTCCCGCGCCGCGAACTCCAACTGGTCCGCGAGTGACTGAGCGCTGACGCCGAGTACTGGGGCGTTGTAGGCAGCGAGATCACGAACGTGGTCCCTGAAGGCGCAGCTCTGCGGTATGCAGCCGCGCGCACCGGGGATGCTGTCCCACCCCTCGGGGGGCGGCTCGCCGGGCTTGCCGGTGCGTGGGTAGACATAGACGACGACGATGCCGCTCGCTGCCTCGGCCAGATCGAGTTCGCCGCCGAGGGTAGACGGCAGGTGTACATGCGGCACCTCGCTACCAACCAGATGGTCGGCAGCGCCGTCATCGACGGGGACAGGGAGACCTTCTGGAGTCATCTGGTAGTTCTCGCTCACCTCTTGTGAGTATCTCGCATTCGCACTTCAAGCTGACAGCAATCGCGCAGCGTTTGCACGGAGGTGCATCTGGTCCGCTATCGCCGACGGAGGCGCGAGAGTGCCATCCCCGGTGATCGGTAGTACTGTCCCGTGGCTGGATCGATTGAGCAGTTGAGTTTCGAGTTGACCGCCGGTGCGCTGGCTGAGCAGGAGCGCGCGCTGGGGGGCTTGAGAGCGCGTGCGGGCACGGTGCTCGCCGCGGCGTCCATCGCGGGCTCGTTCTTCGGCGCCGAGACCAGCCACGGCTCCCTCGGCGCGTGGGGCGTGCTGGCGATGGTCGCGTTCGCGCTGTGTGCGGGTAGCGCTATCTGGGTTCTGCTGCCCCATGCGTTCGTCTTCGCGTTCCGCGGCGGGACGCTGCTGGCCGAGAGCGACCATCGGGGCGTGTCCGATGTGGTGGAGGCGTACCGCACGGCCGGCATATGGGTCCAGCCACATCTGGAGACCAACCGCGGCAAGATCGCCGGGCTCTCGGACTGTCTGGCCGCGAGCTGCGCGCTGCTCGCTGTCGAGGTCATCTTCTGGACCCTCAGCCTCATCGGGTAACCTGAAGCGATGGCCGTCAAGACGCCCCAGACCACCCCGCAGGCACCGCCCAAGCCGCGCCCGCCGGCACAGCTCCCGGCGACGGCACCACCCGGGTTCGCGATCCCCGAGAAGCGCGGCGGGCTGCTCGGCGGCGGGAAGTAGCAACCACTCACGACAGGTTGCGCACGCGGCGACCGATCTGGCAGCAGACGACGGTGCTCACCCCGCCGCCGATGGCTATGAAGTTCTGGCCCAGCTCGTGATCGCCGCCGGCTGGGCTGATTGGCTGCGAGGGATGTAGAGGCGAAGGGCGTCGGCTATGGGCTGGAGGCCGAGCCGGTTGCAGCGAGTTCCAGGGTAGCGCCCAAGCTGCCGAAAAAGGGACCGCCAAATAAGCTGCCGTCCGGTGTCCGAGCTTGGTGATCGCATCTGCGGGCGCGCCCGCCTCACAGGGGAGTTCCGGCTGCGCTCGGGCGCGACGAGCAGCGAATACTTCGATAAGTACCTGTTTGAGTCCGACCCTCGGCTGTTGCGCGAGATTGCCGAGGAGTTGGTCGGCCTGCTGCCCGCTGGGGTGGAACTTCTTGCTGGTCTTGAGCTTGGCGGCGTGCCGCTCGCCGTAGTCGCTTCCCAGGTGTCGGGGTTGCCGACCGTGTTCGTTCGCAAGACGGCGAAGTCGTACGGAACCTGCCGTTTGGCCGAGGGTGGCGAGGTGGCTGGGGCGCGGATCGCGGTCATCGAGGATGTGGTGACCTCGGGCGGCCAGGTTATCGAGTCTTGCCGCGAGCTACGCGACCGTGGAGCGGAGATCGCGGCGGTGCTGTGCGTCATCGACCGCCAGGCCGGCGGCCGGGAGAACCTTGCTGACGAAGGTCTTGATCTGCGTGCGCTGTTCACGATGAGCCAGCTTCAAGAGAGGCGGGCGACCGACCCTGCCCGCCCATGAGTACGACTCATCGCAAGCGCGCCCTGATCCTGTTTGAGGTCGCCGCCATCCGCAGTCGCTGGCAACACGGCAGCACGCTCGCCGCCATCTATCTCGCCGACGAGGAGTCCACAGCGTGGGCGGAGTGGCACAGAGTGCTTGCCGAGAGCGCGCTGCCGCCGGCTCACGGGATGCCTCGTGACCTGTGTGAGTAGCCGCACGGAGCGGCCTACCCCGTCGTACTGTTCGCGCCGAGCGCACCCTTGGGGAGCTTGACGCGGCGAGTGATGATTTCGAGCCCGAGGATCAGCGTGCGGATCGCGCCGAGCTGGCGCGCGATGTTGATCGAGTCGGAGTGGCCTCGGTCTTCGAGGATTCTGCCGTCCTCGGCGAAGCGGCTGATGGTGATGCCTCGCAGCGTCACCGATCGTCCGCGGTAGGTGCCGTGCAGAACCCACCTGGAGGCGACACGGTTGCCCGCGGTGATCTGCTCCTCGGCACCCATGCTCAGGTTCTTGAAGATGGTTATGTAGAAGGCGACCGATTCGCGGCCTCCGTCGTAGCCGTGGAAGGTCATCTCGTTGATGTGGTCTACGAAGTCGGGGCGGTAGAACTCCTCGATGCGGGACAGGTCACCGGCGCAGACGATCTCAATGGCCTGTCTTGCTCGCGTCGTGTAGTCGTGCTCGGTGGTGGTCATGCGCCGAGCATACACGACAAAAATGTAGTAGTGTGTGGCTTGTGGCGGGACGCCCGAAAAAGGCGAACAGCGGGCTCGCTCCGCTTGAGTCCAAGATCATGGCCGCGGTCTGGCAGGCTGGCGCCGCGGTGTCGGTGCGGCAGGTCCTCGACGTGCTCAACGACCAACGGTCCAAGCCGCTGGCGTATACAACGGTGATGACCGTGATGAACCGGCTCCTCGCAAAGGGCGTACTGGTTCGGCAGGGCCACCGGCGAAGCTACGTGTATGAGGCGACGGCTTGCGACCCTGCCGGGCTCGCGGTTGCGGATGTGATCCGCACCTACGGAGATGCAGCGGTAGCCCGCTTTGTGGACGAGGCGCGCGCGGATCCTGGGGTGCTGCGGCGCCTGCGGGCCCTGCTCGCGCAGGACCTATGAGGCTGGACCGGGCCAACCGCAGCTTTCTGGCGTTCATGGCGATCGCACTGGTGTTGGGCGCGCTTGTGCTGTGTGGCGCCGTCGGGGCCGTCCTCGTGCCGCTCATCCTGGCGTCGCAGCTTCCACGGGGCGTCTTGTCTGGACCAGCGCTGATTTTCGTCGCCCTGGTTGCGATCGGCCTGGGACGTGGGGCTTGCTCGCTCGGACGGCAGGTGCTCGCCTCCCGCAGGCTTGCTCGTCGCCTGCGGCGGGTGGCGGTGGCGACGCCCGACGATCTGAAGCGGGCAGCCTGCCATGCGAGGTTGGCTGGACGTGTCGTGTTCGTTGACGACGCCGAGGCTTTCTCGTTCGTCTACGGCGGTCTGACCCCGCGTGTAGTGGTTAGCCGGAAGTTTTTGAGGTTCTGAGGTCCGATCGCCCGTGTTTGCGGGGATCGGGCCTTCTTTTGGTGGTTGGACGTAGACACTAACATTGGGTTTTGGTGTCCGACGGGTATGGCATCATGTGTTCATGGCAAAGAG
>DATBPE010000043.1:0-7545 GCA_036561505.1 Solirubrobacteraceae bacterium
GACCCAGAACACCTGAGGCCTGCACACACGCGGTTCGAGCCGATGCCGCTCTGCATCATTGTGAACGCAGGCGCCGGTGGTCCTCACGCATGGGCGTTGCGTGTGCGCGAGCGTCTCCGTGGCGAGCGGAGGGTGCTCATCGCTTGCCAGGGCGAGCCCGGAGGCTTTATCCGTGACCCCGACTTCTTCTATACGCGTGGCCGGCAACTCGTGCGCTGGTTGCGCTCACTCGCGCCCGCGATCGTGGTACCGAACTGGGTCTGGAGTGCGTATGGCGTCTGCCAGATCGCGATTGAGGATGGGCACGACTTGCGCGTGCTCGCGTTTTGCCGATCGGACAGCGAGCAGAACTACTACGACCCGCTCGTCCGCCGACAACAGCAGTTCGACTGGGTTGCGGCGGTCTCGCCGGAGTGTCGGCAAGTACTCCTCGAGCGCCTCCCTGGCATGGCGGCGCGGATCCGACTGCTACCGACGTTCGTCGAGCGGCCGGTGGTGCTCGACCGGGCATGGCAGCGGAATCCTATCCGCCTCATCTATGCGGGACGCGTAGAGCAAGCGGACAAGAGAGTTCTTGACCTTCTCCCGCTCGCACGCGAGCTTCTCGCCGGAGGTGTCGAGTTCACTCTTACTGTCGCAGGGGAGGGGTCAATGACCCTTCACCTTCTGAAAGGCCTGGCTGACATGCGTCATGAGGGCAGGGTCAGGCTGGTTGGCTCGATAGCCCCGGCGGACATGCCACAGCTCTTCCGCCAGCACGACGTATTCGTGCAGCTGTCGAGCACAGAGGGCCTCAGTAACTCCTTGCTGGAGGCCATGTCCGCCGGTGCCGTTCCCGTCGCGACCCGCACGCGAAGCGGCGTCGCCGGCGTGATTAAAGAGAAGATAAACGGCTATCTATGCGCTGTCGGCGATGTACGGGCGATCTCGCGTGCAATTTCCGAGCTTGCTAGGAGCGCCTCACCACTGGAGCAACTGGGGGCCGCTGCCCACTACTCCACCGCCCAATACGGCTGGGAGCCGTATCGAGCCCGCCTCACCGGCTTGCTGACCGATATCGAACAGGCCGGGCCAAGACTTTCGGCAACCCCTATCTAGGCCCGGCGCGTGAACCGGCACACCATCGTCTCGCCAATGGGCCGCAGGTGCCACCGACGAAGCAGCGGGAGCAACTGGAACAGAGGCAGGTAGCTCACCGGTAGCGCTGCGACCGGCGTCCCGGAAATGCGGCGAACTAGGCCAAGCACCGACTCCCGGAGGCGTGCTCGGCGGCTCGTCCATCCGACCGTTGTCCAGGACGCCAACGTGAACCCGCACCGATCGGCAAGCTCAGCCAGACCCGACGGAAATCCGTAAAGCACATGGTCAGCGCTCTCCCAGGTGTCACGCCTCAATCCACGATAGGCGCGGTGCGGCGCGTAGGGGTTGGGTGTGGAGAGCACGAGGATGCCAGTCGGGCGCAACGCCACATCTGCAACCTCGAACAACGTATCCGGACGCGCAAGATGCTCGAGGATCTCGCCGGCGACGACCGCGTCGAACGCGCGCCCGTGGAGTGCCCGCATCGCTGCTTGCGCACCCTCGCTTACGTCCAGATGCACAACAGGCTGGTCGCGGGCGGCGGAGGGTCCCGAAGAAACCTCGACATCAGCGCCCAAGTAACTCCGTGCCACGCCATGAAGAGCGTGTGCGAGTGAGTTGCTGGCACCTGACGCCCCGTAGCCGCGGCAACCTAGATCCAGGACGTCCATGCCGCGAACGTAGCCGGCGAGCAGGTCCACTCGGGATGCGCCACCGGTGTCAGCCCACGCTCGGTCGAGCAGAGACCGTCGCTCGGCCAGTGCCGCTTCCGAATTGGGGCTCGTGGACAATCTCCTCCAGCCCGTCTCAAGCTCGTCTATGGCCGGCGCCACGAGGCAGACTTTACTCGGCCTATCGCGGCACGCCCCCGCAAGCAGGGTGTCGCGACCGCAGCGCTATTGGGGCGCATGCTAGCCGTGGCTCGCCAGTATCCGGACGTAGCGCGCGAACCGTGGGTCCTCGAACCAGCCCGGCGCGCGCACGATCGCGGGCGGCAGGTCACGGTAGACCAGCACCGCTCGTCCGCGGCCGATCTGCCTCAGCCACGGCGAAGGCCCCGCCTTCTGATGGCCGATGCTCAAGGTGTGCCGTGCAAGGCCGCTCGACGTGGAGGCGTTGGCGACGGGCTCCTCGCCGAGCAGCTCTGTCAGATAGCCCGCGCTTGTCGGCTCGGCCAGGGGCGGAATGAACAACTGGGCCGTCGACGCCGCGCAGATCGCATCACGGGCCGCACGACCGTAACGCTGGTCGATCTGCGCGATCGACTGCCAGATCGTCGCGATCACGATGCCGTGATCCCCGCATTGCGACAGCCACGGCGCGAGGTTGCGCACCGGCGCGATATTGGCGGCCTCATCCATGAGAATAAACAGCCGCGGGTCAAGCACACCCTCCTTGCGAGCCTTGACGATCGCCGCCTCATACATCGCCGCGACCAGCGCCAGGATCACAGGCCGCAGCGCATCCTGATCGTGTCCGGCCGCAACCACGTAGATCGTGTTGGCGCCGCCGTCGAGGAACCGCTCCGGTGTGAGATCCCCGACTGCACAAGCCGCCACCTGGGGGTAGCGGTAGGCGCGCAGCAGATTCAGCGCGCTCATCACCGTCGTCTCGCGGTTGCGCTCATCACGCCGGCTGACGCCCTCAAGCTGATCGGCGGCCGCCGACGCGCCCGCACCCTTCAGACAGGAGATCGCATCGGTGAAGTCACGTGCGTCCAGCCAGCGCACCAACTCGCTCATGCTCTCCCCGGCGATTGCCGCCGCATGGAGCAACGGCGCCAACATGCTCGCGGCCTCTTTATCCCAAAACTCATTCGCGGCGTTGCTGCTGTCCGGGTGCGCTGCCGAGGCCAGCGCTTCGCCGGCGCGGATCGCGCCCGGCCAACTCCTCGCCGGGATCAGCGGTGTGAAGCCCGCGCTCGCACGATCCCCAAACGGGTCATACACCCACACACGGCCGAGGCCACGGCGGAGCGGCGCAGTCGCCTCATAGATGTCGCGCTTGGTCGACAGAATCAGCGCCGGGCCGCGGTGATCCAACAGCCACGGCACCACAAAGCCGCTGGACTTCCCCGCACGCGGTGGCGCCACCACCATCGGCTGCACCTCAAGCTCGGCCGCAAGCGTGCGCGCCGGCAACCGACCGATCACGCCCAAGTACGGGCGGCCCGAGACAGGCCCCTGCACCCACAGCCGGCGCACATCCGCAGGCAGCGCCCAGGTACGTTGACGCACCCAGCCTCGATCGACCGCACGGCGCGCAACGGTGCGCTGCTCCTTGCCCAGCGGAGAGCCTGCCCGCCACGCGCGCAGCAGCCGGTAGACGCACCAGGCACCCCAGCCAAGGAACGCCAGCAGACAGCCCGCCACCAGCAGATACGCCGCTGCTCCCGGTGCCTGCGCACGCTCAGCCGCCGACGGAAATGCACGGTACGGGGTACTCCAGCCGCCGCGCATCAGCAGTCGCCACATCGCACGCGCGGCGTCGCCGACCGGCAAGCGCATCGGTGCGTGAAGCGAGACCAGGCACGCGGCCTGCGTCCAACACCAAGGCAGGACGCCGCTTATGAGACCAGCGAAAGCGAGCACACCTGCGCCGCAGACGAGCAGCCTCATCGCAGGCCGGCCAATCGCGTGAATCCTCACGCGATCCCCGACCCTTGAACGGCGCGCTGCTGCCTGAGCAGACGGACGCGAGGTGGTGCTGTAGCTGCCATCGCTGGTCCTGACCACCAGCGGCTCAGACCGGCCAACGACTTTCAAGGTCCCGGCACGTCCTCACTCGCGCTCGAGCGCTCCGCACTCGAAAACCAGCCGGCGAGTTCCCTCGTCACGACGCTATGCCACTGCCCGCGCAAATTCGTTGGCCGCCACGCCGTGGTGGTGGTCAGTAACCCACAAAGCCGCGGACAGACCGCGGCCGGGACACGCAAGGAGAGACAGACAATGCCCCTCAGACGGCAACCGAGAACGAGCCATGGTCAGGTCAGAGAAGGCGAACCGACTGGCTTTTCAAGCAGGCCCCTCGTTGGTTGTCGGCGCGTCGTGTCTTGCCCCATTTTGGACACCGCCGGACTAGCGCTTCGGCCCCCTTACGGGGGCTTCCCTGCGCCCTGCGGGCTTCGGCTCCGCGCGCCGGTCGGCGTCTCTTTTGGGCTGCGTCACTAGCACCACCAACCACCAAACAGGAGGAACAGCAATGAACAACATCAACCGAGTCGTTATCACCGGGAACCTGACCGCCGACCCCGAGCTGCGCTCGACGCCGAGCGGGACTGCAGTCTGCAGCCTGCGGATCGCCTGCAACACCCGCCGCAAGGAAGACGGCGAGTGGGTCGACAAGCCCAACTACTTCAACGTCACCGTTTGGGGAGGCCAGGGCGAAAACGTCGCCCGGTATCTCTCCAAGGGCCGCCCGGTCGCCGTGGACGGGCGCCTGGAGTGGCGTGAGTGGGAGACCCAGGAGGGCAGCAAGCGCCAGGCCATCGACATCATCGCCGACTCAGTGCAGTTCCTGGGCAACGGCAACGGCGCATCCAGCGAGGGCGGCGAGGCCGACCTCGTGGGAGCCGGGGCGGGAGCCGGCACTGGGGAGGACATCCCCTTCTAGGGCACGGCGGCCCGCGCCCCCGGTCGGGGCGCGGGCCACAAGCCCCACAACGGAGGACACGACCATGAACGAGAACGTCGGCGATCTGCTTGCCTATCTCCGGATGCTGGCGGGTGACTCGGAGCCCAGCCAGTTCTTTGACATGCGCTACGGCGCACGCCACGGAGTCATGCGCCAGCGGTTCGTCCCTGTCCGCCGCATTCACCAAATCGCCCGGCGAGTCACAGACTTGGCCGGTGGCGCCGACGTGTATGTCGGCGCCGCGCTGCGCGACCGCGCTCACGGGGACACGAGCGCCATCAGTGGCTCGCACCTGCTCTACATCGAGTGTGATGATCCCGCCGCCCGTGAGCGTCTGGAGGACTTCGCCCACCCGCCGTCGATGATCGTCGCCTCCGGCTCACCTGGACATCTGCACATCTACTGGCGCCTGCACGAACGGGCAAGTAGCGCACAGGTCGAGAGCATCAACCGCCGTCTCGCCCTCGCCCTCCACGGAGAGCCCGGCTGCGCGGACATCGTGCGACTCCTCCGCCCGCCGAGCAGCCTGAACCACAAGTACACGCCGCCGGCAGCGGTGAAGCTCATCGAGCACAACACGCACGTTTGCCACACGCTTCGGGAGCTAGCTGACAGCCTTCCGGAAGACCCGCGGCCGAGCCCGGCCCGTGCCTCGCAGGCGACGCGCCGCAGGGTCGGACGCACCGCGCTTGACCGCGAACTGCTCGCGATCCCCTCGACCGACTACACGCGCGTCCTGGCAAACCTTGAGCCCAACAGAGCCGGCAAGATCCTCTGCCCATTCCACGCAGAGACCGATCCGAGCCTCCAGCTCTACACGGACGGGACGTTCTACTGCTTTGGCGCGCGCTGTCACAAGGGCGGCACGATCTTCGACTTCGCCGCAGCCCTGTGGGGAACTGGCACCCGCGACCAGGACTTCCTCGAGCTGCGCCAGCGCCTCGCCCGCGCCCTCGGACTCCTGCCGCGCACGCAACCCGCCATCAGCAGCACGGGCAAGCAGGCACAGACCGCAGGTATTCTGCCTGCCCGCTCTCGCAGGCAGGCGCTCATGGCGCCCTTCCTGCTCGCCGTCATGCTCCTCGCCGGCTGCGCCTCGTCCAACATCCAGGCCCAGCCGTCGAGCACTCGCGCCGAGGCGGCCAACCACCGCTGCGTTGAGCATGACGGTCGACCCGATCGTCGCTGCACCCTTGGCACGATCCGCCCGGGACTATCGCTCGCCACAATCTGCGCCTTCGGCTACAGCCAATCCGTCCGGCCACCTGAGAGCTTTACCGAGCCACTGAAGCTCCGCCAAATGCGGGCTTATGGCTTGCCAGGATCGCCCCGCGCCTACGAGGAGGACCACCTCGTGCCGCTGTCGATCGGCGGCGCACCACGCGATCCCCGAAACCTCTGGCCAGAGCCTCGAAGCGGCCCCAACAACGCCGAGCAGAAGGACCAGCTTGAGACCTGGGCCGCACGGATGGCCTGCGCCAGGCGCATACCCCTCGCACACCTTCAGCACGAGATGGCAAGCGACTGGCCGGCGCTCTACCGCGCCGCCGGTGGCGAGCACGTACTGCGCGACTACCCAGCCGGCGGCTAAAGCCTCCCGTCGGATCGCCTCTCCTCGACCGAGGAAGAGCCCGAACACAAGCGTCAATCGCTGGGCGCCGGCACCCCAATTATCGCACCCCTAGCGGGGTGCGTAGGGCTGCCACCGGCACCCGCACGAAGCGGGAGCCCGATAACAGAAAGGCACATGCCATGAGCGCATCGCACGACGCCACCCTCACCTTCTGGCCAGCCACACCGCTCCCCGCGAGCGTGGCACTCCAGCTACAAGAGCTGCTAGTTGACCTCTCAACCTGCGAGGTGAACAACGGGTCGATCATCGCGAAGCAAACCGCCGAGCAGACCATCGTTCTAGAACTCTCATTCGGTGACTGCCGCCACGGGCTCACCGACCTCGAAGCGGTCCTCGCCACACTCCGCCTCGCCGACATCTCCTATGTCGTTTTGGACACTAAGGGCTCGCGACTTAATTAGTGCGCCGGTGGGAGGTGTTGGGGGGTAGGCTGTCGAAGTGGCGGTTCATGGTTGATGAGCGTGCGATGGCGGAGCGGTGGGAGGCGATGAGGGGTTGTCTTGATGAGCGGCAGCGTCGGTTGTGGGCGGCGGCGGAGGCGCGGTCGTGTGGGCGGGGTGGGGTGACGGCGGCGTCGCGGGTGACGGGGTTGGCGCGGACGACGGTGCGGCGCGGGATCAGGGATCTGGAGGCTGGGGAGGATTGGCAGGCTGGTCGTGTCAGGCGGCCGGGTGCGGGGCGCCCGCTGGTGACTGAGCGTGACCCGGGGGTCAAGAAGGCGCTGGATGGGTTGCTTGAGCCGGTCACGATCGGTGATCCGGAGCGCGTGTCGGTGCGGTGGACGTCCAAAAGTGCGGCGAAGCTTGCCGGGGAGCTGCGCGGGATGGGGCATGAGATCGTGGATCGAACGGTGTTGCGGATGCTCGCCGGTATGGGGTTCTCGATGCAGGGCAACCGCAAGACGCGGGAGGGCTCCGATCATCCCGATCGCGATGCGCAGTTCACCTACATCAACGAGACCGTCGCGGCGGCGCTCGACGCCAAGCAGCCCGTGATCTCCGCAGACACGAAGAAGAAGGAGCTGGTCGGCGAGTTCAAGAACGGAGGGCGGGAGTGGGCACCCAAGGGTAAGCCGATCGAGGTCAACACGCACGACTTCCCCAGCCACGCGCTCGGGAAGGCGACCCCGTACGGTGTTTACGACGTCGCCGCCAACGAGGGGTGGGTCAGCGTCGGGATCAGCGCCGATACCGCGCAGT
>DATBPE010000044.1:0-56346 GCA_036561505.1 Solirubrobacteraceae bacterium
AGCGCCAGATGCGCAACAGCCGCCGGCAACGCGGATGTTCGTCCCCACACTTGGTAATAGGCGCCTTGCCACAACAGCCGGTAGGCGACCGGGGGACGGCTCGCAAGCGGGTCGCGGCGGGTGACGATCAGCGGGTATCCACGCAACGCCCGCGGAGATGCCCGATCGAGGTCGACCGGGCGGCCATGACCGCCCGCGAGGCGCTGCAGCGCCGGCGGTGGATACACGAAGTCGGGACCGCCGACATCGAGGTCGCGCAGCACATACAGCGAGTATTCATCGAAGTCGGTGAACAGCGTCGGGCCGCGGCCGGCGAAACGGGTATCGATCCGGGCGAGCTCTTCATAGCGTGCCGTGGGCGCCAGGACACTGTCGTGGTACTGCAACGCGTCGGAGGCCAGCACACCGCACCCGAGCGCCAGCGCCAGCACGGTGGCGCCGGCGCGCCGTCCACCGTGTCGCAGAGCCGCCACGCCTCCCCACCCCAGCAGCACCAGCACAGGCGAGGTGATCATCAGCGCCTTGGCGTTGACCCAGGTGGTGCTGTAGAGGCTCACCGCGAGCCACACGATCAGCGTCGCCCCCAACCATCCCAGCAGCGTGTACTCGCCGGAACGCAGCGCGCGCAGGACACCGAGCGCCGCCGCCAGGCACGCCACCGCGATCAGGGTGTAGGTGAGTACCGCCAATACGCCGTGCGGAGGCAGCTTGTAGCTCCCGCCGAGCCACACACCGAGCGCCTGGATCGCGCGCAGCGGCTTGTGCAGGTTCCCCGGGTTGCTCGTGGAGGCGATCCCGGTCGCCACGCGCAGCGACCCGGACAGCCCAACCCAGGTCGGCCAGGAGCACACCAGTGCGGTGATCGCCCCGACCGCGACGAGCGCAAACACGCCGCCAGGGTTTCCCTCGGCGGCCCTGACGCCGCGGATCACAAGGACACCGAGCAAAGCGAGCGACGCGAGAATCCACGCGCCGAAACCCACACCCAAAGCAGATATCCCACCGGCGCCCAGCACCGCGAACGGGACCGCGCCCGTCGGACCCCGCCACAACCAGCGTCGATGCTCGACTACCAGCACACCGATCGCGAGGATCATCGCCAGCGCCGTGAGCTCCTTGATCGAGCCGATCAGCTCAAACCCGTAGACGAGAGCGGGCAGCGTGGCGCACAGCGCGGCGAGCGCCGCCGATCCACCCTGCAGTCCCAGCCTTCTGGCGAGCGTCAACAGCGGTCCGGCGGCGCTCGCCAGCACAAACGCGCAAAACGGCTGGAAGGCCCAGATCACCGGAAGGCCGAGCAGCGAAGCGCTGCCTCCGAGCAAGGTGTCCGAGCCCGACGGATAGTTGGTGTTGTAGTAGTTGTTGATGAACAGCCCATAGGAGTTGTGCAGATCCAGGCGCCCATAGTGCTGGCCGTAACGGGTCAGGAAGTCCGCACCCAGCATGTGCACCGCCGAGTCCGCCAACGCCATGTATGAGGAGAAGCTCGCCCGGCCCGCCAACAGCACCGGTGCGATCGCCGCCAGATAGGCCAGCACCATTACGATGATCAGGCCTCGTCCTTGACGCCATCTCCTCGCCAACGAGGAAAGCTCTCGCCGCCCAAACCACAACCCCGCAGCGCAGAGCACGCACATCGCGTAGGGGGTGGCCGGGGCGCTGCCCGGCAGGTAGGTGCCGATCTGCGAAAGCGCGATCAGCGTCGCGATTCCCGTGACCGGCAACAGCGAGGCCGGTAGAGGACATGCCGCGCGGTGCAGCAGAAGCCCGGAGCCGAGTGTGAGCACGGCCAGCACAGCCGGATACACGAGTACCGCCAGCGCGAACATCGCCATCGCTAACCCGCCGTGGGGGGGTGCGAGAAGGCCCTCAATGGCGCCATCGCAAAGCGCGAGAAGCTGGCGGTGAGAGAATATTCTCGATGGTGGCGCTCAAGGGATTCTGGGAGTGGATCAGCTCACCAAGCACTACGCGCAAGCAAAGCGCATGAGCGCGCTAAGCGAAGTTAGCGCTGTGCAAACACCCAGGCAACATTGTCCCCTGGCGACCGGGACAGTCCAGCGCAGCGGATGATCTTCTCACTGGCCCAGCCCATCGATCAGGCGCTGCAGGTCGCGCTCGTCATTCCACGCGCCGACCGAAGCGCGCAGCATCGATAGACCCGGTATGTCGCGCAGGATCACGCCCTGATCGCCCAGGCGAGCGCGCTCGGCCACCGCGTCGGGGCTCGAGAAGGAGACCAGCGTGCTCTGCGAACGCGGGGCCAGAAAACGACCCTCTCGCTGAACCGCGGCGGCCAGCTCGGCGGCCAGCGTGCAGGCGCGCTCGTGGATCTCAGCGAAGCCAAATCCGCTCAGCAGCCGCACCGCCGCCAGCGCGCACGCGAGCGTCTCGGCGCTCAGGCTCAACGTGTCAAAGCGCCGTGCGTCCTCGTGCAGCGCGGCGTCTAGCCCGGCGTTCGGGTTCTCTAGGTTGGAGTATCCGCGGCGCGTCACCGCCAGACGCTCGCGCAGGTCCTCACTCACATAAAGCATCCCCATCCCGTCCGGGCCACACAGCCACTTCTGCCCGGAGCCGGCATACGCCTGGCAGCCGAGCTCGCCGACGTCGACCGCTACCGCACCGACGCCCTGCGCGCCATCTAGCAGCACCGGCACATCCAGCTCGGCCAGCCCGCTCGGCGCGAGCGAGCCGGTCATCCAACTGACGTGCGAGCAGGCGATCAGCTTCGTTCGTGCACCAACGGCTTCCGGGAGCTCCTGCAACGGCGCGATGCGAATCGAGACTCCGCGGATCTCACGAGCGGCCTGCAGAGGACCGAGCAGACCGGGGTGCTCCTCATCGCTTGTGAGGATCTCATCGCCTGCCGTTAGAGACAGCCCGTCCACCACCAGAGCCACACCCTCACTGGTGCAACTCGTCAGCGCCAGATCGGCCTGCTCGCAGCCGAGCGCCGCGGAGTACAGCTCGCGTAGCTGCCCCGACAGTTCGCTGCGCCGCTCGAAGTGGGCCTGCGCGCGGCCATCGGCGAGCTCGCGCTGTAGCTCTTCGGTCGCCGCTTTGACAGCGGCGAGCGGCAGTGGTCCGTCTGTGCCCGCGTTCAGATAAGCCTTGTGCTCCAGCACCGGAAACTCCTCACGCAGGGCACGAAAGCTCACGCCAGCGAGGATAATGGCTTTGATGTCTGAGAGCTCTGAGCAAACGCCGCTGTGGACCCCGACACCCGAGCACGGCGAGCAGACCGAGATGGCTGCGTTCATGCGCTTCGCCGCCGAGCGTCACAAGCTCGATCTGAACACCTACGACGATCTGTGGCGCTGGTCGGTCTCCGAGCTGGAGGCCTTCTGGGGCGACATCTGGGACTTCTGCGGCGTGCGCGCCTCACAGCCCTATGAGCGAGTGCTCGCCTCGCGTGAGATGCCGGGAGCAAAATGGTTTAGCGCGGCCGAGCTGAACTTCGCCGAGAACCTCCTCGCCGGTCATGACCGAACGGACGTGGCGCTGGCGCACTGCTCGGAGTCACGCGAGCTCCAGGAGATGAGTTGGGGCGAATTGTCGGAGAAGGTCGCGGCCGCTGCGGGCGGCCTGCGCTCACTCGGCGTCCAGCGGGGCGACAGGGTCGTCGCCTACATGCCCAACATCCCCGAGACGCTGATCGCCTTCCTCGCGACCGCCAGCCTCGGGGCGATCTGGTCGAGCGCCGCCCCCGAGTTCGGGGCTCGCAGCGTGATCGACCGCTTCGCGCAGATCGAGCCGAAGGTGCTGCTGGCCGTCGACGGCTACCGCCACGGCGGCAAGGACTTCGACCGCCGCGAGGTGCTCGAGGGAATCCTCGCGGAGCTGCCCACGGTGAAGCACACGGTGATGCTGCCCTACCTCGATGTGGACACCGAGGTAAGCGCGTTTGCCCGCGACTCAGACCGCCCCGTCCTTGGCTGGAGCGAGCTTCTCGAGCGCGGCCATGGAGCGCAGCTGAGCTTCGAGCAGGTCCCCTTCGAGCACCCCCTGTGGGTGCTCTACTCATCTGGGACGACCGGTCTCCCGAAGGCGATCGTGCAGGGCCACGGCGGCATCCTGCTGGAGCAGCTGAAGAAGCGTCTGCACCTGGACCTGCGGCCCGGCGACCGCATGTTCTGGTTCACGACGACCGGCTGGATGATGTGGAACTTCCTCGTCGGCTGCCTGCACGGCAAGGCCGCGATCGTGCTCTACGACGGCAGCCCCGCGCACCCCGACCTGGGCGTGCTGTGGGACCTGGCCGAGCGCGCCGGGATCACCTGTATGGGCGTCAGCGCGGGCCTGCTTGGCAGTTGCGAGAAGGCGGGCCTTGAGCCCGGCCGAGAACACGACCTGAGCAAGCTGCGGGCGATCGGCTCGACCGGCTCTCCGCTGGCACCGGAGAGCTTCAGATGGATCTACGGCCACGTCAAGGACGACGTGTGGCTGTTCTCGACCAGCGGCGGCACCGACGTCTGCACGGCGTTCGTCGCCGGCTGCCCGCTGCTGCCCGTATATGAGGGCGAACTGCAGTGCCGCGCGCTCGGCTGCGCTGTGGAGTCCTTCGATGAGCAGGGCAACAGCCTGATCGACGAGGTGGGGGAGCTCGTGATCACCGAGCCGATGCCCTCGATGCCGCTGTTCTTGTGGAACGACCCCGATGGCGAGCGCCTCAGAGACAGCTACTACGCCATGTACCCCGGCATCTGGCGCCACGGTGACTGGATTCGCATCACCCCCCGCGGCGGCGCGTTCATCTACGGGCGCTCGGACTCCACGATCAACCGCCAAGGTGTGCGCATGGGCACGAGCGAGATCTACCGGGCGGCCGCGAGCATCGAGCAGGTGCAAGACGCGCTCGTCGTCGACATCCCCGCCCGGGGCGCCGACGGGGAGCTGAAGATGATCCTGTTCGTGGTACTCGAGCAGGACACCGAGCTCGACCAGGAGCTCGCGGCACTGATCAAGCGCCGCATTCGTGAGGACTGCTCGCCACGGCACGTACCAAACGAGGTCCGCCAGATCGAGCAGGTCCCGCGCACCCTGTCCGGCAAGGTGCTCGAGGTGCCCGTCAAGCGCATCCTGATGGGCGTCCCGGCCGAGCAGGCAGCCTCCGCGGACTCGCTCTCAGACCCGCGCGCGCTGGACTACTTCGTCGCCCTGGCCGACGAACTCCAGCAGGCTCCGGCCACCTGAGCCAGATGGTCGGAAGAGCCGAGCTTGTCGCCTTTCTCCCGAGCCTGGACCTCGACGCCTCAGACCGTTTTTACAGCGGCGTGCTCGGGCTGCCAAGGGTCGAATCGACCGCGTTCGCGAACGCATATGACGCGAACGGCACCCCGCTGCGCGTGACGCATGTCGGCGAGCTGCCCCCGGTCTCACACACCGTGCTGGGTTGGCGCGTAGCGAACGTCGCGGCCGAGATCCTCGAGCTCCGCGGCGCCGGCGTCGAGTTCAAGTTCTACGACTCGATGGCCCAGGACGAGGACGGAGTCTGGGTGTCGCCCACCGGTGCCCGAATTGCCTGGTTCTCGGATCCCGACGGGAACACCCTGTCGCTTCAGCAGCCCTCTGGGTAGCCCCTAGAGGCCCAGCGAGCGCCCGACGATCTCCTTCATGATCTCGGTGGCGCCACCGTAGATGCGGGTCACTCGCGCGTCGGCGAAGGCGCGGGCGATCGGATACTCGAGCATGTAGCCGTAGCCGCCGTGCAGCTGCACGCAGCGATCGAGTACACGCCCCTGAAGCTCGGTGCACCACCACTTCGCCATCGCGGCGTCCTCTGCCGAGAGCTCCCCGTGCACGAGTGCCATCACGGCCTGGTCGACATACACGCTCGCCATCTCCACTTCGGTCTTGATCTCCGCAAGCGCGAAACGCGAAGCCTGAAAGGAGCCAATCGATTGTCCGAACGCCGAGCGCTCTCTGACGTACTCGAGTGTCCAGTCCAGTGCCGCCTGCGCGCCCGCCACACCCGCGATCGCGATCGACAGACGCTCCTGGGCGAGATTTGCGACCAGGTAGTGAAAGCCCTTGCCCTCCTCGCCGAGCCGGTTGGCGACCGGGACACGCACATCGTCGAAGAACAACTCGGCGGTGTCCTGGGCGTGCATCCCCACCTTCTCCAGGTTGCGCCCGCGCTTGAATCCCTCCATATCGCGTTCGATCACCATCAGCGAAATCCCCCGGTGGCGCTCGGACGGGTCGGTCTTCAGTGCGAGGATCACCAGATCGGCGTTTATCCCGTTGGTGATGAACGTCTTTGAGCCGTTGACCACATAGTGCTCCTGCTCGCGCCGCGCGGTTGCTCCCATCGACGCCAGATCGGAGCCGATCCCCGGCTCGGTCATCGCCAACGCGGTGATCAGCGACCCATCGGCGATCCCGGCGAGCCACCGTTCACGCTGCTCGGGGTCGCAGTAGGCCAGGAAGTAGGGCAGGCAGATGTCGTTGTGCAGGGTGATCCCCAACCCGCTGCCGGCGACACCGGCGTAGGCGACCTCCTCCACGACGATCTGGTTGAAGCGAAAGTCATCGACCCCGGCGCCGCCATAGGCCTCCGGAACCGCCATTGCCAGCAGTCCCTGCCGCGCGGCCTTTGCGAATAGCTCCCTTGGGACGATCCCATCGCGCTCCCACTGCGCGTGGTTGGGAGTGATCTCCGTAGCGATGAAGCGCCGCACCGACTCGCGATAGTCGCGATGCTCGGGGGTGAAGATCGTGCGCTTCACGAGACGCCCGCAAGGTCTCGATCCAGACACACCGGCCAGAGGCCGCGGCTCACGATGCCGGCGGGCGGTACACCGTGACGACAGCCGCGCCGCCGAGACCGATGTTGTGCTGCAGAGCCGCCTTCGCGCCGTCGACCTGGCGGCCCTCTGATAGCCCGCGCAGCTGCCAGGTCAGCTCCGAGCACTGCGCCAAGCCGGTCGCGCCGAGCGGATGACCCTTGGAGATCAGCCCGCCGGAGGGATTGACGACCCATTTGCCGCCGTAGGTTGTCTCTTGCGCCTCCACGAGCTTGTGTCCCTCGCCCTCGCCGCATAGTCCCAGCGCCTCATAGGTGATCAGCTCGTTGGCGCTGAAGCAGTCGTGCAGCTCGATGACCTGAACGTCTTCGGGGCCGAGCTGCGCCTCCTCGTAGGCCTGCTGGGCGGCCTTGCGGGTCATGTCCGCGCCGACGATCTTGATGCAGTCCGCTGTCTCGTCGAAGCTCGAGGAGAGATCTGTGACCATCGCCTGCCCGGCGATCTCGATCGCCTGATCCCACAGTCCGTGCTCGTCCACGAAACGCTCCGAGGCGACCAGCGCCGCCGCCGCTCCGTCTGAGGTCGGCGAGCACTGCAGCTTGGTCAGCGGGTCGTGAATCATGCGCGCGTCCTTGATGTCCTGCAGGCTGTACTCGTCCTGGAACTGGGCGTAGGGGTTGTTCACCGAGTGCTTGTGGTTCTTGTAGCCGATCCACGCGTAATGATCAGGGGTGGAGCCGTAACGCTGCATGTGATCGCGCCCGGCGTTGCCGAACATCTGCGGGGCAAACGGCGAGGACTCCGCCTCGCGCAACTGGAACATGCGCATCATGTGCTTGTCCAGGGCCGGGGTGCGGTCGGTGTACTTCATCCCCAGCGAGCCCTTCTCCATCTTCTCAAAGCCGATCGCCAGACCGCAGTCGATCAGGCCGCCCTTGACCGCCTGACGAGCCAGCCACAGGGCGCTGGACCCGGTGGAGCAGTTGTTGTTGACGTTGACGACCGGTATGCCCGTAAGACCCAGCCCATATACCGCGCGCTGCCCGTAGGTGGAGTCGCCGTAGCAGTAGCCCGCGAAGGCCTGCTCGACCAGCTCGTAAGGGATCCCAGCGTCGGCGAGCGCCCCCAAACCGGCCTCACGCGCCCAATCGGGGTAGTCGCCCTGCTTGCTTCCGGGCTTGTCGAACTTCGTCATTCCGACGCCGATCACAAACGTCTTCTGCGCCATGTTTGCTGCCCCCAATTGGTCGTTTGAACGCGCTGAGGGCATTCTAGGGGGGCGCCGGGGCCGGTGGGAGCGAGGGGTCTTCGCTGATTCCGGGAGGGTGTTGCAGAAGGAGTGTTAGCCACAGTCGTCGAACAAAGGCGCCGATGAAGCGTGTTGCCTCACCACCCCAAACACCGCCAGCCGATCCGATCGGCAAGCACCAGAGCCTCTCCAGCTACATCCAGGCGCACTTCGATCAGTGCTCGCGCTCGCAGAAGGATGTCGCCCAGTACATAGTGGACCACCTCGACGAGGCGGCCTTCCAAACCGCTGAGGAACTCGCGCGCCGCGCGAACACCTCCAGCTCGACCGTTGTGCGCTTCTCCCAGGCGCTCGGCTTCGAGGGTTTTCCCGAGCTGCAGGCCGCCGCGCGCGAGGAGTACCGCCGCGTGCACGCAACCGCTCCCGCCAGCGGCTCCGCCCAGGGCTCAACGCCCTTGTTCTCGCTGGACCAGAACGAGTTTGAGACCTCGCTGGCCGCCGACCATTTGAACGTCGAGGAGACCGCCCGTAAGGTTTCACGAAAGGATGTCGACGCGCTCGTGGACGCGATCGTCTCGACCGAGAAGGTGCTGGTCGCCGGGACCGACCAGATGGCGTTCTTCGCCAGCTACCTGCGCCACCTGCTGATGCTTCTCGACCTGCGCGTGGACGTCGTGGCAAGCCCCTCCCAGGAGGCGCTCAGCCGCCTCGGGCGCATCGACTCCGACACGCTCGTGATCGGCCTGTCCGCCGGGCGCCCGCATCCGCTTGTGGTACGCGCGATGAAGCTCGCCCGCCACCGCAAGGCGCGCACCGCGGCGATCACCGACGCGACCCTCTCCGAGGTCGCCAAGCTCGGTCAGATCAAGCTGTATTACTCCTCCAACAGCCCCGCCTACGTGCGCTCGCACACGGCGCTCTTGAGTCTCATCCAGGCGCTCGCGTACGGCGTTTACGCCCAGGACTCCGCGCAGTACGACGACCGCATCAAGGCCTTCAGGTTGAAGTAGCACCGTGCGGTGGCCGAGAGTAGTGCCGGTCTGCCGCCCGGAGGCTTGACTTGATCGCGAAGTCGACGATCTGTCGTTGCCTTGCGTGGCGTCGCGTAGCGCCGGCCCGCGCGCCGGCCAGGCTAGACTAGGAACTATGCGAGACGAGGCGACATTTCAGGTCAAGAGCGGCCTGGCGGAGATGCTCAAGGGCGGCGTGATCATGGATGTCGTAAACGCCGAGCAGGCGAAGATCGCCGAAGACGCCGGTGCCGCCGCGGTGATGGCCCTGGAACGAGTTCCGGCGGACATCCGCCGCGACGGTGGGGTGGCGCGCATGTCCGACCCCGAGATGATTTCGGGCATCCAGCAGGCGGTCAGCATCCCCGTGATGGCAAAGGCCCGAATCGGCCATTTCGCCGAGGCGCAGGTGCTGCAGGCGCTCGAGGTCGACTACATCGACGAGTCGGAGGTGCTGACTCCCGCCGATGAGGCAAACCACATCGACAAGTGGTCCTTCAAGGCGCCGTTCGTGTGCGGCGCGACGAACCTCGGCGAGGCGCTGCGCCGCATCTCCGAGGGCGCCGCGATGATCCGCTCCAAGGGAGAGGCCGGGACCGGTGACATCGTCGAGGCGGTGCGTCACATGCGCTCGATCACAAGCGCGATCCGCCGCCTGGGTGCCCTGGAGGAGTCAGAGCTCGCCAGCGCCGCCAAGGAACTCGCGGCGCCGCTCGAGCTGGTGCGCGGCGTCGCCCGCGATGGGCGCCTGCCGGTCGTGCTGTTCTGCGCCGGTGGTATCGCGACCCCCGCCGACGCGGCGCTGATGATGGCGCTCGGTGCCGAAGGGGTGTTCGTCGGCTCGGGGATCTTCAAGTCCGAGGATCCCGCAGCCAGGGCCCGGGCGATCGTGGCGGCCACCACCCACTGGCAGGATCCCGAGCGGGTCACCGAGGCCTCGCGCGGACTCGGCGGCGCGATGGTGAGCCTCGAGAGCTCAAAGCTAGCGGGCGAGCATCTGCTGGCCGGGCGCGGCTGGTAGCGCCAGCCCGAGTTGGCTCTAGCGCCGGCCAGTCCGCTGATCGGAGTACTCGCGCTTCAGGGGGGATTCCAGGCGCACGAGCGGATGCTTGGGCGCCTGGGGGCAGCAACACGCCAGGTGCGTGTGGCGGAGGACCTGCAGGGACTTACCGGGTTGGTGATCCCCGGCGGGGAGTCCACCGCGATGACGCTCGCGATCGAGCGCGAGAACCTGGCCGGCCCGCTGCGCGCACTCGTAGAGTCAGGAGCCCCGGTGCTGGGTTCCTGCGCCGGGCTGATCATGCTCGACTCAGAGCACCTGGCGCTGATGGACATACGCGCCGAGCGCAACGCCTTCGGGCGGCAGATCAAAAGCTTCGAGGCCGATCTGGAGATCGCCGGCATCGAGGGCGGCCCGATGCGCGGGGTGTTCATCCGGGCGCCATGGATAGCCGAGCACGGCCCGTCGGTTGAGATCCTCGCTCAGATCGACTCTCATCCCGTCGCCGCCCGCGAGGGCCGCATACTCGCCGTCGCGTTTCACACAGAGCTGGGGCAGGACGACCGTTTGCACCGATGGCTGCTGAGCGAGAGCTCAAAGCCCTAACGCCGAGCGTGGGATGATTCGCCGCGATGCACGTCGCCGTTGCCGCCGATGAGCTGACGGGAATCGCCGGGGAACTGATCGGCGAGCTGGCGCGCCGCGGACACGTGACAGTCGCGCACGGCGCCCTCAGCGAGGGCGAGCGCAGCGACTGGGCGTGGGCCTCGGAGGCAGCCGCGCGTGACGTGGCCGAGGGGCGCGCGGCGATGGGGATCGTGTGCTGTTGGACGGGCACCGGCGCGTCGATCGCGGCCAACAAGGTCCGGGGGGTACGCGCGGCGCTGTGCGCTGACGCTGTGACAGCCGCTGGTGCGCGCACCTGGAACGACGCCAACGTGCTGGCGCTCAGCCTGAGAAGCACCTCCCGTGCGCAGCTCGGCGAGATCCTCGACGCGTGGTTTGCCACCCAGCCCAGCGCCGAGAGTGGGGACGCAGCGAACGTGGAGCACCTGGCGCAGATCGCGACCGGGCACGGCGCGTCAGCGCAGCTAGCGGTGAGGGGCGCCGGCGCGGCGGTGGACTTCTACCTCAGGGCGTTCGGCGCGCAGGAGATCTACCGGGTCGGGGCCAGCGACGAGCACGAGGCCGTGGTCGCACAGCTGCGGGTTGGCGGGAGCTCGTTCTGGGTGGCAGACGAGTCACCCGAGCACCTCGACTTCAGTCCCGAGACGTTGGGTGGCGCAACGGTGAAGATGCTGCTCGTGGTGGACGATCCCGACGCTTTGACCGCGCAGGCGATCGCGGCCGGCGCGAGCGAGGTGCGCGCCGTGGCCGAAGAACACGGTTGGCGTCTGGGCAGGATCGCCGACCCGTTTGGTCACCACTGGGAGATCGGCCGGCCGCTGCTGCCATGGCCGCCGGGCGGCTGAAGCGGCGTTCACCTCCAGCTAAATGTCGTGGCCCCGGAAGCGGACTACCCCGTCGCGCTCCTCTTCTGAGACCGACCCGTCGCGCAGCAGCAAATCGACGTGCCCCAGCACCTCCGAGAGCGTCAGATAGGCCTGGGTGACCGCGACGTTGCCCCACAGCTCCTGGGCGATCTCGTGCGCGCTTCGCGGCTGGGAGGCGATCAGGCGGCGGATCCGCTCGGCGCGGCGGCGGTGCAGGCGGAAACGCTCGTCGATCAGCGAGGAGTGCCCGGTGACCAACCGGCCGTGCCCGGGGAGCACGAGCGAGAGCTCCATCGCCTGGGTCTTCTCCAGTGACGCAATGTAGGTGAGTAGGGCCTGGGGGCGGGGGCCGCTGTAATCGTCCTCGGCGTCCAGCGGGCGCGCGAGCAAAGGGTTGGAGGAGATGTGCCCGATCAGGTGATCCGCTGAGAGCAGGATCTTGCGCGACTCATCCAGGAAGACCGTGTCTGAAGGGCTGTGACCGGGCCGGTGCAGCACCCGCAGAGTACGGTCGCGCAGCGCCAGTTGCGAGCCATCGGCCAGCGGCCTGGTTACCTCCACGGCCGACCCCCATGCGCGAAAGCCCGCCGAGACGGCCCGCAGTGCCGTCACTATTTCCGCTGGGATGCCGTGGCGCAGCATCAGGCCCTCCGCGAAGCGGTCTTCGAGGTCGCTGTGGTGGCCGTAGTCGGCCAGTAGCGGCGCCAGCACATCCAGTGCCGCCACGTCCGCGCCGGAGCGCCGCGCAAGTATCGAAGCCAGCCCGAAGTGGTCCATGTGCTGGTGGGTGATCACCAGCAGTTCGAGGTCCTCGACGGCGTGGCCGCGCGCCGCAAGCGCCTGCTCGAGCTCATCGAGCGCCTTCGCTGAGTTCGGGCCTGAGTCCACGAGTGTCAGCGGCTCATCCTCGATCAGGTAGGCGTTGACGCGGCCGACCATGAACGGTGTCGGGATCGCCAGGCGGTGGATGCCGGCGTCTGCTTGCAGAGCCTGTTCCTCGCGCTCCTCGCGCAGCCGAGGGTTCTGCTCGCCGCTCACGAGCGAATCAGCGCGAGCACCTCGTCGCGGCGACGCTCCATGTCCTGGTGGGAGACCAACGACTCCAGGCACAGACGCAGCAGCGGCTCGGTGTTTGAGGGCCGCACATTGAAGTGCCAATCCTCGTAGTCGATCGAGATGCCGTCCAGGCGGTCCTGGCGGGCGTCGGCGTAGTGCGCCGCGATCTCCTCCATCTTCGCCGCCGCGTCGGAGACCTCTGAGTTGATCTCTCCGGATATGAAGTAGCGGGAGCGGTAGGAGGCGAGCAGCTCGGAGAGGCTCTTGCCCTCCCGCGCGAGCAGCTCCAGCACCAGTAGCGCCGGCATCGTGCCCGAGTCCGCGCAGTAGAAGTCACGGAAGTAGTAGTGCCCGGAGACCTCCCCGCCGAACAGCGAGCCCTCGGCGCGCATACGGGTCTTGAAAAACGCGTGCCCCACACGGTTGACATACGCCGTGCCGCCCGCGCTGCGCACGGTGTCAGCGACGGCGCGAGAGGCACGAACGTCATACAGGATCGCCTCGGGGTGGGTGGGGTTCGGATTTTTTCCCAGCAGCGAGTTCGCGAGCAACGCCGTCAGAAAGTCGCCGTCGACGAACTCCCCGGTGTCGTCGATGAAGAAGCAGCGGTCAGCGTCGCCGTCCCACGCGATGCCCAAATCGGCACCGGTCTCACGCACCTTCTCGATGATGAACTGGCGGTTCTCCGCCAGCAGCGGGTTGGGCTCGTGGTCGGGGAAGTTGCCATCGGGTGTCCAGTAGGTCTCGATCAGCTCCAGACCCAGGCGATCCAAGAGCGGACCGACCATCGGACCGGCCATTCCGTTGCCTCCGTCCAGCACCACCTTCAGCGGCCTGCCGCCGATGCCCGAGCGGATTGTCTGCGGGTCGATGATCTCGAGCGCCGCCTCCTGGAACTCCGCGTAGAGGTCGACCTGCTCGACGCTGCCGTGAGAGGCCTCGCCGGCGAGCACGGATGCTCTGGCGCCATCGGCCAGCTCGGCCTGCACCTCACGGCGAATGTCCTGGATGCCCTCCTCTCCGGACAGCGCGATCGCTCCCTCGCGCACGAGCTTGGCGCCGGTGTAGGCCTTGGGGTTGTGCGAGGCGGTGCACATCAGCCCGCCGTCGAGCTCGCGCGAGCCGACCAGGAAATACAGCATCTCCGAGCCGACCATCCCCGCGTCCAGGACATGCACACCCTCCGAGAGCAGTCCCTGGCGGTATCGCGCGGCGAGCTCCGGGGCACTCAGACGCATGTCGCGCCCGAGCCCGACACGCAGCTGGGCAGTGGGCTTGCCGGCGAGCGCTGAGAGCACACGCGCGAACGCGCCGCCGATCAGCTGCGCCACCTCGCCGTCGATCTGCTCGCCGTAGAGGCCACGGATGTCATACGCCTTGAAGATCTCAGCGGGGGGCAGGGCCATCAGCGCCTGAATCCTAGAGGCCCCGCCGCGCTCAGGCGCCCAAGCCCCTGGGCGCTCACCGACACCCCGTGCCCGGGGGACTAGAAAGCGAGAGGGGCACCGAAGTATCCTTGTGCTCATGTCAGGACATTCGAAGTGGGCTTCGATCAAGCACAAGAAGGCGATCGTCGACTCAAGGCGCGGGATGCAGTTCACAAAGCTCGCGCGAGCGGTCACGGTCGCCGCCCGCGACGGCGGCGGGGATCCGGATGGCAACCCGGCGCTGGATCTGGCGATCCGCAAGGCCAAGGCGGCCTCGATGCCCAAGGAGAACATCGAACGGGCGATCGCCAAGGGCACCGGTGAGGGCGCCGACGCCGAGGCGATCGAAGCGGTGCTGTATGAGGGCTACGGCCAGGGCGGCGTGGCACTGCTGATCGAGGCGCTCACCGACAACCGCAACCGCACCAGCGCCGATATCCGTCACGCGTTCTCCAAGTACGGCGGCAACCTCGGGGAGCCCGGCTCGGTCGCGTACCTGTTCGAGAAGAAGGGCACGATCCTGATCGACCGCACCCGCTACTCCGAGGAGGAGCTGATGGTCGCCGTGGAGGCCGGAGCCCAGGACATCTCAACCGACGAGGACGTCTTTGAAGTGATCACCGAGCTCGGCGACTTCACGGCGGTACGCGACGCACTGGAAGCGGGGGGCGTGGAGCTGCAGAGCGCCGAGCTTTCCTACCGGCCGTCGAGTCTGGTGCCGATCAGCGAGGCGCAGGCCAGGGGCCTGATGAAACTGATCGAGATGCTCGAAGACCTCGACGACGTCGACGCGGTACACGCCAACTTCGATGTTCCCGCGGAGATCCTGGAGCTACTCGCGAGCTGAATCAAGCCCACGGCGCGCCATAATGCCCGGCCCGTGAACCGCCCAGCAAAGCCAAAGGTTGTGATCCTCTGCGGCGGCCGCGGCACCCGCCTGAGGGAGCGCACCCAGGAGATCCCAAAGCCGCTCGTGGAGATCGGCGGCCTACCGATCCTCTGGCACGTGATTCAGCTCTATGCCTACCACGGCTTCGCGGACTTCCTCCTGGCGACCGGCTACAAGGGCGAGCTGATCGAGCGCTTCGCCGCGGCGCATCGCTGGCCGGCGGGAGTGCGCGTGCGCTGCGTTGACACCGGGCTTGACACCCCGACCGGCGGGCGCATCAAGCTGCTCGAGGAACACCTCGGGACCGACGCGTTCTGCGCCACCTACGCCGACGGGCTGGCCGACATCGACCTCTCCGCGCTACTGGCTTTCCACGGCTCCCACGGCAAGCTCGCGACGATGACCGTCGTGCGTCCGGAGCTGCAGTTCGGCGTGACCGACCTGGACGAGCGCGACGGCCGGGTAACGGGCTTTCGCGAGAAGCCGCGCTCTGAGCAGTGGATCAACGGCGGGTTCTTCTGCCTGGAGGCGGAGGTGCTCTCCCAGCTCGAGCCCGAGAGTGTGCTCGAGCGCGACCCGCTCGAGCGCCTGGCCGCCACTTCACAGCTACAGGCACACCGCCACGAGGGCTTCTGGGAGTGCATGGATACCTACAAGGACGCTGTCGCCCTGAACGACCTGTGGGCCTCCGGGCAGGCGCCCTGGAAGCTTTGGAGCTAGGAGGAAGGCGGGCCCTCGGCTCTGCGGGCGCGATACAGGACCACCGGGTCACGGATCCCCTTCAGACGCCGCTCACCGGCGTAGGACCACAGGTAGCTCTCGCGGGCGGCGTTGCGCACTTCGCGTCCCGCCAGCAGACTGCCGGGGCGGGCGATCGCGGTTATGCGGCTCGCGAGGTTCACGGGACGCCCGAACCAGTCCCCGGCGCGGCTGAGCGCATGACCGATCGCGATACCGGCCCGTATCTGCGGGAACTCCTCGCCCTCGGCGTCGGCGGCGTCGATCAACGCGAGCGCGGCATCGAGCAGCGGCTCGGGCTCGGTCGAGGTGAGCATCGCGGCGTCCCCAATCGTCTTGACCAGGCGCACGGGCGGTGCGGCGACCTCGCTCGAGAGCGCCTCCAGGCGCACCGCCAAGCGACCCAGCTCGTCCGGCGGGACCTCCTCGCCGAGGCGAGTGAAACCGACCAGATCCGCGAAACACACCGTCACCTCGCGCGACCCCGGAAGCCGCCCGCCGGTTCGCTCGGCGGCGTTGATCGCCTCGCTCTGGGCCATCTGGCGCAGATGCAGGTTCAGCAGGTTGGTGACGAGCGGCCCCAGCATCGGAGCCAGCTGCGAGGCCGCGTAGGCGTAGCGCTGAGCCAGATCCTGCTCGCTGACACCGGGTTCGAGCACGAGCCGCAGCGTCAGCGCGCGCATCGTCTCCGCGGCCTGGGAGAGCCCGCGTCCCAAGGTACGCATCAGATCGAGGATCTCCTCGTCTGAGATCCCCGCCGCGTGCGCCACCTCGCGCATCTGCACGGCCTGTAGATCAGCCTCTGTGTAAACGGCCTCCTCGGGTGCCGCGATCGGTAGCCCCATCGCGCGGCGAACCGCGATCAAAAACTCCCCGGGTGCCCCGCTGCGCTGCGCGATATCAGCCGCGGTGTAGCGCTCCCGACCGCCGATCACCCGCTCGGCTGGCAGGAACATGAGCGTGCCGCCGGCGTTGGTGCGATGAAGCTCAGACAGCGGCACTCCATCGGCGGCGAGATATTCCAGCAGCGCAAGGCGCTCTGATCGCTGCTGGCCCTCCAGTCCCTCCAGAAACCCCTCGGCCTGGAAGTCGATCGGCTGATCCGGCGGTGGGGGATCGCTGTCTGACTGGCCCGTCATGCCTCTGGGAAACTAGCGTCCCGAGCGCCACGGCGCCGTGAAGATGATTGCGCCGGTTTGCGTGGCGGCGCACGGTTTTGCGAGCAGGCGTCCGGTCGCTGGCCCAGAATCAAAGACCGTGATCATCATCGGTATCGATCCGGGCCTGGCGAATACCGGCTACGGCGTGGTGGCCCGCCGCGGCGAGCGGCTGCTGGCCCTCGACGGCGGTGTGATCGAGACCGCCGCGAGCAGCGCGGTCCAGGAGCGTTTGAGAATAGTCCACGAGCGGGTGCTGGAGATCCTCGACGAGCACCACTGTGAGGCGATGGCGCTCGAGCAGCTCTACTTCGGTCAGAACGTACGCACAGCGTTCGCGGTCGGTCACGCGCGGGGAGTGGCGATGCTAGCCGCCGGCCAGCGCGGCATCCCGTGTTTTTCCTACACCCCGCAGCGCGTCAAGGCCGCCGTTTGCGGCAACGGCCGTGCCTCCAAGGACCAGGTGGCGCGGATGGTCGGGGCGCTGCTCTGCCTGCCGGCGATACCGACACCCGACCACGCCTCCGACGCGCTGGCGGTCGCGGTCTGTCACTGCAACGGCGCGCCACTAACCCAGGCGCTCGCCGCGAGCGTGAGTCAGTCGTGATCGGTCTGCTGCAAGGAGAGGTCGCCGTCCGGCGAGTCGACCACCTGGTGCTGCTTTGCGGCGGCGTCGGCTATCGCCTGACCGTCTCGGCGCAGACACTGAACCACGTGCCCGCCGTTGGCTCTCAGGCGATGCTGCACACCCATCTGATCGTCCGCGACGACGCCCTTGCGCTGTACGGATTTCACTCAGAGCAGGAGCGCGAACTGTTCCTGATGCTTTTGAGCGTGCAGGCCGTGGGTCCCAAGGTGGCGCTGGCGGTGCTCTCCGGTGGCCCGCCGCGAGAGCTGATGGCGGCGATCGCCGCCGGTGACGCGCCGCGCTTTCAGGCGGTGCCCGGCATCGGCAAGCGCACCGCCGAGCGGATCATCGTCGAGCTGCGCGAGAAGGTAAAGCTCGAGGAGTCCATCGAGCCGGCCGGGCAGATTCGCGCGCACCGCGGTGACACCCCACGGGCGCTGGCCCGCGAGGGACTGCTCGAGCTCGGCTACACGCTCGCCGAAGCCGAGGAGCTGCTGGCGGGCACCGAGGGGGAGAGCGCAGAGGATCTGATCGCGGCGGCGCTGCGTGGCGCACGCGTGGGCTGATCGGAACAGATGAGCACCGAAACCAGAATCCAGACGCCCTATCTGACGCCCGAGGACGATCTGGACCGCTCGCTGCGCCCGCGGCGCCTGGCGGACTTCGTCGGGCAGAGCACCCTCTGCGAGCAGTTCTCGGTGGCGATCGAGGCCGCAAGCGCGCGTGGGGAGGCGCTGGATCACCTGCTGCTCGCCGGGCCTCCGGGCCTGGGCAAGACCTCGCTAGCGCAGATCGTCGCCAACGAGCTGGAAGTGCCGTTCATCCAGACGGCCGGACCGGCGCTGGAGCGCAAGGGCGACGTGGCGTCGTTCCTGACGGCGCTGGAGCCCCGCAGCGTGTTCTTCGTGGACGAGATCCACCGACTACCCAGAACGCTCGAGGAGACCTTCTACCCGGCGATGGAGGATCACCGGCTACCGATCACCGTCGGCCAGGGCGCCGGCGCCCGCGTGGTCACCCTCGAGCTGCCGCCCTTCACGCTCGTGGGAGCGACCACACGCACCGGCCTGCTCTCCACCCCGCTGCGCGACCGCTTCGGGATCCAGGCACGCCTCGAGTCATATTCGGTGGAGGATCTCGCGACGATCGTGCGGCGCTCCGCGGGCATCCTTGCGATCTCCCTCGACGAGCAGGGGGCGCTGGCGATCGCCGAGCGCAGCCGGGGGACACCACGGGTGGCCAACCGCCTGCTCAAGCGGGTGCGCGACTACGCACAGGTGCGCATGGAGGGAGTGGTCACCGCACAGGCGGCGCACGCCGCGCTGGATCTGCTCGAGGTCGACGCCCTTGGCCTGGATCGCCTGGACCGCGAGATCCTGCACACCATCTGCGTGACCTTCGGCGGGGGCCCGGTCGGCCTCTCGACGCTCGCCATCGCCGTCGGGGAGGAGCAGGACACGATCGAGGACGTCTATGAGCCATACCTTTTGCAGCGGGGGCTGATCAAGCGCACCCCGCGCGGGCGGGCCGCGACACCGGGCGCCTTTGAACATCTCGGGCTCGAGCCCCCCCAAACGGCGCAGCACGAGGCGCAAACACTGCTGTTGTGAGGCGCCAGAGCGCCCTCCCAGCGGCTCTGGATACTCTGTGCTGAGCGATGGCGCATCCATTCATCTGCCCCAACTGCGGACACCGCACCTCCGAGACTGACCGCAACCTTGGCTTCTCCCGCCAACCCAAGGGCTGCTCCAAGTGCGGCTTCGCTTTTCTGTTCGAGCTGCTCGACGACTACTACCCCGCTCCAGACGCCGCGTTCTTCGTGTGCGACAACGAGGGGCGAGTGATCGGATGCGGGAGAAACTCCTTCGCGTTCACGGGCCTGGAGGAGGAGGACGTCATCGGCCAGCGCGTCGAGCAGGTGCTCGGTCTGCACTTCGCAAACGGCGATCACCCCGTCGACACCGTGCTGGAGTGGGGCGTGCGGGCGCTTGACAAGCCCGTCGAGGTGGCCGGCGAACGTGACGTGGCCGCCAACGCCAAGGCCGACCTGTTCCCCGCCTATGACGACGACGGCGGTCTGTTGCTTGTCCTCACACCCGACCGCTAGGTTGAGCAGAAAGCCATGACCGAACGCCGCAGCAACGCCGTGATCCTCCTGATCGTTGCCGGGCTGATCGCCCTCTCGGGGATCGTGATCGCTACCCAGAAGACGCGTCTGGGACTGGACCTGAAGGGCGGCGTGCAGCTGATCTACAAGGGCCGTCCGACCGCCCGGGCGAACGTCGACGCCGAATCGCTGGAACGCGCGATCGACATCATGCGCAAACGCGTCGATCAACTCGGCGTCGCCCAGCCGGAAATCCAGCGCACCGGGCCAAGCGAAATCAGCGTCGCGCTGCCCGACGTGTCAAACGCCTCGCGCGCCGAACAGGAGGTCGGCAAGACCGCCCAGTTGCAGTTCTATGACTGGGAGCCGAACGTCATCAACGCCGAAGGCAAGCCGGCGCACGAAGAACCGAAAGTCACCGGCGGCGCGGAAGCCGGCGCGGCTACCTCCGGTATACCCCAGTACGAAGCGGTGCTGCGCGCCGCCAAACGCCCGGCGATCCTGCGTAAGAGCGACACGACGCTGCAGAAGAACTGCACACTCCCGCTGAACGAAACAACCACAGGTCCGAACGCCGGCTGCATCTACGGCCAGTGGTATCTGCTGAACACCAAGACCGAAAAAGTTCTCCGCGGACCGGAGGAAACCAAGTCCGACCTGTTCGCCGACTACACCGTGCCCGCCAAGGCCAAGACGAAGATCGTGCACATCAACCCCGGGACGGTGATCGCCCAAGCGCGCCCAACCGAAACCCAGGCCGGCAAGGTGATCAACAAGTCACCCAGCAGCTACTACGTGCTCAACGACGACCCGGTGCTGAGCGGCGCGGACATCAAGAATCCCCAGCAGGGATTCGACGAAGGCGGCACCGGCCAGCCGAACGTATCCTTCGGCTTCACCTCCCACGGGTCGAAGGTCTTCGAAAAGGTCACCAAGGTGATCGCCCACCGCGGCCAGGAAGCCCAACTCCCCGGCATCACCCACCAAAACGCCGAGCAGCACTTCGCGGTCGTACTCGACGGTCAGCTGATCACGACACCGTCGATCGACTACAGCCAGTACCCCGAAGGGATCGACTCCTCAAACGGCTCTCAGATCTCCGGTGGGTTCACGATCACCACCGCGCAGAACCTCGCCGATGAGCTCCAGTCCGGCGCCTTGCCGATCAAGCTCGAACTGATCTCCCAGTCGCAGGTCTCCGCGACGCTCGGAAAGACCGCGCTGAACCAGGGTCTGGTCGCGATGCTCGTCGGTTTCGGGGTCGTATGTCTGTTCCTGTTGCTCTTCTACCGGGTGCTCGGCGCGATCGCGATCGGGGGCCTTGCGATCTACGGCGCCTATTACTACGCGCTGATCAAGCTGATTCCGATCACCCTCACGCTGCCCGGGATCGCCGGGCTGATCCTCACGATCGGTATCGCCGCGGACGCGAACATCGTGATCTTCGAGCGCGTCAAGGAGGAGATCCGCGGCGGACGATCGATCGTGGCCGGCATCGCCACCGGCTACCAGCGCGGCTTCGCGGCGATCGTCGACGCCAACGTCGTGACGTTCATGACCGCGTTCATCCTGTTCGCGCTCGCTACGGCCGAAGTCAAGGGCTTCGCGTTTACGCTCGGTATCGGCACCCTGTTGACGCTCTTCACGGCCGTGCTCGCTACCCGCGCCACGCTCGGAGTGACAAGCCACACCCGCCTGCTCGCCAGCCGCGCCGCGCTCGGGGCCTCGCACGCCAAGCGAGCGTTGAACTTCGACTTCATGGGCGCATCGAAGTGGTTCTTCTCGCTCTCGGGATGCATCCTCATGGTCGGGGCGCTCGCGATCGGCGGCAAGGGCCTGAACTTCGGCATCGACTTCAAGTCCGGCACCCGCATCCAGACCGCGTTCGTGGAGCCCGTCACAGAGAACCAGGTGCAGAGCGCGCTCTCCCAAGACGGCTACCCCGACGCCCAGATCCAGAAGTACTCCAACAAGGGCATTGGCGGACAGGGCTTTCAGATCTCTCTGAAGAAACTCAAACCCGAAACGGTGCGCAAGGTCAAGGCCGACCTGGACGCGAAGTTCGGCAAGACAAGCAATACCTCCACGGGCAATTTCCAACAGGGCACGAAGAATTTCTCGAGCACCTCGATCGGGCCGACATTCGGGCAGACGGTCGCCAACGGCGCGATCATCGCGATCATCGCCTCGCTGCTGGTGATCTCTGTCTTCATCGCGCTGCGCTTCGAATGGAAGTACGCGGTCCCCGTGCTGATAGCGCTGATGCACGATCTGCTGATCACCTCCGGTGTCTACTCGCTGACCGGCCGGGAAGTGACCTCCTCCACCGTCGCGGCGCTGCTGACGATCCTCGGATATTCGCTGTATGACACGATCATCGTGTTCGACAGAGTGCGGGAGAACGTGCCGCGCATGCCGCGTGCCGCGTTCTCGCAGATCGTCAACCGCTCGATGGCGGAGGTGCTGACCCGCTCCTTGGCCACTAGCTTCTGCACGCTGCTACCCGTAGCCGCGCTGCTGTTCTTCGGCGGAGCGACACTGAAGGACTTCGCGTTTGCTCTGCTTGTCGGCGTCGCCTCCGGCGCCTACTCCTCGATCTTCATCGCCTCACCGGTGCTGACCCACTGGAAGGAGCGCGAGTCGACCTACCGCAACCGCCGCCTGCGCATCGTGCGTGAACTCGGGGCGGTGCCCGCGTACGCCACCGTCGCCGCCGGCACCCCCGTCGACGTTGAGCCCGTCAAGCAGAGACCAAAGAGCCTGTCGATCTTCGGCGCTGGCGCCGAGGGCACCGAAGGCGCCGAGGCGGGCGATCAGATCTCAAACGACGAGTTCCAGGAGCTGGTGGCAGACCTCGACATCGAGAAGACCGCCGCCGCGAAGACCGCCGGTAAACGTCCGCGAGACACCCAGCAGCCGCCTGCGAAGCCGCCGCGCGATCCAAGCGCCGATCTGGCCCCCGAGGATCTGGTCATGAAGGACGATCCCAAGCGAAGCGCCAAACCCAAGCGACCGCGTAACCGCAAACACGGGAGGGCACGCTGATGGGAATGCTCGGCTGGGTAATCATGGGACTGGCGATCTGGCACTTCACGATCTTCCTGCCCGACCGTTTCTGGGGAGGGATCGTCGGCGCGCTCGTCGGATCGCTGCTCGGGTCGATCGTTCTCGGGCTGGTCATCTACGCCGTGAAGGTCTCAGCGCTGCGTGTGCCCGGACAGAAGGCGACCGACATCGCCGTGGTCCTCTATGCGGTGCCCGGCGCGCTGATCGGGATCGCGCTGGTCTACCTGCTGGGCGTCAGGCGCGAACGGCGCTCCTGAGCGCCTCCAGCTCACGCGCGAGTCCCCGGCGCCCAGGCATCCTCCTGGGTTGGTCATCGTTCTGTCTCACCCGGCCCGTAGTGTGGCTGGTCCGATGGATGCCGTTCGCTTCGAGATAGCTCCGTGCCCGCTGGGAGAGGTCCAACGCTTGGCCGAGGAGCTTTCGATCAACTCCGTGATCGCGCAGGTGCTGGTGCGCCGCGGTCTGTCCGACCCCGACGTCGCCCGGGCATTTCTTGCCGGCGGCGAGGAAAACGACCCGGACCTCTTCCAGGGAATGGGAGAGATAACCGCGCGCATCCTCGAGCATCTAGAGCAAGGCTCGCCGATCACCATCCACGGCGACTACGACGTCGACGGGGTCTGCTCCACGGCGGTACTGGTACGTGCCCTACGCGGACTGGGAGCACAGGTGGACTGGTATTTGCCCGACCGCTCAGAGGACGGCTACGGCTTGAACCCGGACACGATCCAGCGTCTGGCGGCACGCGGCACACGCCTTTTGATCACCGTCGACTGCGCCATCACCGCCGTGGAGGAGGTAAACGAAGCCAAAGCGCAGGGCATCGATGTCATTGTCACCGACCACCACACCCCACTCCCCGACGGGACGCTCCCGGACGCGCCGATTCTGCACCCGGTGATATGCGGCTACCCGTGCCTTGATCTGTGCGCCACCGCTGTCGCGCACAAGCTCGCCCAAGCACTCGTGGCGGCCGCCGGAGAAGAGCTTGACTGCATAGAGGAGGACCTCGACCTCGTCGCGCTGGCCACGCTCGCGGACGTCGTGCCGCTGCTGGGAGAGAACCGCAGCCTCGTCTCCCGCGGCCTCGTCGCGCTAAAAACAACCAACAAGCCCGGTCTGCGGGCGCTGATGGCCGTCGCCGGAGTCGACCCGGGCCGCCTGGACGAGCGGGCCGTCGGCTACGCGCTGGCGCCCAGGCTGAACGCCGCCGGGCGCCTGTACCGGGCTGACGCCGCGCTAGAGCTGATCTTGACCGAGGACTCAGAGCGTGCCGAGGAGGTCGCCCAGGAGCTTCACCGCGCGAACTCCGAGCGCCGCCACGCGGAGACCCGCATCCTCTTCCAGGCCGAAGCGCAGGTAGCGGAACTCGGCGATAGGGCCGCGTATGTCCTCTACGGAGAAGACTGGCACGCCGGGGTGATCGGGATCGTCGCCTCGCGAATGGCCGAACGTCACCACCGCCCGGTGCTCGTGATCGCCCTCGATGACGAGTCCGGCAAGGGCTCGGCTCGCAGCATCGAGTCCTTCGATTTGCTCGCGGCGCTGCACGCATGCCAGGAGCATCTGCTGCGCTACGGCGGGCATCGCGGCGCCGCCGGCGTTGAGATCAAGCGCGATGAGATCGAGCAGTTCACCGCGATGTTCACCGCCGAGGCCGAACGCTCGCTAGGCAGCGAGGAGTTGGTGGCCTCGCTACGGGTGGACGCCGTGCTCTCGGGGCGCGAACTGGATCTGGAACTGGCTGAGGCGCTCGCCGCGCTCGCCCCGTTCGGTCGGGGAAACCCCAAGGTCTCACTGATGCTTCCGGCCGTGAAGTTCTCAGAACCCCGCTCGATGGGCAAGGGCAAGCACGTACGTTTCACGGTCGCCTCCGCCGGGTCGCGGCTGGGAGCGGTCGCGTTCGGGATGGCTACCCTGCCGGTCACCGAAGGAGCGCTCGCTGACTCTCTGTTCTCCCTGGAGGTCAACGACTGGAACGGCATCTCCGAGCCGCGGCTGAACCTCCAACACGCCCAGCCCTGCAAACCGGAGGCGATCACGCTGATCGGCGAGGACGGCAGCTACCTGGAGCGGGTCTGGAGCGAACTGGAAATAGACCCCTCTGAGCTTGCCAAAGCGCCGGCGGATGAGCCGCGGCGCAACGTGCACGATCTGCGCCGCGGGGGTATCGCCGGAACCCTGATGCGCCTGGTCGCAAGCGGCGAGCCGGTACTTGTGCTGTGCGCCGACGCCCACCTGAGGATGGCGCACATGGCCGCCACGATCGGCGGCTTCGCGCTGTGCTCCTACGCCACGCTCGAGCGCGAACCGCAGATCACCAAAGACTACGTCCACGTCGCGCTGCTCGATCCACCGGAGTCCTCGAACGCCAAGCGGCTGGCTCTCAGCGGCGAAGAGGACGGGCACGCCCACCTGCTGTGGGGCGACCCGGAGATCGACTTCGCCGGGCGGATCCTCGAGCGCGAACACAACCTGCGTCCCGGCCTGGCGGAGGTCTACAGGGAGCTGCGCGAGGTTGAAAGCGCCGAGGGCCCGGACCTGCAGGAGATCCTCAGCGGCGTAAAGGCGCGCGGCGCCTCGCAAACCACCGGCCGGCCAGCGTCGCTTGCCTGCGAACTGGTGCGGGTATTGGAGGAGCTCGAGCTTTTGGAGCTCGACCGCGGCAAGCAGAAGATCACCCTCGCCACCCCGCGACGCACAAAACTTGAGCGCTCGGCGAGTTTCCGCCGGCACTCCAAGCGACTGGACAAAGGACGCACGCTGCTCGGCTCGCTGCGTGCCCGGGCCGCCTGAGCGCATGGGTCCGCTGGCGGCACCGAAGGCCCGAGCGTGTGAGAGCCCTAGAGGCGCTTGGGTTCGACAGGATCGTTCCCTACGCTGTAGAGGATGTCCGACGTAAAGCGCATCCCGATCGACGCCTCCCTGAAGTCGCCGACGCCGACCTGGCGGCCTGTCACGCGCGGAGAGCTGAACGAGTTCGAGCGACGACTGCTCGGCGACCTGTTCGCGATCGTCTCCGAGCACGCCGCGGACTCCGCTGTGCAGATCGATCGCGAGCGCGTGGAAGACGCGTTCGTGTTCGCCTGCGAGCACCACGCCGCCCAGCGCCGGCGTTCCGGGGAGGACTTCATCGTTCACCCCGTCGGGGTGGCCCGCATCTGCGCCGGCATGCGCCTGGACACCGAGACGCTGTGCGCGGCGCTGCTGCACGACACCGTCGAGGACACCTCAGCCTCGATCGAGGAGGTGCGCGAGCGCTTCGGGGAGGAGATCGCTCAGATCGTCGACGGTGTCACCAAGCTCACCGGCATCACCTTCCAGTCCCGTGACGAGGCCCAGGCGGAGAACTACCGCAAGATGATGGTCGCGATGGCCACCGACGTGCGGGTGATCCTGATCAAGCTCGCCGATCGCCTGCACAACATGCGCACGCTGGAGGCGATGCCCAAGCAGAAGCAGAACGACAAGGCCAGAGAGACGCTCGACATCTACGCGCCGATCGCCCATCGCCTGGGCATCCACGCGCTGAAGTGGGAGCTCGAGGACCTCGCGTTCGCGACGCTTCACCCGCGCAAGTACCAGGAGATCAAGGGCCTGGTGGCCCAGCAGCGCGACGATCGCGAGCACTACGTCTCAGAGGCCGGTGAATACCTCACCAGCGAGCTCGCCTCGCTGGGCATCGAAGCGCAGATCGCCGGGCGCGCCAAGCACTTCTACTCGATCTACTCGAAGATGACCAAAAAGAGCCGCGAGTTCAACGAGATCTACGACCTCACCGCGATGCGGGTGATCGTCGACTCGGTGAAGGACTGCTACGGGGCGGTCGGGGTCATCCACTCCCTGTGGAAGCCGCTGCCGGGACGCTTCAAGGACTTCATCGCGATGCCCAAGTTCAACATGTACCAGTCGCTGCACACGACGGTGATCGGGCCCGAGGGGCGTCCGCTGGAGATCCAGATCCGCACGCACGCGATGCACGAGATGGCCGAGTTCGGGGTCGCCGCGCACTGGATGTACAAGCAGCACAAGCAGCGCTCCGGCGAGGACGCCCGCCACGTCAAGGGTGAGCGCCAGGAGCCGGCGGCGCTCGACGACGACGCCAAGCTGAAGTGGCTGCGCTCGATGCTCGACTGGCAGAAGGACCTCTCCGATCCTCAGGAGTTCATGGAGAGCCTGCGCATCGACCTGTTCGAGGACGAGGTGTATGTGTTCACTCCCAAGGGGGAGGTCAAGTCGCTGGCGGCGGGCGCCACACCGCTTGACTTCGCATACGAGGTGCACACCGAGATCGGCCACCGCTGTGTCGGTGCGCGCGTCAACGGCAAGATCGTGCCGCTGCACTACGAGCTGCGCTCCGGGGACATCGTGGAGATCCTCACCGCCAAGCGCGAGCGCGGCCCATCACGCGACTGGCTGGCGGTGGTGAAGACCACCCGCGCGCGCAACAAGATCAAGCAGTGGTTCAAGGCCGAGTCGCGTGAGGACACCGAGCACACTGGCCGCGAGGTACTCCAGGAGCAGCTCAAGAAGCAGGGCCTGCCGGCCCAGAAGATCACCGGCTCGGCGCTGCTGGCCGACGTGATCCGCGAGATGGGCTACCGCAAGGCCGATGATTTCTACATCGCCCTGGGCGGCGCGAAGATTTCCACCAAGACGGTCGTGAACAAGATCATGCAGCGCCTGAAGCAGGGCGAGGCGGCCGTCGGGGAGGCCAGCGCCGCCGCCGATCTGCTGAAGGTCGGACGCTCCAGGCGGCGCCCGACGAGCTCCTCGGGCCAGTACGGGATCCGCGTGCAGGGCGTCGAGGATGTGATGCTGCGCCTGGCCAAGTGCTGTCGCCCTGTTCCCGGAGATGAGATCGTCGGCTACATCTCGCTCGGGCGCGGGATCACGATCCACCGTGAGGACTGCCCCAACACCGCGCTTTTGCGTCGCGATCCCGAGCGCTTCACCGAGGTGTCCTGGGAAGGCGAGCAGACGACCGCCTTCGTGGTGGAGATCCAGATCGACGCGTGGGATCGTCACCGTCTGCTGGAGGACCTCTCGCGGGTGTTCAGCGAGTCCGGGGCGAACATCCTGGAGGCCCGCTGCCTGTCAAACCCGCCGATGGTCAAGAACCGCTTTGTGATCGAGGTCGCCGACACCCACACGCTGAAGAGCGCGGTCACCCGCCTGCGCAACATCGAGTCGGTCTTCGACGCCTACCGCGTCACACCCGGCGCCGGCTGAGGCTAGGACACCACGCACAGCGCACCGGGCAGAATGCTGTAACGGGCGCTCGTCACCTCACCCAGAAAGTCCCCGTCGACCTGCAACGGCAGCGGCCGCTGCGAGCTCGAGCGCACCTCCAGCTCCGTGAACTGCTCCAGGTCGCTGACCCGCCGATGCGCGGCCACCCGCGTGCGGCGGGAGAACGCACGCCAGGCGATGAAGGGCATGTCGGCCGGTCTGGCGCTGTGCAGCACACAGCCCGTCAGCGTCCCGGAGTCAAGCGAAGCGTCCTCAGCGATCTCGATCGGACGATTCTTGAAATAAGTGAACGGCGAGCCGTTCTGGACGATCGTCGTGACCCCCCCTAGAGACTCCCCGTCCAGAAGGGTCTCCATCCGCGGCGGGTTGATCAGATATCTCCTGGTGAACGTCGAGATCGCCGCCCAGGTGAAGTAGTAGGGGCCAAAGCGCGCCTTCAGCTTGGGGTTTGAGTCCACGCGCTCCACCACGCTGGCGTCCACACCCAGACCCGAGGCGAAGGTGAAGCAGCGTCCGTTGACGACACCCAGGTCGACCCTGCGAGGCTGCCAGTCATCGGCGATGCCAAGCAGATGCTCGGTCGCGTCGACGAGCTCACCCGGTATCCCGAGCATCTTGGCGAACACGTTCGCCGAGCCTCCCGGCAGGCAGCTCAGCGGGGTGGGGGACCCCAGCAAGCCGTTGGCGGCTTCGTTGACCGTTCCGTCGCCGCCGAAAGCCACGACCACGTCATAACCCTCGTGGGCGGCCTCGCGGCACAGCTCGATCGCGTGCCCGCGCGCCTCGGTGTCCACGGCGTCGACCTCGTAGCGGCCCTGCAGCGCATACACAACCAGATGGCGCAGCCGGTCGGATACCGTCGTGGCATACGGGTTTACGATGATCAGCATCCGCTTCTTCGGCGCGCTCGTGCGCAGCTCGAAATCCTCTGGCTCGCGCTCGAGCAGTTGGTCGTTATCACGCAGGGAGCGCTCCATCTAAAAGACCGCTTACACCACCGGGACGCCGCCGTTACCAGCAAACACGAGGCAACTTGCAGCGCTTGATTCCGCTCCAGTGCTCGCTATACTGGCCCGCTACATAGCAGTACACATCAAGAGGGGTGGAGGGACTGGCCCGACGAAACCCCGGCAACCACCGTCTAGCGGCGGGAAGGTGCCAATTCCAGAAGATGTGTGGCGGGCTTTCAGCCTTTCGCCACACCGTTTGTCGGCGAAGGCATAAAAGGAGTCCAACATGGCTATCAGTCATCTGAAGTGCCGAGAGTGCGCTAGCGAGTATCCACCGCAGGCGTTGTACGTGTGCGAGCGCTGCTTCGGTCCGCTGGAAGTCGCCTACGACCATTCGCATCTCACCGGCGGCGACATCAAGGGGCTGCGCCGGCGCATCCAGGCCGGCCCGCAGAACATCTGGCGCTACGCGGACTTCCTGCCGGTGGACAGCCCCCCGGGCCCCTCGATGAGGCTCGCCTCACGCGTCGGGCTGCCAGCCGGCTGCACGCCGCTGATCCGCGCCGACCGGCTGGCCGGCGAGCTTGGCCTGAGAGAGGTGTGGGTCAAGAACGACGCCGCCAACCCGACGCACTCCTTCAAGGACCGGGTCGTCTCGGTCGCCGCCGCCCGCGCACGCGAGCTCGGCTTCCAAACGATCGCCTGCGCTTCCACAGGCAACCTCGCCAACTCCGTGGCCGCGCACGCCGCCGCCCTGGGAATGGACTCCTACGTGTTCATTCCAGCTGACCTGGAGGAGCAGAAGATCCTCGCCACCGGCGTGTATGGAACGAAACTGATCGCCGTGAACGGCAACTACGACGACGTCAACCGGCTGTGCACCGAGCTGTGCGCCGAGCGCGACTGGGCGTTCGTGAACGTCAACCTGCGTCCTTACTACGCCGAGGGATCAAAGACGCTGGCGTATGAGATCGCCGAGCAGCTGGGCTTCGAGGTGCCCGACCGGGTGGTCGTCCCGATCGCCTCCGGGTCGCTGTTCACGAAGATAGCCAAGGGTTTTTCCGAGTGGGGTGAGCTCGGCCTGATCGCCCAGACACCGCCGAGGATGAACGGCGCCCAAGCCGAGGGCTGCTCCCCGGTCGCATCGGCGTTCGCGGCCGGAGCCGACGTGTGCCGCCCGGTGAAGCCCAAGACGATCGCCAAGTCGCTTGCGATCGGCAACCCGGCTGATGGCCCCTACGCGCTCGAGGAGGCTCGCCGCTCGGGCGGCGGGATCGACTCGGTCTCAGACGAGGAGATCAAGGCCGGGATCTCGCTGTTGGCCCGGACCACGGGCGTCTTCACCGAGACTGCAGGTGGCGTGACGACCGCCGTGCTCGCGAAGCTCGCCGAGCGCGGTGACATCGACCCGGACGAGCGGGTCGTGCTGGTGATCACCGGCGACGGCCTGAAGACGCTCGACGCGGTGCAGGACACATTCCAGACGCACACGATCGAGCCCAGCGTCAGAGAGTTCGAGCAGCTGTTTGCGAGCACGATCCAAAGCCCGGTCGGGGGGTAGGGACGTGAGCGTCACGGTCAAGCTTCCAACCCAGCTGCGTCCGGCGGCCGACGGGGTCAGCGAGGCGCAGCTCGACGGCGAGACCGTCGGGGAGGTCCTAGACGGGCTGTTCGAGCGCTTCGAGGAGCTGCGGGCCCGCATCTCAGACGACGACGGTTCGCTGCGGCGCTTCGTGAACATCTACCTCTCCGGTGAGGACATCCGTTTCTTGGATGGGCTCGCTACCCCGGTCAGCGACGGCGCGGAGTTGACGATCCTGCCCGCGGTCGCCGGGGGCTAGCGTCCCGGGAGGGGGTTGATCTCCTCCCGCCTCCCAACTCACGCGCTGAGCGTCGGATACCGCCAAGGCCTCGAGCCGCTCGCACGCGAGGATCGCCTCGATGCATGCCGCCGACCCCCCCCTCGAGGTAGGTGGTTGCAGCCGGCTCGGCGTCGGTGGCCGGGCTTGGGAGCGGTGCTTTGACCACGTCGCTCAGGGTGCCGCGAGGTGGTGGTGTGGCGATGCGCCGTGTGCCGCTTGGCTCGAGCCGGACAGCCCGACCGTCGAGGCCAGTCCCGCCGCGCACATCGCACCGATCGTCAGGGCGCGCATCCGCCGCAGCGTCAGCCAGCCGAAGTGATGGTTCTGAAGCCAGGTTCTGAAGCCCGTTGCGGCCGAGGCGGCGGCCATCGCACAACCAACACACATGCTCGAAAGGGTAGTCCTCAGGTACGTTCCGGCGCGCCGATACGCTCGGAGTTCGCGGCCCGTCGCTCCAAGCGCCGGCGCAGCTCCGCTCCGCGTCCGGCCGCCACAGCACGCGCGGCTCGCGTCTCGGAGAGCTCGAGCCCCCGCGAGCGTGCGAAATCGATCAGCTCCTGGCGCTCCTGGCTCTCTCGAGCCGTGCGCAGAAACAGCCAGCAGAACAGGCACAGCGTGAGAATCGACTCCTCGACCATCATGATCGCCCCGGCGATGTTCTGGTCGGCCAGTGGCGAGATGTGGTGTGCGAGGTCCCCATTTACATAGAAGGGATAGAACACGGTTCCCGACCACAAAAAGATGTTGCCCAGCACGGTGCCGGTGAGACGCACAGCGATGATGTAGAAGAGCTTTGCGAAGTTGGTAAACCAGGCGGGCATCGGCAGCGGCCCGAACAGGCACATCCACATGTTCACGCCGAAGCCGAGGAACATCGCGTGCTCGGCGGCATGCACTCCAGAGTGTTCAAGCGCCGCTTGATAGAGGACGGGCAGATGCCACACATATAGATCCGCTGCCCACAGCGGAAACGCGATCAGCGGATGCGCCAGGATGCGCAGGCGATCGAAAAAGCCGATGCGCAGGATCGGCGCGATCAGCGGCCCGGTGAGGCCGAGCACGATCAACAGCGCCGCGATGTCGCCGAGCAGGAGGTGCTCGACCATGTGCGCGAACAGCAGTTCTTGGCTTGCGCCACCGAGTGAGGAGAGCGCGGCGCCGATCACCACGAACCCCCCGTAGAAGCAGGCTTGCCGCCAACCGGGGACGGGATGAGAGGATCGGGCCAGGGTGCGCACACGCCTGGCATAAATCAGGCCGATCAGCGCCAGCGGGCCGAGCTGGGTGCCGGCCAAGGCGATCTCTGAAACGGCTAGTGAAGCGTGGATCATGCAGCGGCAGACTATGCGAGCGAAGCCGCCGAGCGGCTGCTAACCACAAGCGCCTGACATAGACTGCCGCAGAGCATGATCAACGCGCGCCGTGTCCTGCCGCCACTGCTGGGCGGCCTGTTCGGCGCGGCGCTGCTCACGCCGACGGACGCCCAAGCGCATGGGATCGTGGGCAAGGCCGATCTGCCGATCCCGGTGTGGCTGTTCAGCTGGGCGGCGGCGATCGTGCTGGTTGTCTCCTTCGTGGCGCTCTCGACGCTGTGGCGAACCCCGCAACTACAGGAGCCACACTCGCGCAGGCTGCTCGAGCTCCCACAGCCCGTGGAATGGCTGGCGAGCGTGATTGGGATAGGCCTGTTTGCGTTGGTGCTCTACAGCGGGTTTGCGGGAGCCCAGGTAGGGACCGTGAACTTCTCGGTGACGTTTGTCTACGTCGTGTTCTGGGTCGGCCTGCCGGTGGTGAGCGTCCTGGTCGGTGACGTCTTTGGCGCTTTTAGCCCATGGCGCAGCTGCGCCCGTGCTCTGCGATGGCTTCTGCGTCTGCTTCGCGGTGGCCGCTCGAGCGGGCCTGCGCTGCGGTACCCCGCTTGGCTGGGTAACTGGCCGGCGGTCGCTGGGATCATCGGCTTCGCCTGGCTTGAGCTCGTCTATGAACTCTCCCTACGCGATCGGCCGTCCACCGTCGCGGCTCTTTCGCTCGCTTATTTCCTGCTGATGCTCGCGGGGATGGCTCTGTTCGGTATCGAGGAGTGGGACGAGCAGGCAGACGGCTTCAGGGTGTACTTCAAGCTGCTCTCGAAACTTGCGCCTATCAGTCGTGGCGAGCACGGCGCGCTTTACTTGAGGCGGCCACTCAGCGGGCTCGCCAATCTAGAGACTCCTCCCGGCACCGTCGTATTGATCTGCACCCTGATTGGCACCACCACTTTCGACGGGTTCAGCAACGGCGGCATCTGGCGCAACAACGAGCCGAGCGTACAGAGTGTGTTCAGCGACCTCGGCTTCCGGGCAACCGCGGCGGGGGAGTTGACCTACTCGCTCGGCCTGGTTCTCTGCATCCTGCTGATCCTCGCTGTCTACCGTGCAGGCGTCCTCGGAGTCCACAGCGTCAGCGCCCGCTACGACCCTGGCGAGCTGACGCGGACGTTCGCCCACACGCTCGTACCGATCGCCTTCGCCTACGTCCTGGCTCACTACTTCTCGCTGCTGCTGTGGCAGAGCCAGGCGATGGGATATTTGATCTCCGACCCGCTCGGCAACGGATCGAACTTGTTCGGTACCGCCGGCTATGAAATCGACTACCACATCATTTCCTACGCGGCGATCTGGTATGTGCAGGTCGCCGCGCTACTCGCCGGTCACGTGGCGGGTCTGATGCTCGCGCACGACCGGGCACTGGTGCTTTACAAGGGAGACCTGCAAGCGGCGGTGCGCAGCCAATACTGGATGCTCGCCGTTATGGTCGCGTTCACAAGCTTCGGCCTATGGCTGCTCTCGTCGGTCGGCACATGAGCAAATGACACCGCCGCGCGCGAGGGGGCGTAGAGTCTGCTGGTCGTGTCCGGGTCACCACGCGCAATCACAACACTGATCGGTCATAGCCGCCTCCCGCTGGCGCTCCTGGCGATCGCGGTGGGCCTGCTCTTGACGGTCGGCCTCGATCCCAACGTGCTGTGCCTGGTGCCCGCGCTGGCGTTGGCGCTCGTGCTGCTCACGCGCCGCTACCCCGGTGAGCGGATGCTCATCGAGGTCCGCACCCGCTCCTGTAGACATCGTGCTCGTCCGTCCTCCGATCGAGCGGCGCGGCCACGCGTGCTCGTGATCCTCGCGCGCGGCGGAAAGCTGATCGCAAGCTCTCTGGCGGTGCGCCCACCGCCGCCGGCGGCGCACCCGGCACGCTGACCCAGGCTTCCTCTGGGTGCTCGCGCGCCGGGTGGTTCTAGAGACCCGTCGATCGAGCCGTATAAGGAGGCTTCACATGTTCCGCAGCTTCGCAGTCGCCCTGCTCGCTGCCGTGCAAGTGCTCTCCCCGGCGGCGGTGGCCGGCGCCACGGGCGCAAGCTCACCGTCCGCTGCCAACACCGCCGCAAGTCAGGAGAGCGAGAACCCGATCACAGACCAGGGGGGCAACTACCAGTACCGCTCATACATCAACAAGGTGACCCCGAACATACCCGGCCTGAAAGTGCAGGTGCTGGAGTTCGCCGACCGGCTGCAACTGAACAATCAGACCGGCCAGACCGTGACCGTGTACGGCTACTCCGGGGAACCCTACGCGCGTGTACTGGCCGGCGGCGCGGTCCAGCTGAACACACGCTCACCGGCCTATTACCTCAACCAGAGCTTTTACGCCGCTGTCACCGTGCCGTCCACTGCGTCCTCGAGCGCCGCGCCGAACTGGAGCGTGATCGACCGCACCAGCGCGCTCGAATGGCACGACCATCGCATCCACTGGATGAGCCCGGTCCCACCGTCGTCGGTCAAGGACAAGAGCACACGCACAAAGATCTTCGACTGGCGTGTCCCGATCCAGGTCGGCTCACGCAAGGGCGCGATCGAAGGTGTGCTGTTCTGGACCCCGGAGAACTCCAAGACACCCACCAGCGCGATCGTGGCGCTGGTGGTGATCGTGCTCGCCGGACTGGCGCTGGTGTTCTTCGTGCGCAAACGCAGACGTGGGTCGCCCGGTAGCGGCCCGGCGAACAAGTCCGAGCGGACTGTAAGAGAAGCCTGGTAGCCGCCATGACCACCTGGCAGCGCACGGCGCCCTCGAGCCCGGGCTCGAGGCTCCTGCTGGTCCTCGCACTCGCACTGGCATGCTTGCCGTTGAGCGCGTCCCCGGTGTGGGCGCACGCCCAGCTGCTGGGCACCTCGCCGGCGGCGGGCGCGACTGTGCAGGTCCAGCCCAAAGAGGTGATCTTCAAGTTCAACCAGGCCGTCGGCGGGACGCTCGGCGCGGTGCGTGTGTACGACGCGCAGGGCAACGAGGTCGACGATCTGGACCTCTCACACCCCGATGGCGACGAGCACTGGATGGGCGTCGGGCTGAAGGCGGGACTGGCGGATGGCACCTATACGGGCACCTACCGGGTGATCTCGGCCGACACGCACATCGTCTACGGCGGGCTGGTGTTCAACATCGGGCACGCAGGCGCGGCACCGAAGTTCACGGTCGCCGGGTTGATCGGCAAGAACGAGAGTGGCAAGGTGACGGAGGTTGCGTTCGGTGTCGTGCGTGGACTGAACTACCTGACGCTTGCGCTGATGGTCGGTGGCCTTGTCTTTCTGTTCTTCGTCTGGATACCGGGTCTGGCTGCGGTGGCAGGATCTGAGCAGCGCTGGTCGCTCGCCTCGGGTGTGTTCGCCTCGCGTCTGGGGCGGCTGTTCGCGGTCGCGATCGTCCTTGGTGTGATCGTGAGTCTGCTTGGGGTGCTGTTGCAGGGCGCAAGCGCGGCGGGCGTATCGCTGTGGACCTCGCTGAACGGCTCGATCATCGAAAACACGCTGGACAGTCGTTTCGGTGAGGTGTGGGGTCTGCGCGCGATCGACTGGGCATCGCTCGGCGCGCTGCTGCTGGCTGCAAGGGCTAGGGGTAGGGACGCGATCCCGAAGTTGAGAGCGGGGTCGCCGCCCGACACGTTGGCGCTGACTCCGCGTCCGCCGCGCTTGATCCTCGCGCTGCTCGGGATCGGGGGCGCCTATCTGGCGATCACCCCGGCGTTGGCGGGTCACGCGAGCATCGAGAGCCCGGTCGCCCTGTTCTTCCCCTCCGACTCGCTTCATGTCCTGGCTGGCAGCGTGTGGGTGGGAGGCATCACGTGCCTGCTACTGGCGTTGCCCGGTGCTACCCGTCAGCTCGAGGGCGGCGAGCGTAGCCGGCTGCTGCTTGCCAGCCTCGGGCGGTTCTCGGCGATCGCGTTGGGCTCGGTGGTCGTGATCGCCGTGACCGGGGTGCTCCAGGCGTACATCGACGTGCGCAGCGTTCACGGCCTGCTCCATACCACCTACGGTGCGCTCATCATCGCCAAGGTGCTGCTGCTGCTCACGTTGATCGGTCTCGGCTGGATAAACCGCGAGAGGGTCATCCCGATGCTGGGGCGTGTCGTGGGGGATGGCCATTCACCCGGCGGAGTAGGGGCATTGGCGCGTCGCGCGATGCGCGGAGAGTTTGCGCTGATGCTGTGCGTGTTTGGTGTGACAGCGGCACTCACCAGCTACGCGCCACCGATCGACGCCGCATCGGGGCCATTCTCAACGAACACCACGATCGGGTCAGCCGAGCTGGAGATGACCGTCGAACCCGCAAAGGTCGGGCTGAACACGATCCATCTGTACCTCATCAACGCCAAGAACGGCAGCCAGTTCACCGCGACCAAGGAACTCACGGCCACCGCCAAGCTGCCCTCCAAGAGGATCGGTCCGCTGCCGTTGAAGGCTAACCTGGCCGGGCCCGGCCACTACGTCCTGAACTCCGCTGTGCTTAGCCCCGGTGGCACTTGGGAAATCGAAATCATCGATCGTATCTCCGAATTTGAGCAGTTCAGTCGTGTCGTAGAGGTGCCCATCCGATGAATCCGGCCAATCATCGAAGGCGTCTGAGTATCGCGCTCGTCGGCGGCCTCGCGGTTCTGACTCTCGTATGGGTCGCGCACCTTCCAAGTGGGACGGTCGGCCTGGCGTATCTCGGCCCGGCCGCCTTGATGTTCATGCTCCTCTCGCTTGGACGCTATCCAGGCGAGAGACTGCTCATCGCGTTTTCGCTGCCTACCCGCAGGCGAGCACCACCGACCTTCGCAGCCTCCCGCGGCCGCGGTCGCGTCGTTCGTATTGCTCGTGGGGGTGATCTGATCGCCTCGGGTCTAGCCGGCCGCGCCCCACCTCTCGAGGGCTTCACCACAAGTTCTCGGTTGCCCGGCGCGGCGCCTCTCAATAGATGTCTATGGCGAGAGAAGTCAGTACGGGGCGGGCAACCCCTATTTGTTCACTGACTCAGGAGGAACACCGAACCATGAAAGCCAAGCAGGTTGCGGTGCTGATCACCGCGGCGGCGGTGCTCGTACCCGACAGCGCGCAGGCGCACATCAGTCTGCATCCCAACACGATCCCCGCGGGCGCGTTCGCGACGCTCGACGTGCGCGTTCCTGGCGAGCAGGAAGGGGCATACATCAAGAAGGTCGACGTCCTGTTCCCGCAGGGATTCACGGGCGTCGACTATGAAAACGTACCCGGCTGGAGCACGAAGATCATCGAAACAAAGCTCGCCACACCGATCAAAGAAGACGGCGAAACGATCGACACAGAGGTCTCCCAGATCGTGTGGACTTGGGCTGGCTCGCTGGGGAAGGTGGGCAACGGCCAGTTCATCCAGTTCCCGTTGTCACTGGCGATCCCCGACAACGCGGCGGGCAAGGCGCTTGAATTCAGGACCGTGCAGACCTACAGCAACGGCCAGGTCGTCCACTGGATCTCTCCGTCGCTGAGCGCGGAACATCCCTCGCCGAGGATCAACGTCACAGCCAAAGGCGGCGTGATCGAGGACATCGCGGGCGACGAGGCAGGCCCGCAAGCGGGACAGACAGCCGGGAGCTCCTCCGCATCGGCCCCGACGCCGGCCGTCCTAAAGCAGGCGAGCGGCGGCGCGAGCGAGGGGCTGGGGGTTGTGGCGCTGATCCTCGGCGCGCTCGGCCTGATAGCGGGCCTCGGAGGGCTGATCCTCGCCAGCAGGACACGCCGAGCGTGAGCTGAGAGTCAGGTGAGCGTGGTAGCTTGTTAGTCGCAAGTGGCCACGCTCGCCTGCATCTATCACTGGTACACATCGGCGCTTTTCGTGGTGCCGGTAGTGATGGTCGGTGGCTGGGGCTGGTGGAGCTCCAAGCGCATGGGCCCCGGCGAGGACGGCGATACGCTCAGCGACTCCCACGGCGACATCGAGGGCCCGGCCTACTAAAGACGGGGATCCGGAGATCCTCCGCCGTTTGCTTCTAGCGCGCCCGGCAAGATTCGAACTTGCGACCTTCCGCTCCGGAGGCGGACGCTCTATCCACTGAGCTACGGGCGCAGACGACGCCTCACGGACGGCATCTCGGCCCCTGAGCTTAGCGCCGTGCACCGCCCAGTGGCGCTCGCCGCAGCCGCCTGAGCGTCCGCGAGTTCCTGGCGCCGCTACCGTTCGGGCTATGGATCTATCCCTGTTCTTCGCCGGCACCGGGGGATCGGTGCCCGGGCCCAGGCGCGGCCTGCCCGCGGTGCTGATGCGCCGCGGCGGCGAGCGCGTGCTGTTCGACTGCGGCGAAGGAACCCAGCGTCAGCTCATACGCTCCGTCGGCCTGACCGACCTGGACAGCGTGTTCCTCACTCACTTCCACGCCGATCACTGGCTGGGACTGGCAGGGATGCTGAAGTCCTTCGCGCTGCGCGACCGCGATCAGCCGCTCGAGATCTACGGCCCGCCGGGCCTGAAGGACCTGATGGGGGCCACCCGCTTCATCTACGGGCGCCTGCCGTATGAGCTGCGCATCATCGAGTTGCAACCGGCTCAGACGGTGCGGGCCGACGGCTACGAGATCGTCGCGATCGCCGTGAACCACAAGACCGCCTCGGCGTTCGGCTACGCGATAGTCGAGGACGACCGGCCCGGGCACCTGGACGCGAAACTCGCGGAGGACCTGGGGGTCAGACCGGGCCCGGACTTCGGTCGTCTGCAGCGCGGAGAGACAGTCGGCGGGGTGCTACCGGAGCAGGTGATGGGCCCCACGCGCCACGGACGCAAGATCGTCCTCTCCGGGGACACCGCGCCATGTGAGGCGATCGCGCTCGCCGCCCACCAAGCCGATGTGCTGGTGCACGAGGGAACGTTCACCGAGCAGGAGTCCCAGCGCGCCCACGAGACAGGGCACTCAACCGCCCGTCAAGCGGCGCGGCTGGCGAGCTCCGCACAGGTCGGCATGCTCGCGCTCGTTCACCTCTCCACCCGCTACTCAGCAGGCGAGGTGCAGCGCGAAGCGCGCCTCGAGTTCGCGGCGACCGTGCTGCCACGCGACTTCGACACGATCGAGGTGCCCTACCCCGAGCGTGGTCAGGCGCAGCTGCAGCGCTGGGCCGACCGGCCCCGCCCAGCCCAGGGCACCGCCGAGACCTCCGCAGCGGCGCCTGAGAGCACCCAGGCACGAGCGTCACTCGCCGCTGATACAGTCTGAGGCGCTCCTTTAACCAGGTCCCGAGAGGCCAGGAAGGAAACGATGCAGAGCAGTCAGAAGGTCGTCCTCCAGGAGGAGGAAGTCAGGCGAGCACTCACGCGCATCGCCCATGAGATCGTCGAGCGAAACCCCGGCGATCCGATTCCCGCTCTGCTCGGCATCCACAGCCGCGGCGCCTTCCTTGCCCAGCGACTGCACGGACTGCTCGAGGATCTGCTCGAGGCCCACGTCCCGCTCGGCGACCTGGACATCGGCTTCTACCGCGACGACGTCTCAACGCGCCCCGATGCCCCGGTGCTGCACGCCTCGCACATCGACTTCGACATCACCGGCCTGACGGTCGTGATCGTCGACGACGTCCTCTTCACAGGGCGCACCGCGCGCGCGGCGATCGAGGCACTGTTCGCCTACGGACGACCCGAGCGCGTGCAGCTGGCGGTGCTCGCCGACCGTGGCCACCGCGAGCTGCCGATCCGCCCCGACTACGTCGGCAAGAACCTCCCGACCTCCCGCGCCGAGCACGTACACGTACGCGTCGCGGAGCTTGACGGGGTCGACGAGGTCGCGATCTCCCCAGCCACACAGCAGGCCCCGGCATGAACCACCTGATCTCTATCGAAGACCTGGACCGGGCGGGGATCGAACGGATCGTGACCCAGGCCGAACGCTTCGCCGAGGTCTCCGACCGTGAGATCAAGAAGGTCCCGGCGTTGCGCGGTCGGATGGTGCTGAACCTCTTCTACGAGGCCTCCACCCGCACCCGCAGCTCCTTCGAGCTGGCCGCCAAGCGTCTCTCCGCCGACGTCGTGAACTTCGCCGCAAGCGGCTCGAGCGTGGAGAAGGGCGAGTCCTTGAAGGACACCGTGCGCACCCTCTCAGCCCACAAGCCCGACGCGATCGTGCTGCGCACCCCATGGGCGGGGTCCGCGGAGCTCGTCTCGCGCTGGTGCTCGGCGGCGATCGTCAACGCCGGCGACGGCAAGCACGAGCACCCCACCCAGGCGCTGCTCGATGTCTACACGCTGGCCCGGCACGTCGGGCCGATCGATGGCGCCTCGATCTGGATCATCGGAGACGTCACGCACTCGCGTGTGGCTCGATCGAACATACTGGCGTTTCAAAAGATGGGCGCCAAAGTAACGCTCGCCGGGCCACCGACGCTGATCCCGCGCGCAGCAGAGCAGCTCGGATGCGAGGTGCGGGTGGACCTCTCTGACATCGGATCGGCCGACATCCTGTACACGCTTCGGATGCAGAACGAGCGGATGAGCGAGGCGTGGGTCCCGTCGCTGCGCGAGTACGCCGCCTGGTATCAGATCAACGCAAGACGGCTCTCGCCGCGGCAGCTGCTGATGCACCCCGGCCCCGTCAACCGCGGCGTCGAGATCTCAAGCGAGGTCGCCGATTCGCCCCAGGCACTCATCACAAGCCAGGTGGAAGCGGGGGTCGTGGTGCGCATGGCGGTTCTGTACGAGCTGCTCGCCGGCGCCCCAAGTCCCAGCCCGACACCCCCACCGAAGCATCCACGCTTCGCAAGGCAGCCCGCCTGATGAGCACCCCCTCGCTAGTGCACGGCACCCACCGCCGCGCGAACCTGCTGCTGCGCGAAGTACAAGTCTTTGACCCGCGTGAGCAGATCGACACGCCCCAGGACGTGCGCGTCAGCGATGGGGTGATCGCGGAGCTCTCAGCAGCTGGGACACTCGAGGTGGGCGCGGGGGAGGAGCTCATCCAGGGCGCCGGCAATCACCTGCTGCCGGCGTTCTTTGACCCGCACGTGCATCTGCGTACCCCCGGGCAAGAGCACAAGGAGGACATCGAGACCGGGACCCGGGCCGCGGCCGCCGGCGGTTTCGCCGCGGTGCTGGCGATGCCGAACACCGACCCAGTGATCGACTCCGCCCCGCTGTTGCGATCGCTACGCGACAGCGCCGCCAGAGACGCACGGGTACCGGTCGGTTTCCTGGCGGCCATCACCCGTGGCCTGGAGGGCCGCGAATTGACCGAGATGGCCGAGCTGCGCGGCGAAGGCGCCGTCGGATTCACCGACGACGGGCGGCCGGTGCAGAGCGCCGGCGTGCTGCGCAAGGCGCTGCAGTACCAGCGGCTGTGCGGCGGCGTGCTGACCCTGCACGAGGAGGATCCCTCGCTCTCCCGCGACGGGGTGATGAACGAGGGGCCCGTCAGCACGGCCCTCGGCGTCGGCGGCATCCCGAGCGTCAGCGAGTCGACGATCCTCGCCCGCGACGCAGCGCTCGCCGGCTACGAGGACGGGCGCGTGCACTTTCAGCACCTCTCCTGCGCCGCCTCGGTGCGGGCGCTGGAGGCCGCCAAGCAGAGCGGCTTCCGTGTAAGCGGTGAGGTCACCCCGCACCACCTGCTGCTCACCGAAGAGCATGTTCGGGGCCTCGACACGAGAATGAAGATGAACCCGCCGCTCGGCGGCGAGACGGATCGCCTGGCGCTGCTGGAGGGACTCAGAAGCGGCATCATCGACTGCGTCGCCACCGACCACGCCCCCCACGCCCGCGAGGAGAAGGAAGTTCCCTTCGAGCAGGCGCCGATGGGCACAACGGGTCTGGAGACGGCGTTCGCGGCGCTCTACACCGAGCTGGTGCTGCCCGGCGTGATCGACCTGGGGCTGCTGGTGGAGCGGATGACCGCCGGCGCCGAGCTGTTCGAGCTCCCAACTCCACGGATCGCGGCGGGCGAGAACGCGAACGTCACACTCGTCGACCTGCAGGCCGAGTTCACCGCCGGAGAGCACGGCTGGGAGAGCCGCTCGGCGAACTGCTGCTTCGCCGGGCGCCGGCTGCACGGACGGGTGCTGCTGACCCTCGCCGGCGGAGCGCTCGCCTACCGCGAGCGGGCGTTCTCGGTGGTGGCCGCGTGAGTCTGCTCTCTAGCGAGCAAACGGCGCTGGTGGTGATCGACGTGCAGGAGGGCTTTCGCTCCTACACGGCCTTCGCCGATGTCGCCGAGGCCTGCTCGAAGCTGCTCGCCGCCGCGCGCATCCTCGATCTCCCGGCGCTGGTGAGCGAGCAGTACCCCAAAGGGCTCGGCCACACCGCAGCGGAGGTGGGTCTGGAGCAGGAGTCGTTGATCGAGAAGACAGTGTTCTCCGCGGCACGCGCCGAGGGCTTTGACCTGGCCGGGCGCACGCAGGCGATCGTGTGCGGCATCGAGGCGCACGTGTGCGTCTCCCAGACCGTCCACGATCTGCTCGAGGAAGGAATCGAGGTGCACGTACCCGCCGACGCGGTCGCCTCACGCCACCAGCGCGACTACGAGGTCTCCCTCGAGCGTCTCGCTCGCGCCGGCGCGATAATCAGCACTGTGGAGGCGGCCCTGTTCGAGCTGCTGGAGCGAGCCGGCACACCGGATTTCAAGGCCGTCCAGAAGCTGATCCTATGAGCGCTAAGGACGGCGGATACGTACTGCTGGAGGACGGCACGCGCTTTGACGGGCAGGTGTGCGGAGCGGCGGGCCACGCTGTCGGGGAGGTCGTGTTCACGACCGGCATGTCCGGCTATCAGGAGTCGATGACCGACCCGTCCTTCGCGGGTCAACTGATCTCCTTCACCTACCCGCACATCGGCAACTACGGCGCCAGCTCCCAGGCGATGGAGTCAGAGCGCCCGTGGGCGCGCGCGGCGATCATGCGCGAGGCCTGTAACCGCGAGGACGCTCCCACCGCCGAGCGCGGATGGCTGGACTGGCTTGCCGACTGCGGCGTGCAGGCGATCAGCGGCGTGGACACGCGCAGCCTCGTGCGTCACATCCGCGACGCCGGCGCCATGCGCGGCGGCCTCTTTCCACCAGAGCTGCCCCAGGCCGAGGCGCGCGAACTGATCCAGGCGGAGCCCCCGATGGACGGGCAGGACCTCGCGCGAGTCGTCACGCCGACACAGGTCAGCCATCACGGCGACGGCGACGGGCCACGCATCGCGGTGATCGACACGGGTATCAAGGCCTCGATGGTGCGCGAACTGATCGCCCGCGGCGCACGTGTGTCGCTTCACCCGTGCACGAGCTCCGCCGAGGAGCTGCTCGCGGAGGACCCCGACGCGATCTTCCTGGCCAACGGCCCCGGCGACCCCTCCGCACTTGGCTATGTGGTCGCGAGTGTTCGCGAGATCGTCGGCAAGAAGCCGGTGTGGGGGATCTGCCTGGGTCACCAGTTGCTGTGCCGGGCGGTCGGGCTCGAGACTTTCAAGCTGCCCTTCGGTCACCGCGGCGCCAACCACCCCGTCCGCGACCTGCAGACGGGCAAAGTCGAGATCACCTCCCAGAACCATGGCTTTGCCGCGCTCGCGCCCGGCGGATCACGAACGATCGACTCTGACGAGCCGCTGCGCTGGGAGACGGACTTCGGGGCCGCCGCGCTCTCCCACGTGAACCTGTATGACCGCACCGTAGAGGGGCTGGAGCTACTGGAGGTACCCGGCGGCACCGTCCAGTATCACCCCGAGGCGGGCCCCGGCCCACACGACAGCCTGTATCTCTTCGACCGCTTCCTGGAGCGAATCGCCAAAGCCGCCTAATGCCCCGCCGCCAGGACATCCAGAAGATCCTGATCCTCGGATCGGGGCCGATCGTGATCGGCCAGGCCGCCGAGTTTGACTACTCCGGGGTGCAGGCCTGCAAGGTGCTGCGCGAGGAGGGCTACGAGGTCGTGCTCGTCAACTCAAACCCCGCCACGATCATGACCGACCCGGAGTTCGCCGACGCCACCTACATCGAGCCGCTGCTGCCGGGACCGGTCACCCAAGTGATCGCACGCGAGCGCCCCGACGCGCTGCTGGGCACACTCGGCGGGCAGACCGCCTTGAATATCGCCAAGGCACTGCACGACGACGGCACACTCGAGCGCTACGGGGTGGAGCTGATCGGCGCCAACTACGAGGCGATCGCCTGTGCGGAGGACCGCGACCTGTTCCGTGAAGCGATGGCGAAGGCCGGCCTTGCGATGCCACGCAGCGAGATCGCCACGAGCACCGAGCAGGCGATCGCGGCGCTGCCGACACTCGGCCTGCCGTGCATCGTGCGTCCCGCCTTCACGCTCGGCGGGCGCGGCGGCGGCATCGCCCGCAGCCGCGAGGAGTTCGAGCTGATCGTCGCTCGTGGCCTGGAGGCCTCGCCGATCGGGCAGGTGCTGCTTGACGAGTCGGTCATCGGCTGGGGCGAGTTCGAGCTGGAGGTGATGCGCGACCGTGCCGACAACGTCGTGATCGTTTGCTCGATCGAGAACGTCGACCCGATGGGTGTGCACACCGGCGACTCGGTCACAGTGGCACCCCAACAGACACTCACCGACCATCTCTACCAGCAGCTGCGCGACCAGGCGATCGCTGTGATCCGCGCCGTCGGGGTGGAGACCGGCGGCTCAAACGTGCAGTTCGCGGTCAACCCCGAGACCGAAGAGATCCTGGTGATCGAGATGAACCCCCGCGTCTCGCGCTCCTCGGCGCTTGCCTCCAAGGCGACGGGCTTTCCAATCGCCAAGATCGCCGCGCGCCTGGCGGTCGGCTACCGCCTGGATGAGATCTCAAACGACATCACCGGCGTGACACCGGCGTGCTTTGAGCCGACGATCGACTACGTCGTGGTGAAGTGGCCGCGCTTTGCCTTTGAGAAGTTCCCGGGTGCCGACCCGACGCTGACCACGCACATGAAGTCCGTCGGCGAGGTGATGTCGATCGGGCGGACCTTCCAGCAGGCGTTTGGCAAGGCGCTTCGCTCACGCGAGCTGGACAAGTCGCCGTCGCTGTCCGCGACCAACGAAGAGGAGCTACTGGAGGCACTGTCCACGCCCTCATCGGTGCGCTTTGAGACGATGCTCGAGCTATTCAGACGGGGCGCCAGCGTGCACAGCGTGCACGAGCGCACGCGCGTCGACCCGTGGTTCTTGCACGAGCTAAGGGCACTCGCGCAGGATCCCCAAGCACCGTTCTGCGGCGAGCGTTCGTTTCGCTCGGTGGACACCTGCGCCGCGGAGTTCCCGGCGTGCACCCCCTACTACTACTCCGGTTGGGAGGGAGCCGCCGCCAGCGAGGTTCTGCGCGGCCAGCGCGAGTCTGTGGTGATCCTCGGCTCCGGGCCCAACCGCATCGGGCAGGGCATCGAGTTTGACTACTGCTGCGTGCACGCCGCCATGACCGTGCGCGAGTCAGGCCGTGACGCGGTGATGGTCAACTGCAACCCCGAGACCGTGTCCACCGACTACGACACCTCCGACCGGTTGTACTTCGAGCCGCTGACACTGCCGGATGTGCTCGCGGTCGTAGCGGTCGAGAACCCCAAGGGCGTGATCGTGCAATTCGGGGGGCAGACGCCGCTGAAGCTCGCCGCCGGGCTGGTAGCGGCCGGGGTGCCGCTGCTGGGCACGAGCGTCGAGGCGATCGACCTGGCCGAGGATCGCGGGCGTTTCGGCGCGCTGCTCGAGCGCCTGGGCTACAAGGCGCCGCCCTACGCAACCGCGCGCTCGGTTGCGGAGGCGCTAGGAAGCGCCGAGCAGGTCGGCTTTCCGCTGCTCGTTCGCCCCTCCTATGTGCTCGGAGGCAGGGCGATGGAGATCGTCTACTCCAGAGAGGGCCTCGAGGACTACCTGCGCCGCGAGGCCGGGGAGGACGGTGAGATCTTCCTCGATCGCTTCCTCGAGGACGCCACCGAGGTCGACGTGGACGCTCTCTGCGACGGGCGTGAGGTGTGGATCGGCGGGATCATGCAGCACGTCGAGGAGGCCGGTGTGCACTCCGGGGACAGCGCCTGTGTGCTGCCGCCGCACTCCCTGGGAGAGGGGATGCTCGAGCAGATCCGCGAGGCCACCCGTGAGATCGCCCTGGCGGTCGGTGTGGTCGGACTACTCAATGTGCAATACGCCATCCACGCCGGCGAGCTGTATGTGATCGAGGCCAACCCGCGCGCCTCACGGACGGTTCCGTTCGTCTCAAAGGCCGTCGGCCTGCCGCTGGCAAAGCTCGCCTGCCGCATCATGCTGGGCGAGCGCATCTCAGAGCTCGGGCTGCCACCAGGCAGGCAGGGCGTCGGCTACGGCGAGCACATCTCCGTCAAGGAGGCGGTGCTGCCGTTCGACCGCTTCGAGGGCTCAGACGCCGTGCTCGGCCCGGAGATGCGCTCCACCGGTGAGGTGATGGGCATCGCCCGGGACTTCCCGAGCGCGTTCGCAAAGGCCCAGGCGGCCGCGGGCTCGCCACTGCCCAGCCAGGGCACAGCCTTCCTGACCGTGACCGACTCCGACAAGGAGGGCGTGTTCGCGATCGCCCAGACACTGCACGACTCGGGCTTTGCGATTCTCGCCACACGTGGCACCGCCGAGGCGATCGAGCGGCGCGGCGTGCCGGTCGAGCGCCTGAACAAGATCGGCGAAGGCTCCCCGCACGTGGTCGACTGGATCGAGCGCGGCGACGTGGACCTGGTGGTGAACACCCCCACCGGCGTGGGCGCGCGCACCGACGGATGGGAGATCCGCCGCGCGGCGGTGAGCCACGGCATCCCCTGCCTGACCACGCTCGCCGCCGGCGTATCCGCGGCACGCGCGATCGCCCGGGCGCGCCGCGACGGCGAGCCGCAAGTGCTGTGCCTACAGGAGCTGCACCGCGGCCGCGACGACGGGGCCCAGGCGGCGTGAGCGAGTGGAGCGCCGCGCCGGCGCCATTCGCCCGCCGGCTGCTGAGCGTGCTCGGTATCGAGGAGCTCGGCGCCTACCGTGTGCTGCGCGTCGCCGACCTCCAGACCCCCGAGCCATGTCCAGGCCAGTTCGCGATGATCGCCGCCGCCGAGCGCTGGGGCGGCGGCGAAGACGAGCGACCCTACCTCCCGCGCGCGTTCTCGATCGCGCGGCGCACAGACAGCGGCGAGTCGCACTTCCTACTCGAGGACGTGGGCCCGGGCACCAAGCGCCTGTGCGAGCTCGGGGAGGGAGACGGCCTGTGGGTGCTGGGGCCGCTGGGCCGGGGCTTCACCCCGCCCAGCGAAGACCGACGGGCGATCCTCGTCGGCGGCGGAGTGGGAATCGCGCCGCTGGCGATCCTCCAGGATCAGCTGCAGGCATCGATGAGCGTTCTGCTCGGTTTCCGCGACCAAGCACGCGCCCAAGGCGCAAAGCTCTTCAGAGAAGACGCTCGCGTGGTGACCGACGACGGCTCCTGCGGTGAGCGTGGGCTCGTGACCGATCTGCTCGCGCAAGCGATAGAGCAAGACCCTCACGCCACCGTGTACGCGTGCGGTCCGCCCGCGATGCTCGAGGGGGTGCGTGCGATGTGCGCGAGCAACTCGATCCCGGCGCAATTGGCGCTGGAGTCGGGCATGGCGTGCGGCTTCGGCGCATGCTTCGGCTGTGTGGTGGCAAAGCGCGGCGGCGGCTACCTGCGCGTGTGCGTGGACGGCCCAGTCATCGACGCCTCGGCACTGGAGCGCGTGGACGCCCACGCGGGAGCAGGCGCATGAGCGTCGAGTTCTGCGGCCTGACGTTGGCGCACCCGGTCATCAACGGCTCGGGAACCTTTGACGCGCTCGCCGCCCGGCGAGTGTTCGGCGAGAGTCTGCGCGAGCGCTTTCCGTTCGCCGCCTACGTGTCAAAGACAATCACGATCGAGCCGCGTACGGGCAACCCGCCGCCGCGGCTGTGGGAGACACCGGCGGGGCTGATCAACTCGATCGGCCTGCCCAACAAGGGCCTCGCCGGCTACATCGCGGAGGATCTCCCCGAGCTCGCACGCCTTGGAGTGGCGCTGTTCACGAACGTGATGGGCTCCTCCGCCGAGCAGATCGCCGAACTGGTCAAGGCCTGCCAACAACGTCCGGAGATCGCCGCGATCGAGCTGAACGTATCCTGCCCGAACGTCAAGACCGGTCTTGACATCGGGGCGGACCCCGCGACGCTGCGGCGCGTGCTCTGTGACGTCTCACCCCACACCACCAAGCCGCTGATCGTCAAGTTGACCCCCAACGCCGCCGACGTGCCCGCATGCGCCATGGCGGCCCAGGAGGGCGGGGCGAACGCCGTGTCTCTGATCAACACACTGCGCGCAACGGCGCTGTGCCCCGGCGAGGACGCCAGGCCCTGGCTCGGCGGGGAGACCGGCGGACTCTCCGGAGCGGCGGTGCGGGCGGTCGCGCTGGCGCAGGTTCGGGCGGTAGCGCGCCAAGTGTCGATCCCGGTGATCGGCATGGGGGGAGTGCAGAGCGCCGCGCACGCCCGCGATCTGCTGAATGCCGGCGCGTCGCTTGTCGCCGTCGGCACCGGCAACTTCCACGATCCGACGCTCGCGGCGGCGATCGCGAGCGCACTATAGGCCCAGACGGTGCGCTCGCGGCGACCACAAACCAACCGGCCCTCAAAAAACAAAAGAAATCCCTGCAAACAGGCCGCGAGACCGTGTACTAACCTCTACACGTCTAAATCTCAACTTCAGCTTGAGATGAATTCGTCGTTTACACCTTGATCGCCGGGGCGTGGTGTGTAGACTCGCCGCCCATGGTCATGGCGACGGACGAGACGTCTTCCAAGCACTCGATCGCACCCGAGCGGTCACTGAATCAGCGTATGGACGCGCTCGCTCGCGCCAACCTGATTCGCACCCAGAGAGCCCAGCTCAAGCGTGATCTGAAGTCCGGGCGACTATCGATCCACACGCTGCTGCTGAACCCACCGGAGTACCTCGAGACAGCCAAGGTATTCGACATGCTGCTGGCGGTCCCCAAGTACGGGCGGGTAAAGGTCAACAAGATTCTCGTCCACTGCCGCATCTCGCCCAGCAAGACGATCGGCGGGCTGTCCGAGCGCCAACGCAGCGAGCTCGTGTCGCTGCTGCGTCGCTGAAGCAGGCCGGCCGCTCGCCGCGCGGGCCTGCCTGACCTTACGGAGACTAAAAGCTCGCCGCCATGGGAGAGGTATTCGTGATCACCGGACCCTCGGGGGTCGGCAAGGGCACACTGATCAAAGGATTGATGGAGCGCCTGCCCCAGCTGGAGCTGTCTGTGTCGGCGACGACTCGTCCGCCGCGGCCAGGCGAGCGCGACGGCGTGGACTACCACTTCCTGACCGCCGATCAGTTCGCCCAGCGCGTCGCGGCGGGAGAGTTCGTCGAGCATGCCGACTACGCCGGTCGGCGCTATGGGACGCTGCGCTCGGAGCTCGAGGCGCGGGTGCACGCAGGTGTCCCGGTGGTGCTGGAGATCGAGGTGCAGGGAGCACGTCAGGTGCGCGACACGCTGCCGGACGCTGTGCAGGTATTCATAACCCCGCCCTCGCTCGGGGCGCTGCGCGAGCGCCTGGAGGGCCGCGGCACCGACGACCCCAGCGAGGTCAAGCGACGCCTGAAGGTCGCCGAAATCGAGCTCGGTCACCAGCCCGAGTTCGCGCACGTGGTCGTCAACGACCGCCTCGCAGAGGCCCTCGATCACCTGACGGGAATCATCACGGGCGCGATGCGGGAGGCTCACGGCCCATAAAGCACTAAACTCTTTCTCCAACCAGGAAAGGCAACCCGCACCGTGATCTCTCCCCGCATCGATCGACTGCTCGAGAACGTCGACTCCAATTACGCGAGCGTCTTGGTCGCCGCCAAGCGCGCGCGGCAGATCAACAGCTACTACCACAACCTCGGCGAGGGCACCTTCGACGAGTTCCCCCCGCCGATGATCGAAACCGCCTCCAAGAACTATCTGACGATCGCCCTGGAGGAGGTCGCGGCGGGCAAGATCAAGTACCACTACCGCTAGCCCATGCCGGCAAGCCGTCGACCACGGCTTGTCAGTTTGCCTCAGCGGCTCTAAAACCGGGGCATGTCTAGGATCCTGCTCGGCGTCAGTGGCGGCATCGCCGCCTACAAGGCGCTCGAGCTCATACGACTCGCCACGGCCGCCGAGCACTCGGTCCGCGTGGTGCAGACTCCCACGAGCTTGCGCTTCGTGGGGGAGGCGTCCTTTGCGGCCCTCAGCGGCGCCCCCGTCCTGACTGAAGAGTTCGAGCGCGATCCCGCCCGCGGAGCGTTCCCCGGCGCAGAGGCACCCACGCATGAGCCGCTCAGCCACCTAGAGCTGGTTGGGAACGCCGAGGTGTACCTGATCGCGCCGGCCTCGGCCAACACGATCGCCAAGCTCGCCGCGGGGTTGGCCGACAACCTGCTCACCACCTGCGCGCTCGCTGCCACCTGTCCAGTCGTGGTGGCGCCGGCGATGAACAACCACATGTACGAGCATCCCGCCACGCAGGCCAACCTCGAGCTGCTGCGCGGACGCGGCGTGCACATCGTCGAGCCCGACAGCGGCAGGTTGGCCTCAGTCGGCGAGTACGGCATCGGGCGCCTGGCCGACCCGGCGAAGCTCCTGGAGGCCTGCGAGGCGGCGCTCGCCAAGGCGCCGCCAGGCGCAGACCCACAGACGGATCCCACCGACGCGCTGAGCACCCGCGAGGACATGCAGGGGCTGCGCGTCCTCATCACAGCCGGCGGCACCCGCGAGCCGATCGACAGCGTCAGGTTCATCGGCAACAGCTCCTCGGGGAGGATGGGCTATGAACTGGCCAACGCGGCTCTGGGGCGCGGAGCGCAGGTCACCCTCGTCGCCGCCAACGTAAGCCTTCGGGCACCCACGGGCGCCACCCTGCTGACGGTCTGCACCGCCGCCGAGATGCGCCAGCGCTGCGAGGGAGAGTTCGAGCGTTGCGACGTGCTCCTGATGAGCGCCGCGGTCGCCGACTTCCGCCCCAGCGCACCCGAGCAGGGCAAGATCAAGAAGGGCACCCGCGAACGTCTGCAACTGGATCTGGAGCCGACCGTCGATGTGCTGCTCGAGCTCGCCGGGCGCCGACGCCCCGGCCAGACGCTCGTCGGCTTCGCGGCCGAGCACGGCCAGGAAGCGATCGATCACGGACGCGAGAAGCTCGCCTTGAAGGGTCTGGACGCGATCGTCGTCAACGACATATCCCGTGCTGACATCGGCTTCCAGTCCGATCACAACGAGGTCACGATCCTGATCGCAAACAGCGCCGGGGAGATCGAACGCCGCGACGTGCCGCGGGCGAGCAAGGCGCACATCGCCGAGGCGATCCTCGATGCCGTGGTGGGACTGCGCGGCCCTGACGGGCATTGAGCTTTACCGTCGCGGAGCGCCGCTCTACAGTGAGCTCATGGACAGTGTTTATGACCTCTACAACCGCGGTTGTGAGCTGCTCGGACACGGTGACTATCAAGCGGCGATCGTGCCGCTGGAGCGTGCGCGCAGCCTGGAGCCGACCAAGACCTCGATCCGTGAGGCGCTCGGACGGGCGCTGTTTCACGCCCAGCGCTACGAGGCGGCCGCCGCCGAGTTCGAGGCGTTGGCCGCCCAAGCACCGACCAACGACTACGCGCTGTTCTGCCTGGGAAGATCCATGCAGCTACTCGGACGCCACCGCGAGGCCTGCCACCCGCTGGCGCTGGCCTGCTCGCTGCGCCCCGAACGCAGCGATTATCGCGTCTATCGTGACCGTGCCCGACGCGACGCCGAGGACCAATAGGACGCTCCTTCGGCGCGGTGCGCCCGAACGCGCGCACCGCGCCGATGCTATCCTCGACCGACAGCTTTCGTGCTGGCGTGAGAGCGCCGGCTGCCGGACCGAAAGTGGGCGCACGCCCGCTTTTTTTGCGTAAGGAGTGAGGTTGAATGAACGTGCTACAGACCGAAATCGAGAAGCAGCTATCCGCCTGCGATCCGCAGATCGAGGTGCTGCTGGCCGAGGTCCTCGGCGCCGGGCGCCTACGCGTCTTCATCGACCATCCCGACGGTGTGACGCTTGAACTGTGCGAGCAGGTCACCGCCGAGCTCTCCGCTCTGCGTGAGCGCTATTCGCTCGAGGTCTCCTCACCCGGGTCAGAGCGGCCCCTGACAAAGCCCGCGCACTTCCGGCGCTTCGTCGGGCGTCGCGCCCAGGTACGCACCCGCAACCCACGGGCGGTCTCGCGCTCGGGCCCCGACGCGCACGTCAGTAGCTTCACCGGCGAGCTGGTCGGGGCCTCCGAGGAGGAGGTCATGCTCGCCGCGGATAGCGGTGTGATCGCGATCCCCTACGCAGAGATCCGTCGTTCGAACCTGGTGGAGGAGTAGCCATGTCACGCGAGATCCTGGAAGCGATGCAAGCACTGGCGCGCGAGAAGAACATCGAGCCCGAGAAGCTGATGGTCGCGCTGGAGGACGCGCTGCTCTCCGCCTACAAGAAGCAACCCGGATCGGCTAAGTACGCACGCGTGGAAATGGACCGGGAGACCGCCGACTTCCGGGTGATCGAACTGATCATCCCCGAACGCCTGGAGGCGCATCTGATCGTCGAGACGATCGACGAGGAAACAACCGTCGATCCCGAGACCGGCGAGATGCGCGAACCCGAGGAACCGGAAATCGACCCGAAGAAGTTCGCCGAATACCGCGACCAGATCGACGAGCGCGACGTCACCCCGGAGGACTTCGGGCGGATCGCCGCGCAGACCGCCAAGCAGGTGATCCTGCAGCGCATCCGCGAGGCCGAGCGCGACATGATGTTCGAGGAGTACCGCGACCGCGTCGGCGAGCTGATCACCGGCATCGTGCAGCAGTCCGATTCGCGCTACACGCTCGTTCAGCTGCGCGAGCGCGTCGAGGCGCTGCTGCCCAAGTCCGAGCAGGTCGACGGCGAGCGTTACGACCACTCGCAGCGCATCAAGGCCGTGATCAAGGAAGTGTCGCCCTCCACCAAGGGACCGTCGATCATCGTCTCACGCCGCGACCCCGAGCTGATCAAGAAGCTCTTCGAGCTGGAGGTCCCCGAGATCGCCGACGGTCTCGTGGAAATCGCGAACGTCGCCCGCGAGCCCGGCTACCGCTCGAAGATCGCGGTCATCTCCCACGCCGACGGGGTGGACCCGGTGGGGGCGTGCGTGGGACCGCGCGGATCGCGTGTGCGGATGGTCGTCTCGGAGTTGCGTGGCGAGAAGATCGACATCATTCCCCACAACGACGAGCCCGCCCGTTTCGTCGCCAAGGCGCTCTCGCCGGCAAGGGTGCGCGAGGTGCTCGTGGACGACGAGGCCAAGCAGGCGACCGTGATCGTCCCCGACGATCAGCTCTCGCTGGCGATCGGCCGCGAGGGCCAGAACGCGCGTCTGGCGGCACGGTTGACCGGCTGGCGTGTGGATATCCGCTCCGAGACCGAGTTCGCCGCCGAAGAGGCCGAGCACGGCTACGAGGAGGAGGAGGTGCAGGGCCGCTGCGCCGCGGTTCTCTCCAACGGAAGGCGCTGCCCGAACGCCGCGCTGCCCGGGTCGCGCTACTGCGGACTGGAGACACACCAGGCGCTGGCGAACATCGACTCAGACCGGGTCGCGGACCTCAACGCGCCGGCGGAGGAGCCCGAGGGCGCTCCCGAGCCGCCACCGCCGCCACCCGAGGTACCCGCGGGATCTGAGCCGCTCGAGCAGATCCCAGCGGACCCGCCGACAGCGCTCGGTGACCCTCCAGCAGAGCAGACGCAACCGGCGCCCACCGAGGAGCAGGCGTCATAGCGAAACATGTGCCTCTGCGCCGCTGCGCGGGCTGCGGGCGTGTCGCGCCAAAAACCGAATTGGTTCGTCTCGCGCTGACGGGCGAGGACCCAAGCGCGCGACGGGTCGTACTGGATCGGGCCGCCACGATGCCAGGACGCGGGGCCTACCTCTGCGTGGGCACCCCCGTCGACCGTCCCGACAGCCGTTGTTTGAAGCTCGCCAGCAGCCGCCAGGGCCTCGCCCGCACACTGCGCGCCAGGGCGCCGATCGACGCCGAACTCGTAGAATCGTTGTGTTCATGACCAAGAAGCGCGTCCACGAAATCGCCAAGGAGCACGGCCTCTCCAGCAAGGAGCTGCTCGAGAAGCTAACGGCCGCCGGTGTCGAGGCGAAGGCCGCGGCCTCCTCCGTCGACGAGGCCAAGGCGCTACAGGTCATCGGATCCAACGGGCGCACGGCGTCCGCCGCGCCGGTCACCCAGCCGAAGGCCGCTTCCGCCGGCGAGAGCGCTCAAGCTGCCCAGCCGGACACCGGCGGCGATGGCGAGCAGACCGAGGCGCCGCCAGCCGATGGCGCCGACCGCGTGCGCCCGACCCGCGACTCGCGCACCGGTGAGCGCACCCCGGGTGGCGTGGGACCCGGCGGACGCCGACGGGTCGTGATCGACTCCCAGGCCTCGCGCAGGCAGCAGGCCGGCCCCACCAACCAGCCCCAACGTCGACCGCGCCGCGGACGGCGCCGCCGCGGCACCTACGACGAGACGATCGCCCCGATCGATACCGCCGCGATCGAGGCGACCGACCTGATCCGCGTCAACTCCGGTTCGACGGTCAAGGACGTCGCCGAGTACCTCGGCGTGGCGGTGCCGGAGATCATCAAGAAGCTGATGAGCCTGGGGGAGATGGCGACGCTCACCCAGACGCTCTCAGACGACGCCATCCAGGTGCTCGCCGACGAGTTCGAAAAGCAGATCGAGATCGTGCACGCCGCCGACGACGTCGAGGTCGAACCTGTCTTCGCCGACGCCGAGGAGGATCTGATCGAACGCCCGCCGGTGGTCACGATCATGGGGCACGTCGACCACGGCAAGACCTCGCTGCTGGACGCGATCCGCCGCACCGAGGTCGCCGCCGGCGAGGCGGGTGGCATCACCCAGCACATCGGCGCCTACCAGGTGGGCCACAACGGCAAGCAGATCACGTTCCTTGACACCCCCGGCCATGAGGCGTTCACCGCGATGCGCGCCCGCGGCGCGCGCGTAACCGACGTGGCGGTGATCGTGGTCGCCGCCGACGACGGCGTCAAGCCCCAGACCGAGGAGGCGATCGACCACGCCAAGGCCGCCGAAGTGCCGATCATCGTCGCGGTCAACAAGATCGACAAGGAGGGCGCCCAGCCCGAGCGCGTGCGCACCGAGATGACCCAGCACGGGCTGCAACCGGCCGAATGGGGCGGAGAAATCGAGTTCGTCGACGTCAGCGCCAAGACCCATGACGGCCTGGACTCGCTGCTCGACACGATCCAGGTGGTCGCCGATCTGGAGGAGCTCAGAGCCAACAGCGACACCGACGCCTCGGGCACCGTGATCGAGTCAAAGCTCGACCCCGGCCGCGGGCCGGTCGTGACGATCCTGATCCAGCGCGGCACGCTGCGAGTCGGCGACGCGCTGGTCGCGGGAGCGCACTTCGGGCGGGTGCGCGCCATGCACGACTTCAACGCTCAGCGGATGAAGCGCGCCAGCCCCGGGGAGCCGGTCGAGGTACTCGGCTTCGACGGGGTACCCGAGGCCGGCGAGGTGGTCCGTGTCGTTGAGAACGAGCGCCGCGCACGCCAGCTGGCCGGCGAACGCGCCAACCGGCTGAAGACCGAGGCGCTGGCACGGCGCTCCGGGCGCAAGGTTTCACTGGAGGACGTGTTCCGCCTGGCCCAAGAGGGCGCCGTCAAGGAGCTCGGACTGGTCGTCAAGGCGGATGTCGCCGGATCGCTGGAGGCGATCGAGGACGAGATCGCAAAGCTCCCCCAGGACGAGGTGAAGGTCAACATCATCCACCGGGGCGTCGGCGGCATCAACGAGTCCGACGTGATGCTCGCCTCGGCCTCCAAGGGTGTGATCATGGCGTTCAACGTCAGACCGGTGGGAGACGCCCGAGCGCTCGCCGACCGGGAGGGCGTTGAGATCCGCTCCTACTCGGTCATCTACCGCGCGATCGACGAGCTGCGCGCCGCGATGCAAGGCATGCTCGAGCCGGAGGAGGTCGAGAGCACACTTGGCCAGGCCGAGGTGCGCCAGCTGTTCCGCGCATCGAAGATCGGGGTGATCGCTGGCTCGCACGTCAGCGACGGGAAAGTCGCCCGCGGCGCACGGGTGCGCGTCGTACGCGAGGGCACCGTGATCTACGACACCACGATCGCGAGCCTGCGCCGCTTCAACGAGGACGTACGCGAGGTCGCAAGCGGGTTCGAGTGCGGCATCGTGCTCCAGAACTTCCAGGATTTGCGTGAGGGTGACATCCTGGAGACCTACGAGACACGCCAGGTGGAGCGCGAGCTGAGCTGAATGCGCAGAGCCCCCCGTTCTCCCCGGCGCCCGACGGAGGGATAGGATGAGCACAGAGCGCATGCGCCGTGTCGACGAGGCGATTCGTCAAGTGATTGGCGACGCGCTG
>DATBPE010000045.1:0-9128 GCA_036561505.1 Solirubrobacteraceae bacterium
CCCGTTGTCCGCAAGCGACTGGGAGATCAGCGGCGCGGCGCGCTGAGAATAGATCACGTCCGAGGCCAGGAAGAGCTCCATCGCGCCGGCGATGTTTGTGATGGCGTTGGGGTTCTGTCCGCCCAGCGCGCTGCGGACCAGGCCCGCGAGCTTCGTGAGCCCTTCGGCTCGTAGGTCCAGCGCAAGGGTGAGATTACGCTGCGCGCCACCCATTGCCCCGGGGACGCTGATTTCTCTTGCGTGCGCCGCCTGTTTCTGCGCCAGAGCACGTTGTTCATCGATCTGCGCCTGCACTTCTCCCGGCGACTTTGCCGACGCGCCAGAGAGCGTTTCGAACAGCGGGTGGGAGACTTGTTCGTCGGATTCTTTCACGAGCTGGCTGACCTGTTGGCCGTAGGTTTCAAGCGCGGCGTGCGCACGGTTCTTCAAACAGCCGTTGATGACCAGGACGATCACGATTACGAGCACGAGACCAACACCGGCCGCCACGCGGCGGCGAACCATCAGGGTGTGGTGATCGGGAGTCCCTTGACCAGCTGAATGAGACGCCGAGCGCGGTCGCGGTCGCGGCGGTCTGGGGGGTGATCTCGTTGGAGATGGACCTTTGGGGTCCTCGTCATCGTCAAAGAACGACAAAAGTGGCTCCTTGCAGGAACTTGAGAAGACCCCAGTATGACTGGAGCCCCAGACCGTGACGACCCTGCAACTTCTCGGTCAGTGCGGCTTTGGCGGACGCAAAGGCAGGGAACGCAGGCACCGGGACGAAGGCGAACGCGGTGGATTCGCCGCAGACTCTCGTTCACAGCCGCCAACAGGGGCGCCTGAAATCAGCGCCGGAGCGTCGGTCGGTGGCGCGAGCCGACGGGCGCGCCGAGCTGCTTCTCGAACGCTACCGGCTGATCCGCCGGCTCGGAGCCGGCGGTTTCGGTGTGGTCTGGGAAGCCCACGATGAGCTGCTCGGTCGCGAGGTGGCGCTGAAGTGCATTTCGCTGCCGGGGCGCATCGATCGCGAGCGAGCCACACGAGAGGCGATGGTCAGCGCCCGTCTTTCGCACCCGGCGATCGTGGCGCTTTATGAGGCCCATTGCGAGCAGGATGAGTTCTATCTGGCCTCTGAGCTCGTCCGCGGTCAAACGCTCGATCAGCTGATCGCCGCCGACGGTCTCAGCGACCGGCGGATAATTGAAATCGGCGTGTCGCTAGCCGAAGCGCTCGAGCACGCACACGAGCAGGGTGTCGTACACCGCGACGTCAAGCCTCAGAACGTCCTGATAGCCGAGCATCCACGTCAGCCGGAGCAGTCAGTCAAGCTGGCCGACTTTGGTGGGGCACATCTGGCTGGGGCGGATGTCCTGACACATACCGGTGATGTGCTGGGCACCCTGGCCTACATGGCGCCCGAGCAGAGCGAAGGACTGAGGGCCGACGCGAGCGCCGATCTGTACTCGCTCGCGCTGGTGCTGTATGAGGCCTTCAGCGGCATCAATCCGGTACGCGGTCAGACACCAGCCGCGACCGTGCGTCGCATCGGCAGGGCGATCACGCCGCTCGAGCGATCACGCCGCGATCTCGCGCGCGAGCTCACCCACGCCGTGGACTGCGCCCTGGCGCCGCGCGCCGAGCAGCGCGGCACGCTTGCGCAGTTGCGGGGCGCTCTGGAGAAGGAGCTCTGTGAGCAGCCCGCAGACGACCGGGAAGCGCACTGGGGACCCGGGAGGAGCCGCGCCCGACAAACAGGACGGCATCGGGTGGCGAAGCAGGCGAGCCCAATCGACTACCCCACCGAACGGGCACAGCGGCGCTGGTATGAGCTACCGCGTGTGTGCTGGTTGGCCTGCGCTGGGGGAGTCATCCTCTGGCAGGCACTGAGTGGGCAGACAGGAGTCGCGCTTCTGCTTGGCGCCGCGGCGCTTCCGCTGCTCGCGCTTCCGCGCCGCAGCGGGCCGGGATGGTGCACGTGCGCGCTGGCGCCGGCTCTCGGCCTGATCGGCCTGGCGGGTGTGTTTCCCGCGATCGCCGGGTTGAGGTCCGGATGGCGGGCACGCGCCGCCCTGGGGGCTCTGGGCTACTGGTGGCTCACCCTGGGCGAGCCACTGGCGGGACGGCGTCTGTGGCTCGGCTCTACGGCCCGAACACCGCCGCTGTGGCAGTCCTCGCTGCACGCTACCGCGACCCATGTGCTGTTTCCGCTCTTGACTTCCGGGGTGCTGTTGGGAGCGGGAGTGTGGGCCGTCGGATCGATGCTCCTCGCATGGCTGGTGCGTGGGCGGCGGTTTGCCGTGGACGCGGTGCTGGTAAGCGTGTGGGCGGGCGCGTTGGTGGCCGTCCAGCCACTGCTAGACAGTGGTCTACCCGCCAAGGCGGTGGCGCCGGCACCACGCGAGTTGATCCTCTCGACGATCCTGGCCGGCGTAGTGGCGGTAGGTGCGCGTGCCCTGCGAGGTCCCCTCTGAGCCCGTAGCATGGGTTCAACTGAAACTGGCGGGAGGCGAGGCCGCTCGTGGAAGAGATCCGCTCTAAGTCGTCCCCCGAACACATGACGCAATGTCTTTATGAACATCCTCAGGCGCTTTGAGAGCACGATCTCCGGCCTCGTGGAAGGCGGCTTTGGACGTGTTTTTCGCTCCCAGGTGCGGCCGATGGAAATCGCCCGCAAGCTTGTCCGAGAGATGGATGAGCATCGCACGGCCTCGGTCTCGCGGGTTTACGTCCCCAACGAGTATCTAGTGTGGCTATCGTCCGAGGACCGGCAGCGCTACGAGGAGGTCGAGCTGGAGGTGCTCGACGAGCTTTGCGCCTACCTACTCGAGCACGCCCGCCGCGAGCAACTGATACTGGCCTCGCGCCCTACGGTCACCTTCCAAACCGATGAGCACCTGCGGTTGGGCGAGTTCGGCATACAGACTCGGCTGGTGCACTCCAGTGAAGAGGACGCGGAGGAGATCACGCAGGCCGCGCACGGCCACACAATGATCTACAGCACCTCCGAGCGGCTGCGCGGAGAGCTGGAGCAGGCCAGGGCCCCTCACGGCGAGCGCGCGTTCATCCTCACAGACGGACGACGTCTCCTGGTCGCGCCAAAGGGGGCTGTGATCGGCCGTGGGCACAACTGTGACATCGTGCTGGATGATGCGGGCGTCTCTCGCCGTCACGCCAAGGTGACCCCCACGCCCGCGGGCTGGGCGATAGAAGATCTCCACTCCACTAACGGCGTGCGGGTGAACAAGCTGGCGCTGGAGCAGGCCAGCCCGCTGCACAATGGAGACCACATCGAGCTCGGAAATACAGAGATCGTCTTCGAAATCAGATGAACACGCTCCAGCCAGTTTCGGTAGCGCTCAAGTTCGGCTTCCTGGCCGTGCTTTACCTGTTCCTGGCGTGGGTGGTGCGCAGTGGCTACCGCGACCTGCGCGCGCGCCGTGAGGTGCACGGGGAGCCTTCGATCCCGATGGATGCAACCGGACTGCATTCGGCCTCCGCGCCACTCGGATACGACGTGTTGCGGCGCACCCCACGACTGGTGGTCGAGCGCGCAGCCGGCCATGAGTCAGGCATGATCTACGACCTCGACGGGGACGTGGTGCTCGGCCGCGGAGATCAGGCCGAGATCCGCCTGGAGGATCCCTTTGCTTCCTCCCAGCACGCGCGCATCTTTGAGCAGGGCGGCATTCTCGCCATCGAAGACCTCGGCTCGACCAACGGCACATACCTAAACGAGGAGCCGCTCGCCACGCCACGACCGCTGCATCCCGCAGACCGGGTGCGTATCGGTGAGAGCGAATTCACCTTCGAGGTGGACCCGTGATCATCTTCGCGATCGAGGACCCACAGCGACACGGAAGGGTACTTAGGTGCTTCGAGTAGCCGAGCAGTACTCCGGAACCGACACTGGGCGCCAGCGGCGCGCCAACGAGGACTCGCTGTTCGCGAGAGCGCCGCTGTTCGCCGTCGCGGACGGCATGGGCGGCGCTCAGGCAGGCGAGGTCGCCTCGCAGCTGGCCGTAGAGGTCTTTCGTCACGGCTTGGGCGACGAAGCGGCCACCGATCCAGAGGGGAGCCTCACAGCGCGTGCCCAAGAGGCGAATTCGCGAATCTACGAGCTCTCTCAGAGCAATGCCGAGCACGCCGGTATGGGCACTACCTTGACCGTCGCCTATGTCGGCGAGGACGAGGTCTCGGTGGCTCACGTGGGGGACAGCCGCGCTTACTGCTTGCGCGACGGCGAGCTGCTGCGCCTGACTGACGACCACTCGCTCGTGGATGAGCTGATGCGCCAGGGCAAGCTCACACCAGAGGAAGCCCAAGAACATCCTCAGCGTTCGATCATCACCCGTGCGCTGGGCCCCGAACCGGCGGTCGAGGTGGACACTCGCACCCACCGCGCGCGGGCCGGCGATCTCTATCTGTTGTGCAGCGACGGGCTGACCACGATGGTCCCCGAAGCGCGGCTCGCCGAGATCCTCTCCGCGAATGAGAGCCTGCGCGACACTGGCGAGGCGCTCCTGGCGGCGGCCAACGAGGCGGGCGGAAGGGACAACATCACAGTGGTTCTCTTCCGCCTAGACGACGCCGAGAGCCTTCGCGATGACGGGCAGCACACGACCCTCACCGATGTTCCTGCGCCAACCCTGGATGGCCACGCTGAGCTTCTCGGACACGAGGATCCAAGCCCGGGTGCGAGCGCCGTCGGGCACGCACCGACGCCAGGAGTGGTTGTCAAGCGACGGCGACCCCGGATGGCCACGGCACCGAGCGCACAACGACCCCGCCGGCGCCTACGTCGATTGGTGCCGGCGATGGTGCTGCTTGGGGTGCTCGCCGTTGTGCTCAGCGGCGCCTACCTGGCCTGCCAGTCGATCTACTTCATCGCGACCAATAGCCGCGGCCTGGTGACCATCTACAACGGCCTGCCCTTCTCGCTTCCAGGCGAGATTCACCTCTACAGCCAGTACTACGTCTCGGGGGTACCAGCTTCTAGCATCCCGCCCAGCCGCAGGCACACCTTGCTCGACCACTCCTGGCGCTCGGAAAGCAACGCCTCGGAGCTCGTGCACAGCCTCGAACTCGGACAGCTGAGCGACTAGGTGCACTCTAGATGAACCGTCCGATCGTACGCCTCTATGGGCTGGTCGTACTCCTGTTCCTCGCGCTCGTGGCGTTCACCTCACGCTGGACGGTCTTTGAAGCCTCTTCGCTGCGCAACAATCCCCTGAACGCCAGGGAGTTGCTCGAAGCGCAGCGCGTCGAACGTGGCACCATCGTCGCCTCTGACGGGGCGGTGCTGGCGCGCAGCGTACACGGACGTGAAGGCACGTTCCGTCGCACCTATCCGCTCGGCAAGGAGTTCGCCAACGCGATCGGCTACGCCTACACCGATCTTGGACAGGCCGGCCTGGAGCGTTACCGCAACGACGCGCTGACGGGACAGGGCACCAGCAACTTTCAGAGCATCCTCGACCAGTTGCAGGGCAAGCGTCGCCGCGGAGACCGACTGATCACCACACTCGACCCCAACGCCCAGCAGGTGGCCATCAAAGCGCTCGGCGAACACAGCGGAGCGGTGGTGGCACTGGAACCGCGCACGGGTGCGGTGCGGGTGATGGCCTCCGTGCCCAGCTACGACCCAAACAGGCTGAGCTCCTTGCAGGAATACGAAAAGCTCGCCCACGACTCAGCCGGGACTCCGCTCGTCAACCGAGCCGTTCAAGACGGTTACGCGCCAGGCTCTACCTTCAAGGTGGTAACCGCGACCGCCGCGATCGATAGCGGCGCTTTCACGCCCTCCTCCACGCTTAGCGGACGCAACGACATCCCGATCTCCGGCGTGCCGCTGGGCAACGACAACCACGACAGTTTCGGGGAAATAACACTCACGAAGGCACTCGCGGAATCGGTCAACACCGTCTGGGCGCAGGTTGCCGAAAAGGTTGGCAAGCGCACACTCGAGCGCTACATGGCACGCTTCGGTTTCGACCACAAGCCACGGCTTGACTATCCGGCCAACGAGATGTCCTCAAGCGGAGAGTACCTGCGGCCCGGAGGCCAGCTGCTCTCCCCCACAAACCCTGCCGTGGATGTCGGGCGGATGGGAATCGGTCAGGACAAACTCGAGGTGACTCCACTGCAGATGGCCGAGGTTGCCGCCGCGGTCGCCAACCACGGCAAGCTCATGGTCCCGCACCTGACCGATCGGATCATTGATCCCGAAGGCCGCACGGTGACGCGGATACCCGGGCAAGTCCAGTCAGTCGTAATGAAGCCCTCCACCGCGGCGGCCGTGACAGGCATGATGGAAGCGGTCGTAAGGGAAGGCACCGGCACTCCCGCACAGATCCCCGGAGTGCAGGTGGCGGGCAAGACCGGCACGGCTGAAACCCAGATCGGCACAGCGGTCAACAACGTCTGGTTCATAGCCTTCGCTCCCGCCGCCAACCCGCGCGTGGCGATCGCGGTCACCGTCAGGGGCGTCTCCGGCTACGGCGCCACATTCGCGGCCCCAGTCGCGCGCCAGGTCATGGAAGCGCTGCTGCATGATTGACCCCGAGACGATCATCGACGGACGCTACCGAGTGATCTCGCGGATGGGATCGGGGGGCATGGCCGAGGTGTATCTCGCCGAAGATCGGCTACTAGGCCGTCAGGTCGCCGTCAAGATTCTGCATCACCGATTCGCCGAGGACCAAGAGTTCGTCGAGCGCTTCCGCCGAGAGGCGCAGAGTGCCGCCGGCCTGTCTCATCCCAACGTTGTGTCGATCTTCGATCGAGGCGAGTGGAACGGCACCTATTACATCGCCATGGAGTATCTGCCGGGGCGCTCTTTGAAGCAGGTCGTACGCGAGCATGGCGCGCTCGAGCCGCTGAGTGCAATCAACATCGTGATCCAGATCCTGCACGCGGCCCGTTTCGCGCATCGTCGAGGCATCATTCACCGCGACCTGAAGCCCCACAACGTGATCCTCGATGAGGAGGGGCGCGCCAAGGTGACCGACTTCGGGATCGCGCGAGCCGGGGCTTCGGATATGACGCTGACCGGCTCGATCATGGGCACCGCGCAATACCTCTCACCCGAGCAGGCTCAGGGTCATCCGGTCAGCGCCTCCTCAGATCTATATGCGGTGGGAATAGTCCTCTATGAGCTGCTCACCGGGCAGATCCCCTTCGATGGGGAGACCGCGGTCAGCATCGCGCTCCAGCAAGTCTCCGCTGTGCCGCCTCCGCCGAGCGCCCTGAACCCGTCGATCCCGCCGCCGCTGGACGCGGTCGTTCTGCACGCCCTGGCCAAGGATCCAGCCAAGCGTTTTACCAACGCTGACGAGTTCATCTCGGCGCTACAAACAGTCAGGGACGGACTCTCCCAAGGGTCCACCAGCATCATGGCATCCTCCGCCCCCACCAACGACCGCTCCTCGGCTAGCGGCGGAGCGTTGCTGCTCGCGGCCGAGCCGCCACAGAGCCAAGACACCAAAAAAACCACGCTGCTGTGGATCGCCGCTACCCTGGCGGTCGCAGCTATTGCCGCCGCCGCGATATTTGTGCTGGCTGACCGGGCGCGGCAGGTGACCGTGCCCAAACTCGCCGGGGAGCCGCAGGCACTAGCCGCCTCCAAGCTGCAGGCAGATGGCCTGAAGGCGACTTTTTCCGGCGCCACCAGCCGCGCGGTGCCACCCGGATCGGTGATCAACACTTCCCCGACAGCCGGTAGAAAGATAAGCAGAGGATCACAGGTCACACTCGTGATCTCCTCCGGTCCCGGTGACGCGCCGGTGCCCGAAGTCGCCGGTCTCTCGCGTTCGGAGGCTGAACGCACATTGCGAGCGCACGGCTTTCGGCCCGCCATCAAGCACCGAGCGAGCTCCACGGTCAAGGCCGGATTCGTCATCTCCACCGAACCGGCAGCGGAAACAGACGCGCGTGTGGGCAGCTCAGTGAACATCCTTCTCTCAAACGGGCCGGCGAAGGTCGGCGTCCCGGACCTCACAGGAGATACCCAGGAACAGGCGGCGGGCGCCTTGGCCTCGGCTGGTCTGAAGGTCGGCGCCGTCACCCAGCAAACATCGACACAGACCGCCGGCACAGTGCTTTCGCAGTCGCCGCAGGGCGGTGCCTCCGTCGCTTCGGGCACACCGGTAGATTTTGTGCTCGCGCAAGCACCCGCAACGGTGCACGTTCCCGGAGTGGTCGGGAAGAAGGAAGAACGCGCGGTCGGCGAAATCGCCGGGGCCGGTTTCAAGTCAAACACCGTTACCGCTGAAGTCACCGACCCGACACGGGTCGGAATCGTCATCGCACAGAGCCCCAAGGCGGGCAAGAACGTCAAACGCAACTCGACTGTAACCATCACCGTCGGGGTGGCGCCCGCCACCACCACGACGGAAACCACGAGCTCCACCACAACCAGTACAGCGGCCGCCAATCCAGTCCCGCCTCCCGCTGGTGGTCAGTGAGTCAAAGCCCGGCTCTCACCGTCGCGGTGCTGTCTGGAGGCCGCTCCTCCGAGCACAACGTGTCGCTCTCATCCGGGCAGGCGGTGCGCGAGGGTCTGGATGCCGCCGGCCATCAGGTCAGGACCGTGCTGATCGCCAAGGATGGAGTCTGGAGCCACGACGGTGAGGAGCTCTCGCTTCGCCCCGGTCACGGACTGCTCGACGCTGATGTCGTCTTCCCGGTCCTACACGGTCCGTTTGGCGAGGATGGCACGGTGCAGGGCGCTCTGGAGACGCTCGACGTCGCGTATGTCGGGGCCGGGGTGGCTGCCTCCGCCCTGTGCATGAACAAGGTCATGTTCAAGGATCTGATGTCAGCTGCCGGCATTCCCCAGGTCGACTATCTGGGCGTCTCAGCCGAGCGCTGGCATTCCGACAGCGACGGAGTCATCGAGGAGGTCTCACAGCTTGGACTGCCGGTGTTCGTCAAGCCGGCGCACCTTGGCTCCTCGGTCGGGATCGCCAAGGTAACTGCGGCCGAGCAGATGCGTGGCGCTCTAACGGACGCCTTCGAACACGACGCCCTCGTGATCGTCGAGGCGATGGCACTCGGAATCGAGATCGAGTGCGCGGTGCTTGGACTGCGCACTGGAGAACGATCTGACCTGGACGGCCCGGCGCTCGCTTCTCAGCCAGGCCAGATCC
>DATBPE010000046.1:0-9595 GCA_036561505.1 Solirubrobacteraceae bacterium
CGGTGCCGGAGGGTCCGAGGATCATCGAGACCTTGCCCTCTGGAATGCCGAGGTTCAGCCCGCGCAGGACACGGTTGCGTCCGAAGGCCTTGTGCACGTCGACGAACTCGACGGCGTCGGGAACACCGGTCGGGCGGCTGACCCCGGAGTGAAACTGGAACTCTTCCTCCTCTTCGCGCTTGAGCTGCTCGGAGTCCTCTTCGGCCATTGCTATCCCCCGATCGGGGCTCGCGGATTGGCTCCCCAGAAGAACTGGGTGCCGAGCATCGCGATCAGGTGAATCAGCACGAGGTTGAGCACCATGCTCTTGGCTGTGGCCGTTCCCACACCCACGGGCCCACCACTGGCGTTGTAACCGTAGTAACAGCCCACGAGCACGATCGCGGTGGCGATGAACATCGCCTTGATCAAGCTGTAGAGGAAGTCCGGTGGATTCTGAAACTCCCAGAAGATCAGGAAGTAGCCGCCCGCAGAGACGTAGCCGATCTGCTGGACCACCGCCAGGTAAGACGCGAGGAAGCCGGCGCCGATCGCAGCCAGGTACATGAACGGCAGCACCAACCACGCCGCCAGCAGTCGGGTCGCGCAGAGGAAGGTCATGGAGTCGATGCCCATGACCTCCAGCGCGTCGATCTCATCGGAGATGCGCATCGCTCCGAGCTCCGCGACGATGCCGGTCCCGACCTTCGCGGCCATCATGTAGCCGAAGACGAGCGGCACGAGCTCGCGCAGGTCACACCAGGCGGTGAAGACACCCGAGTAGGCGGGGGCGCCGACGCCGTTGGTCACGTAGGCGCCGAGGATCCCGCACTGCAGGCCGATGATGAAAACGAGGCTCCAGATGACGATCGTCGAGCCGACGATCAGGATCCCGGACTGGCGCAGCGCCTCGCCGAAGAAGCGAAATACCCGAAGGCCCCAGACGTCGCGGACAACCTGGCCGGTGAACCTACCGATCTCCCCGGCGGCCGCCAGCCATTCGCGGGGCATGGCCAGCAGTTCGTTCACTGCGCCGCTCCCTGCGGTTGCTCGCTGGCGGCGATCACTTCGGTATCAGGATCTGTGGGTGCGTGGCCAGGAGTGTTTGGGTGAAGACGTAGTTGAAGGAGAAGACTCCCAGGAAGGCGATCACGACCGCCTGGTTGACGGCCCGCCCGACGCCCTCGGCGCCGCCGGAGGCGGTCATCCCCTTGTAGCAGCAGACGATCGCGATGATCGCCCCGAACAATGTCGTCTTCAGCACCGACCCCCACAGGTCGGTGGTGTTGGCGTTTGAGAAGAAGGTCGCCCAGAACGGCCCGAACGGCTGCCCGTAGACGAGCGTGGTCATGATTCCGCCGAAGATCCCGAACAGCACCGCGTAGATGTCAAACAGGCCGGTCACGAGCATCAGCGCGAGAAAGCGCGGGACGACGAGGTTCTTGACGGGATCCACCCCGAGCACCTGCAGCGCGTCGAGCTCCTCGCGGATCTTGCGGGCCCCGAGATCGGCGGTGATCGCGGTTCCGGCGATGCCCGCCAGCACCACGGCGTCGATGAACGGCCCGGCTTCGCGGACCGAGGCGAGGATGAAGAAGCCGCCGAGGCGGTCCAGCGCACCGAACAGCGAGAGGAAGTTGGCGGCCTGTAGTCCCGGCGCCTCGTACCCGAACGCGACGGTCGAGATCAACAGCGGAAACCAGCACAGGCGCAGCGCGAACAGGAACTGGGAGACGAACTCGCCGCCGTAGGGGTAGGGAGGCCTGAGGGCGGACAAGATCGTCTTGCCCGTCAGGATCATCATGTCCCCAATTTCCTCGAGCAGGTTCCTCGTTGGGAGAAACGCTCGCTCAGCCACACTGCGAACCATTCCTGCACCCCTCCTCGGGCGACAATCGGCGACCACAAAGGTTGCTGACGCGAAACTCTACGCTATACGCTAGCGGCGTGCTACACACACTGGTATCGTGGCCCGGCTGATGGGGAGCCGCGGGCGTTCATGGGTGGGTCTACTTGCGCTTGCGGGTGCTTGCGTGGCGGGCTGCGGCCAGGCCCATCAGGATGTCCACGAACCAAAGGGCACCTTCACGGTCAAGCTTCTCAAGGCGAGCTTCCCGACCAAGCAGGCGATCGCCCGCACCACCAAGCTCAAGCTCGTGGTGCGTAACACGGGAACGACGGCCATTCCCAACCTGGCGGTCACGATCAAATCATTCGGGTACCTGAGCAACTATCCGAAACTGTCCTACCGCCTGCGTCCGGTGTGGGTCGTGGAGCAGGGCCCCGGGCCATCCCCCGCACGCCCCGTGCAGAGCGTGCCCTTCGACAGCCCCGGTAACTACTCCACCGCCACCCCGAACACGTGGGCGACCGGCGCGGTGCCGGCCGGTCAGTCGCGGACTCTCGTTTGGAGCGTGACACCGGTGAAGGCCGGGCAGTACACGATCACTTACACGATCGCCGGTGGCCTGAGCGGCAAGGCGAAAGTCGACTTCGAAGGCGGCCGCGCGCCGACCGGGCAGTTCAAGGTGAACATCGCCCCGCAACCGCCGATCACCCATGTGAACCCGGCCACCGGGCAGGTCGCAGCCGGTGCGCTGCCGCTTGTGCCTTAAGCGCCTGCGCGGGATCACGCACGCGGCTGATCGAGCTGCTCGCCCATCGCCAGCGGGCTAGCGGCGAAGCCAGCGGCGTTTGGCCGGCTGTCGAAAGATCGCGCCGGGGATTTCGCCACGGGAGCGATGCTCAAGGACGAGCTTAGGACTACGATTCGTTGGTTATCGCGTCCAATCGCGCCGCCCGTTATTAGGAGGAATCGACCCAACCCATGCCCGCCAGGACCCGTCAGCACAACGTCACCGCCGCCCAGTGGAGCGCCAACGGCTCGGCGCTCGGATCACCCGATCTGACCCTTCCCGGCAATCAGGTCTTCGCCTCTAACGTCTTCAGTGCGAGCGTGCAGCGCAGCCGCCTGCCCAAGCACGTCTACAAGGCGCTACAGAAGACACTGGAGCGTGGTGAGGCGCTCGACACGACGCTCGCTGACTCCGTGGCGCAGGCGATGAAGGAGTGGGCGATGGAGAAGGGCGCCACCCACTACACGCACTGGTTTCAGCCGCTGACGGGCATGACAGCGGAGAAGCACGACTCCTTCTACGGCCCAGTGGGCGACGGCACAGCGATCGCGGAGTTCTCCGGCAAGGAGCTGATCCAGGGCGAGCCCGACGCGTCCTCTTTCCCCACGGGCGGTATCCGCGCGACCTTCGAGGCTCGCGGCTACACCGCCTGGGACCCCACCTCTCCGGCGTTCATCCTGGAGAACCCCAACGGCGCTCTGCTGTGCATACCAACCGCCTTCACCTCGTGGACCGGTGAGGCACTCGATCACAAGATCCCGTTGCTGCGTTCGATGGATGCTCTTTCCGGCGCGGCGATGCGGGCGCTGGAGCTGCTCGGCGTGGAGGGCGCCAAGCGCGTCTTTACGACGACCGGCTGCGAGCAGGAGTACTTCCTGATCGATGAGCAGTACTTCTTTGAACGTCCCGACCTCGTTACCACCGGACGCACGCTGTTCGGTGCTAAGCCGCCGAAGGGTCACGAGCTCGACGACCACTACTTCGGCTCGATCCCCGAGCGCGTGCTCGCCTACATGCTCGAGGTCGAGCTCGAGCTCGCCAAGCTCGGCATCCCGATCAAGACGCGCCACAACGAGGTCGCACCGAACCAGTACGAGGTCGCGCCGATCTTCGAGAACTCCAACGTCGGATCCGACCATCAGATGGTCACGATGCAGATCATGCAGAACACAGCCCGGCGCTACGGGCTTGTCTGTCTCCTGCACGAGAAGCCCTTCGCCGGTGTAAACGGCTCGGGCAAGCACAACAACTGGTCGATGGGCACCGATACCGGGCTGAACCTGCTCGACCCGGGCGACACCCCGGCGGAGAACCTGCAGTTCCTGTTCTTCTGCGCCGCGGTGATCCAGGCTGTGAACAAGCACCAGCAGCTGCTGCGCGCGTCGATCGCGAGCGCGGGACAGGACCATCGCCTGGGCGCCAACGAGGCGCCGCCGGCGATCATCTCGATCTTCCTCGGCGCCGAGCTCGAGAAGGTCTTCTCGGCGATCGAGACCGGCAAGGTGCAGGCCTCAAAGCCCGGCTCGTTCCTCGGACTCGGCACACCCGTGCTGCCGGCGCTTCCGCTCCACGGCGGCGACCGCAACCGCACCAGCCCGTTCGCGTTCACCGGCAACAAGTTCGAGTTCCGCGCGCTCGGGTCGAACTCCTCGCCGGCGTGGCCCAACACGGTGCTGAACACGATCGTCGCCGAGACGGTCGACGAGCTCGCCGAGAAGCTCAAGGGCGCACTGAAAGGCACCACCACGCTGGAGAAGGCCGTAACCGGCGTAGTCAAGGACGCCTGGGCCGCAAACAAGCAGGTCGTGTTCGACGGCGACGGCTACTCGGAGGCGTGGCACAAGGAGGCTGAGAAGCGGGGCCTTGCCAACCTCAAAACGACCCCTGACGCGCTGCCGTGGATCGTCGAGAAGTCAACGGTCGCGACGTTCAAAAAGTACAAGGTGCTGACCAAGCGCGAGCTCGAGTCCCGCTGTGACGTGTTCACCGAGCAGTACGTGATGAACATCAACATCGAGTCCGAGACGGCTGCCGCGATCGCACGCACAATGGTTCTGCCGGCGTCCGTGCGCTATCTCAACGAACTCAAAGCCACGGGCCTCGAGGAGCTGGTTGGTGAGGTCGAGCCGCTGATCAAGGAGCTGCACTTCGCGCTGCTGAAGCTCGAGGACGCAAACCTCGACGAGAACCATCCCGATAGCTCCCCGATGAAGGAGGCGGTGTACATGCGCGATTCCGTCATCCCCGCGATGGAAGACGTGCGTGACGTCGCCGACCGGTTGGAGAAGCTCGTGGCCGATGATCTGTGGCCGCTGCCGAAGTACTCGGAGATGCTGTTCATCAAGTAGCGGTGCTCGCGGGAGAGTCCGCCCGGCCGCGGGCTCTCCTACACCGCGAAGTGTTTGGCGGCGATCTGCTCGATCGTGCCCTTGGTCCGCTGGGTGCAGTCTCCAAGCGCCTTGGCGATCGTTTTCAGGTCAAGCGTGGAATCAGTGATGCGACCGTTGGGAAGCCAGTAGAGCTCGCTCCCGTGAATCGCGAGCAGGTCCTCCTCACTTGCGAGCTCGAGCACCTGCGTACGTGCCCGCGCCGGTGGCTGGGTTGCGAGCAGCATCACCTGCAGCTTGCCGGCACTGGAGGCCACCGTCTCATCAGCAAACGGTTTGTAGGAGGCGATCTGGTTCATCTGCTCGGCGCTGCGTAGAAACGTCGTGACCTGAAAGCCGAGCCCGTCTGCCAGCCCGTCTTCGATTCGCCGCGAGAGATCCTCGATGGTCTTGGGCTCATCGGCCGAGAAGATCACGTTGCCGCTGGCGCGAAAGGTGTCGACTTCTCCAAAACCAAGTCCCACGAAGCAGTCCTGCAGCTGCTCATTTTTGACTCGCCGGTTGCCGAGGTTGATGCCTCTCAGGAAAGCCGCGTATCGGGGCATCAGGTTGTCGCTCTCTCGAGACTCACACGTAGAGAAGCGCCGGGCAGAACTCTGAGAGAGCTTGCGGTAGCCGCGATCGATTGCATCGCCCGAGACCCTATCTCTCAGGTGAGCTCACGGCACACCGATCGCTCACAGCAGATAGTTTTGAGGTTGTGAGAGCGGAGTCGCCCAAAGAGGTTGCCGAGGCGCTCGCGAAGGCCATCAACGCTGGTGACGCGCGAGGGGCACTAGAGCTTTGGAGCGAGGACGCGATCGTTGTCTCCCCCGACGGCTCTCAGACGAGCGGGCTCGACGCTGTGAGCGGGATCCTCGAGAGCCTAGTCGCAAGCGGGACCAGGATGGAGATCGATCTGCGCACGATTCACGCCACCGAGCAGACCGCGGTCGCCACCGGGACGCTGACGCTCACCGCTCCGGCCATCGACGGACGGCCGGCTTTTGTCAGCCGCGGCGAGTCAATGGTGGTGTACACACGCGGAAGCGACGGGGCGTGGCTGGTGAGCATCGACTTCCCTTGGGGAGCGGGACAAACCCAAACCCAAAGATAACCTTTGCATGACCGTGTCAAGGTTGTCTGGCCGCTGCTAGCATCCGGGAAATGCGCGACTTCCTGCAGGCGATCTCCAGTCACCTCGTCATCTACGACGGCGGCATGGGAGCAACGCTCGAGCAATTCGATCTCACATCCGAGGACTACGGCGGCCTGCAGGGCAAGTGCCACGAGGCGCTCGTGCTCAACCGCCCCGACGTCATCGAGGGCGTTCACAGCTCGATGCTCGAAGCGGGAGCTGAAGTAGTCGAGACCGACACCTTCCAGGCCTCGCGCCTGAAGCTCGAGGAGTGGGGTCTGGGCGAGCACACTCAGGAGATCAACGTCAAGGCCGCACAGATAGCCCGCAAGGCGGCCGGCGAGGACCGCTTCGTCGCGGGCTCGATCGGCCCAACCGGCTACCTCCCCGCCTCCGAGGACCCCTCGCTCGGGCAGATCCGCTTCTCAGAGCTCGCCGAGGTCTTCTCAGAGCAAGCGGCCGGCCTGATCGAGGGTGGCGCTGATCTGATCATCATCGAGACAGCCCAGGACATCCTCGAGGTCAAGGCCGCGGTCTTCGGCGCCCGCGAGGCATTCAAGTCGACGGGTCGCACACTGCCGATCCACACCTCGGTGTCGCTACTACCCAACGGCGGCAAGATGCTGCTCGGCACCGACATCTCGGCCGTCCTATGCACACTGGAAGCGCTGAAGGTCGACGTGATCGGCCTGAACTGTTCGACCGGTCCCGAGGACATGCGCGACGCGATCCGCTTCCTCGGCGAATTCTGCTCCGTACCGGTTGCGTGTATCCCGAACGCCGGTCTGCCGCTGCAGGGCCCCGACGGCGAGACGATCTTTCCCGAGCAGCCCGAGCCGCTTGCGAACGCGCTCACGGAGTTCGTCGAGCGCTACGGCGTGGGCATCGTCGGCGGCTGCTGCGGCACCACGCCCGAGCACATCAGGGCGATCGCCGAGCGCGTCGCCGGACGTTCTGTGACCCCGCGGCCGGCGCCACGTCCCCCCCATCTCTCCTCGATGATCGCTGCCACCCCGCTCACCCAGGAGCCAGCCCCGACGATGGTCGGCGAGCGCGTGAACTCCCAAGGCTCGCGCAAGGCCAAGGAGCTCTTGCTGGCAGACGACTACGACGGGCTCGTGCAGATCGCCGAGGACCAGGTGTCCGGCGGCGCGCACGTCCTGGATCTGTGCGTGGCGCTGACTGAGCGCAGCGACGAGGACGAACAGATGCGCCTTGTGGCCAAGAAGGTCTCACTGACCCAGCCCGCGCCGATTCAGATCGACTCGACCGAGCCGGAGGTGATCGAACGGGCGCTGGAGCAGATTCCTGGACGGGCGATCGTCAACTCGGTCAACCTCGAGGCTGGTAGAGACAAGCTCGACCGTGTGGTCCCAGTCGCCCTCGCCCATGGTGCTGCGCTGATCGCGCTGACGATCGACGAGGTCGGCATGGCAAAGACCGCGCAGCGCAAGGTCGAGATCGCCGAACGTATTCGTGACCTGTGCTGTGAGGAGCACGGTCTCGATCCCGAGCTTTTGATCTTCGACTGCCTGACGTTCACGCTCACAACGGGCGATGAGGAGTGGCGCCCCTCGGCGGTGGAGACGATCGAGGGCATCAAGCGGATCAAGGCGGAGATCCCAAAGGTGAAGACCTCGCTCGGGGTATCCAACGTCTCCTTCGGTGTCTCCCCCGGCGCTCGCGCGGTGCTCAACTCCGTGTTCCTTCACCACTGTGTGCAGGCGGGGCTCGACCTCGCGATGGTCAACCCCAACCACATCACCCCTTACGGGGAGATCTCGGAGTCCGAGCGCCAGCTGGCTGACGACCTCGTATTCAACCGCCGCGAGGACGCCCTGGAGAAGTTCATCGAGCACTTCGAGTCAAAGGGCGAGGAGGACGTGGCCCAGAGCGCCGCCGACCCAACCGAGGGGATGGAGCCCGAGGAGGCGCTTCACTTCCACATCCTGCGCCGCCGCCGAGACGGAGTTGAGGACCAGATCGACAAGAGCGTGCAGAAGATCGGCGCCGTGCCGACACTCAACGAGGTGCTGCTGCCGGCCATGAAGGAGGTCGGGGACAAGTTCGGCGCCGGTGAGTTGATCCTGCCGTTCGTGCTGCAGTCCGCGGAGGTGATGAAGCGCGCTGTCGCACAGCTCGAGAAATACCTCGACAAGATCGAGGGCTACACCAAGGGCACGGTCGTACTGGCGACAGTGTTCGGTGACGTGCACGACATCGGCAAGTCGCTTGTGAACACGATCCTCACCAACAACGGATACACGGTGATCGACCTCGGTAAGCAGGTTCCGATCCAGACGATCGTGGACGCCGCCCAGGAGCACGAGGCGACCGCGATCGGGCTCTCCGCACTGCTCGTCTCCACCTCCAAGCAGATGCCGGCGTGTATCCAGGAGCTGCACGCGAAGAATCTCGACTACCCGGTGCTGATCGGTGGCGCCGCGATCAACCGCGCCTTCAGCTTCCGTGCCCTCTATCCGGGCGGCAAAGACTCGACAGAGCCTTATAGCCCCGGGGTCTTCTACTGCAAGGACGCTTTCGAGGGCCTCTCGGTGATGGACCAGTTGATCGACTCAGAGGCGCACGAGGCGCTGCTCTCAAAGCTCCGCACCGAGGCAACCACCTTCAGGGAGAAGGGCGAGGAGCCCGTGGAGGAGCTCAACTTCGCCGATGACTCTGTGCGTTCAGCCGCACGCACCGACGTGCCGATCCCCACCCCACCCTTCTGGGGCGTCAAAGAGATCCCGGTCGACCTCGACGAGCTCTACAGCCACCTCGACACGCACGTGTTGTTCAAGCTGCACTGGGGCGGCAAGGGAGTGAAGGGTGAGGCTTGGCGCAAGCTCGTTGATGAGGACTTCCGTCCCCGTCTGGAGCGCATGTGGAAAGAGCAGGACTATCTGCATCCACATGCCCTGCTGGGCTTCTTTCCCTGTTACTCACAAGGCAACGACATCGTTGTACTCGACCCCGAGGACCGCGAGACGGAGCTCACCCGCTTCGTCTGCCCGCGCCAACCCAAGGGTGACCGCGTCTGCCTGGCGGACTTCTATCGCCCCGCTGTGGACGGCAAGCCGCCTGTTGAGCTCGACGTTATCGCTGTGCAGGCAGTCACTGTGGGCTCAGAGGTCACGGAGCTGATGGCAAAACTCGAGGCTGACGGCGAGTTCGCCGAGCAGCTGTTCGTCCACGGGTTGGGTGTACAGAGCGCCGAGGGGCTGGCCGAGTGGCTTCACTACGAGGTACGCAAGATGCTCGACATCCCCACAACTCAGGGACGCCGGTATTCCTGGGGCTACCCCGCCGTGCCCGAGCAATCAGAGCATCTGAAGGTGGAGAAGCTGCTCGGCCTCTCCCAAATCGGCATGCAGATCACCGACGGCTACGCGCCCATACCCGAGCAGTCCACGCTCGCGCTTATCGCCCATCACCCGCAGGCGATCTATTTCGGCACCCGCCAGGGCCGTTTGCTG
>DATBPE010000047.1:0-4525 GCA_036561505.1 Solirubrobacteraceae bacterium
CGCGCCTACCACTCCAAAAAGCACCGGCGAGAGCTGCGAGCCCGCGGGATCCAGGCGAAGATCGCCAAGCCCAAGAGCCCACACGGCTCCGGGCTCGGCAAAGAGCGCTGGGTCGTCGAGCGCACACTCTCCTGGCTACACTAATACCGCCGCCTCAGGGTCCGCTACGAGCGACGCGACGACATCCACGAAGCATTCCTCTCCATCGGCGCCAGCCTCATCTGCTTCAAAGCCCTCACCCGAGCCGACGCATTGCGTTAGGAGCTCTTAGCGAGGACGATCCGCAGGGCGGAGGTGTCGAACACGAGCAGAGAGCCTGAACCGTAGGGCTCAGCGGCGTTCTGCATGGAGCCCCGGAATCCTTGACCTGCTTCATTTCGAGCAGGTTCGCCGAGCCGGTAAGCGCGAACTGTCCAGGCGTCTGATCGCGATCTGCGCGCAGCTTGATCTCGGTCATCAGCTCGGGAACCCGGTGAATCTCGTCGATCGCCACTGGCGTCTCGAGGGTCGCGACGAACCCCGTGGGATCGAGCGCTGCGGCTGAGCGGACTGCTGGATCATCAAGAGTGACGAGCTGGCGGTGTCCGCCCTCGCCGGCAGCGACCTGCTCCAGCAGCGTGCTCTTGCCGACGTGGCGAGCGCCGAGCACTATGACCACACGAGTGTCCGCCAAGGCCAGGTTGACGGCTGCCTCCGCGTGCCTGGCGATAAGCGGTGCAGATGCCACAACTCAGCCTTACCTCATCACTCCGACAGATCCACCGCGAGAATGTCGCGGAACCACCGCATGCTATTTGGCATTTCCGCCGCAGGCGCTGCGCGGATCCACCGCGGCTGGTCACGGCTCAGAGCCTCGTTGGCTGCCTTGGAGTGAACGCGCCGGTTGAGATCAGCTCCAGCTCGCCCAGTTGCTCTGTGCCTTGGAAACTGATCTCTTCGAGTAGGTCCTCGGGCGTGTGACTGCCGTGAGGGGAGATCGCGATGCCTTGCATGTGTGAGGTACGAAGGCTCGGATAGTGCATCTCGCCGAATGGTCCTCCGGTGCGCCCGGTTCCGCCGTGAGTGGCCAGCAGCGGGGCGAAGCCGATGTGTGACTCGTTGATGCGCAGCAGACCTCCGTTGTTGACCTCGTTCGCGAAGCGCTCGATCAGCTCTGGATCCTGCGCCCACACCGAGTTGCGCAGTCCATGCAGGTTGTCGTTGAGGAATTTGATTATGTGACCGGCGAGGTCTATCTGGTTCTGAAACGGGACGATCACGGGCAGCATCGGAAAGAACGTCTCCTCACGCACGCAGCTGAGGTTACGCGCGTCGCTGAGACCGTTCACGCGGATCACGGTTGGCTGCAGGAACATTCCCGAGGGAGCGGGCTGACCCTCGACGTCCACTCTGCCGCCGCCGCACAGCACCTCCGCGCCCTGCTGCTTTGCGTCAGAGAGAAAGTCAAAGAAGCGATCCGCCTTCAGTACCGGTGAGAGAACAACATCGGGGTCCTCCGGATAGCCCGGCCGGATCTCCTGAACCAGCTCGAGCACGAGATCGATCACCTCCTCGGCGATCTCCGGATGCAAGATCGCGTTCTTGGGCACCATGCAGATCTGACTGGAGCCGTAGAAGCACTCACAGATGGCTGTCGCCGCCGCGGGCAGGTCGGCGTCCTTCCACACGACGATGCAATCGTTGCCCTCGAGCTCGAGAATCGGCTTCTTGCCGGCCGCCACACAATCCTGGCCGAGCTTCAGGCCGCGCGTGCTGCTGCCAAAGAACATGATGTCGTTGACCAGCGGACTCTCGACCCACTGCTTGAGGATCTGGCGAGTGTCGCCGCTGATCAGGTTCATGGTGCCCGATGGAGCCTCGAAGCGATCGAGAACGGCTGCGACGATCTCCCGGTAGAGGAACATGACACTGAGCGGTGAGGAGCGCGGCGCCTTGACAACGAGGGTGTTGCCGGCCATTAGCGCCAGCATGCCAAGCCCCGAGTTTGACCCCGCCGCGTTCTGAGGCGGGTTCAAACAGACAACCCCGTCTGGCTTTCGCGCGACGACCAGGCGGCGCTCACCGATCTGATGCTCCTCTCGCATCTGCGAGATACACCAGCCAACGCTGATCTCGCTCATCGCCGAGGTCATTCCGCGGATCTCCCATTCGGCCAAGCGGCGCGGGTGGCCCTCGGCGACCATGATGTCCGCCAGCTCCTCGCGGCGCTCGATGATGGCATCCCCCAAGGTGATCCCGAACTCGCGTCGAGTACTCAGGGAGCTTCGCCCCCACACCGACTTGGCGCGGTGAGCGGCCTCCAGGGCTTCGTTGCCTAGGCGGGCGTCCCCGATGGCGCAGCGCCCGAAGATGTAGTCGGGAGCGTCCTTTGCGCTCATCCGGTTCAGCTCCAGTGCCCGCTTGACGTCGAAGGCCTCAACAGTGTTCGCCATCAGCTCCGATGCCCTGGCGGCGTACGTCCAGTTCTCGGTGGTGCGATCCTCACCGTCTATATACAGCGCATAGGACCTCATGCCGTCACCGCCACTCGGGGCGCCTGAAAACTCTCTGAGTCTTCTAGTTCGTCTCGGTTGTAGCGGCCGTAGGCGGCCAGGTCCAGAAGCCCGTGTCCGCTGTAGCAGAAGACGATGTTGGCCGGTCTGTCCCGCTCGGTGCACTGGCGGGCGATATCTGTGACCGCGCTTAGCGCATGCGCGGTCTCCGGCGCCGGGATCAGGCCGGTGAGGCGCGCGAATGCGACCGCTCCCTTGAACACGTCGGTCTGTGCGTAGGCGCGGGACTCGATCAGCCCTTCGTTGTAGAGCAGCCCGACGATCGGAGCCGCTCCGTGGTAGCGCAGCCCGCCGGCGTGGATCGGCGGCGGGACGAAGTCGTGTCCCAGGGTCATGCTCAGAACCTCGGGCCCGGAACCGGTCGCGTCGGCGAAGTCACGGCGGTACTCACCGTTGGTGAGCGTCGCGCACGCCTCGGGCTCGGCGGCCATGATCGTGATGTCCTCCCCGGCGAGCTTGTCCGACAGCCACGGCAGCGCAAAGCCGCCCATGTTCGACCCGCATCCGACCGAAGCAACGAGGTAGTCGGGCTTCACTTCCAGTGCAGCGAGCTGCTGCTGAGTCTCGAGGCCTATGACGGTCTGGTGCATCAGCACGTGGTTGGTGAACGCGCCGACGGCAAAGCGGCTCTCCGGGTCTTCCCGCACGACCTCCAGAGCCTCCGAGACAGCGGTCGCCTCGCTGCCTGGATGATCCTCGTCTTCGGCCAGAAAGCGCCGTCCCGCGCGGGTGCCGTTGCCGGGGCTTTCGAGCACCGTGGCGCCGAAAGTCTCGATCATGTTGCGCCGGTCGGGCTTGCCGTGGAAGCTCGCACGGATCATGTAGACGACGACCTCGATACCCATCAGCGCTCCCGCCAGCGCCAGCGCCGATCCCCACTGTCCGGCGCCGGTGTCTGTCACCAGCCGCTTGATGCCGTCGCGCTTGGCGTAGTAGGCCTGCGCGATCGCGGAGTTGAGCTTGTGGCTGCCGGAGGGGCTCGCCGCCTCGTACTTGAAATAGATCGCCGCGGGCGTCTGCAGCTCGCGCTCCAGTGCGTGTGCTCGAAACAGGGGGGTCGGGCGCCAGGTGCGATAGTGCTCCGCGACCTCCTCGGGAATCTCGATCCAGCGCTCCATCGAGCGCTCTTGCGCCACCAGCGCCGGTGTGAGTATTTCATCCAAATACTCAGTGCTGACGGGCTCGCCGGTGGCTGGATCATTCCACTCTGGTAGTGAGCTGGGCAGATCCGGGAGAACGTTGTACCAGCTCTCCGGTGCGCGATCGGCGGGAAGGTCAAATCTCGCTAGGCGAGTGTGATTTACAGCCATTGCGCCTCTTTTCCGTCGCCCCTGTGGGACGCGGTAGTTAAACCATGTATCTATTGGTTTAGCAGTAATCGCGAGGCTGGACGGAAATACTAGTCAAAATCGACTATGTGCACTATTTGACGCCGCAATTTAGGTCAAATGATTCGCCCGGGGAAGTTGGGCCTGCAGATCCGCGCGGGCCTATCCGCCGCCGGCGCGCAACGGCAGATCGACTCGCGGGTCCAGACCGGTGTCTGCTGGGAGGAGCAGCGGGACGCCGCTTGCGCTCTGTGAACTGAAATTGAAACGCGGAATGTCCTCGGGGGCCATTGGCTTTGCGAACAGGTAGCCCTGGCCCTGATCGCACCCGTTGGCGATCAGAAATTCACGCTCGTCCTCGTTCTCGATGCCCTCGGCGTGGGGGATCATGCCGAGATTCTTGGCGAGTTGAATGATCGCTCGCACGAACGCCTGACCGTCGGGTGAGCCGCTCACACCACTTACGAAGGAGCGGTCGATCTTCAGTATTTCGGCGGGGATGTCGCGCAGACGCGACAGGGAGGAGAATCCGGTACCGAAATCGTCGATTGCAAGCCTTATGTCCTTGTCGGTTATCTCTTGCAGCAGCGCACAGGTGCGGTCGGGGTCGCGCAGGGTGCTGGACTCGGTGATCTCAACGATCAC
>DATBPE010000048.1:0-14898 GCA_036561505.1 Solirubrobacteraceae bacterium
TGGCGTAGTCGATTTAGCATGAACCCTCCTAGGATCCGATTGCTTGGCACCAGCACTGAGACCCATCGCCCCAAATGGCGATCCGGCCTCCTCGTGGCTAACCCCCCTTTTAGAGATCAGCGTTGAGAACCGTCGGCTTTGCAACACACTCGAAAGCGTTTGCCATAGTGTCTCGGACTGGTATTTCTGCCTGCTGCATCGACTCGTACCCACGCGAGCTTTAGTAACGCACAGGATTCTCTAGACACATTTGCTAACTACTCATCTAGAGGATCTTTAGTTCCCCAAAATCAGGTGGCCTGCTCGGGCGCGGGCTCGTTTTGTTGGCCCTCAGTCCAGCGCGATTGTGCATCGATCTGCGCGACGCGCATCCCGCGTCCCTCACACCATGGGCACGGTAGGCTGTTGGGGCTGCCGCCGAGACCGGAGATCACCTTGCCCGTGCCGCGGCAGGGCAGGCAGGGCTCTGGAATCTCATCTTTGATCTCGAGGTTGGGGTTGTCGTCTTGTTCAGTCACCGGGGCGGCGAGATTAGCGATATCTAACACTCGAGGGCTCCGCCAGACGCGATAATCGCCCACCGGATCCGCCCATCGAGCTTTTCCCAAGACTAGACGTAAGCCCAAGAGGATGTCCTCCCCCGCCCAGGCCGAACAGACACGGCCGCAAAAACACGCACCTGCGCGAGGCGGGGCGCGGAGCTATGCCGCGCCTCTGGCGCGTGTCTGTCGTGCGGGCTGGCCGGCGATCGCTCTCATCACCGCCGCAGCGGCCGCCTTGCGTCTGGCGCGCCTCGGATCCGTGGCGAACGACCCGTTCTATGACGCGGCGGTGCGCAGCATGGGGGTCTCCTTGCACAACTTCTTCTTCGGTGCCTACGAGCCGGGCGGCAGCGTTTCGATCGACAAGCCACCTGTGGATCTGTGGCTGCAGGTGGCCAGCGTAAAGCTGTTCGGCTGGAGCTCCACCGCCTTGAAGCTGCCCGAGGCGCTGGCGGGAACCGCGTCGGTGCCGCTGCTCTATGCGGCCGTTCGAGGGCCGTTTGGAGTGCTTGCCGGGCTGATTGCCGCCGCGACTATGGCGGTGCTGCCAATCGAGGTGATCACCGCCCGCTCGGACACGATGGACGCGGTAATGATGATGCTGCTCGTGCTCGCTCTACTGGCCGCTGTACGCGCGAGTGAGACCGGCCGCACCGCGTGGCTGCTGGCTGGTGCCGCAGCACTGGGATTGGCCTTCAACGTGAAGCTGCTCGAGTCGATGGTGGCATTGCCGGGACTGCTGGTGCTCATCTGTCTGGGGATGTCGCGGCGATCATCGAGCCCAGCGGAGGACGGGCGGCGACATTCGCGCAGACGTCTGGCGGCCCAGCTTGCCGCGGCAACGGCGGTATACGTGGTGGTGGCACTCTCTTGGTTGAGCGCAACGCTGCTGTTCGCAGCCCACGAACGCCCCTACGCGATCGGCTCGAGCAACGGCAGCGCCTGGAATGCGGCTTTTGTCTTCAACGGCAGCGAACGCCTGACAGGCAAAGCGGTGGAAGTCGGCCAGGCCACGACTACCGTGGCAGAACATGGTGGTGGCGTGCACCGCGCGAGCGTCGCGGCCACACCGATAACTCCCCCCTCTCCCACACGCCTGCTGGCACGCAGCGGCCAGCTGCCAGCCAAGTGGCTGGGATGGGAGGCACTGGCGGCGCTGCTGTTGGGCATTGCGGTCATGATCTCTGTGGCACGTCGTGGAATGGGAGGAGTGTCACGCGCAACAGCGACGGGAGTGTTCGTATGGCTACTGACCGGCATCCTGCTGTTCAGCGAGATGGCACGGCTGCACCCACGTTATGTGGAGAGCTTCACGCCCGCCGTGGCCGGGATGTTCGGGATCGGTGTCGCGTTGCTCGCCCATTCCTCTCCCCGCGGGCGGCTGCTCGCGCTGGGGTTGACGGCGCTACTTGCAATACCACTCAGCACAAGCATCCAAGCGGTGGCCGACCTTACCTCTGACGCTGGCGACGTGGGCGCGCTCAACGGCGCAGAGCAACGAGCGCTGAGCCGCTACCTGCTCGCCCACCAGGCCGGCGCGCGCTACGAGCTGGCTGCGGGCGCGTCCACGAGCGTCGCCTCCTTGATCGTGCAGGATCAGCGTCCGGTGCTGATGCTCACCACCTACAACGGCCTGCCCTTCACTGGCGTGAGCAAGCTACAGCACTTGATCGCCCGCGGCGAGGTGCGCTACGCGTTCCTGAACTCGAGATGCGGACCTAGCACACCCACGACCAGCGCCGGCTGTGCTCCCGCCGCGCTGTGGGTGCGCGCACACGCAACCGACGTTTCTCGCCAGGCCGGTTTGCGCGTCTCCGGCATACTGTGGCGACTACCCGGGGTTGTACCGTGAGCAGCGTGGATCCCCCCGCCTCGATGCACATCCTCGTCGTCGACGACGAGGCACCGTTGCGCGAGACTCTGACGCGCTCGTTCTCCAAGGAGGGCCATACCGTCGAGGCGGTCGCTGACGGTACCCAAGCGATCCAGCGCGCGACCTCTGAGCCCTTCGACGTGATCCTGCTGGACGTGGCGCTCGGCGCCGGGCCCAATGGCTATGACGTGTGCCGCACGCTGCGCGAGCAGCGCAACATCGTGCCGATCATCATGCTCACCGCGCTGGACACCGAGGCGGACGCCGTGCAGGGCCTGGAGGCGGGCGCGGATGACTACGTCACAAAGCCATTCGGTTTGGCCGAGTTGCGCAGCCGCATCCGCGCTGTGCTGCGCCGCTCCGGGCCACGAGCACTCGGGCGGGAGGTGCTCACCATCGGCCCGGTCACACTCGACCGCTCCCACCGCGAGACGAGCGCCCACGGCAAACAGGTGAAGCTGACCTTCTCGGAGTTCGAGCTGCTCGCCCAGCTGATGAGTGAACCCGGCAGGCTCTTCAACCGCCAGGAGCTGCTGCGCGCCATCTGGGGCGACTCCGCCTACCGCGACCCGCGCGCCATCGACGTTCACATCAGGCATTTGCGCGAGAAGATCGAGGAGAGACCCGAGGAGCCGAGGCTGATCCTGACCGTGCGCGGCGCCGGGTATCGCTTCCAGGAGCCGTGAGCCGGTCCTCGGGGCAAAGCCAGGCCAAGGGCTCAGGCTTCGCCGGGCGCAGCCGACGAGCGCTGGGCTTGCGCCCCCGGGTGTTCGCCGCACTGCTGCTCTCAAGCGCCGTAACCCTCGCGGTCGCCGCTCTGGCGCTGCTCTCGCCGCTCGAGCACCGGTTGCGTGTCGACGGTGAATCGACGGTGCTGGCGGCTGCTTCAGCCTCACGCGGGGAGTACTCGGAGATTCGTGTGGATCCGGCGAGCGGCAAACCGGATGTGGAGGAGGTGGCAGCCACCACCAGTCTCCTGCGTCGGCGCTCGGGCTCTCAGGTGACCCTCTTTGACAACCAGCTGAACGTCGTCTACTCCCCCGCCCCGACAGATCTGGACGTACCGGACTACTACGTGCAGCTGCGGCGAGCCCTGCACGCTCAGAAGCCGGTTCACACCATCTCGAGCAATGGTGATCTGGTGGTGGTCGAGCCGATCTCGATCGGCGGCAAACACTACGCCCTGGTGCTGCTGAAGCGCCTGCAGTACGTCTCTTCGGCCGTGCAGGTCGTACAAAAGGCCTTCATCGAGGCCGCCGGCGTGGGATTCGGGATCGCGCTGCTGCTCGGTATCGGCTTGACGAGCACGCTGCTGCGGCGCCTGGAGCGTCTGCGCGACGCCGCGCGTGAATTGGAGCGGGGAGGACTCGATGTATCCCCCCCTGCCGACACCGGCAGGGACGAGATCGGGGAACTGGCGGGCGCGTTTGCGTCGATGCACGCTCGTCTTCGCCGCCAGGAGGAGGCTCGCCGCTCGTTCGTGGCGACCGCCTCGCACGAGCTGCGTACCCCGCTGACCTCTTTGGATGGGATGCTCGAGCTGCTCGAGGACGACCTGAACAGTGAGCCTCTGGATATCGAGGACGCTCGCGATCGCACGATCCGCGCTCGCCAGCAGTCGCGGCGCCTCTCCCAGCTGGCCAGCGACCTGCTGGACCTGAGTCGTCTTGACGCGGAGGTGGCGCTGCGCAGCGAGCCGGTGGAGCTCACGGAGTTGGCACGCGCGGTGATCGCCGAGTTCGAGCTAACCGCTCACGAGCGGGAAGTGTCGCTAAAGACCAGGCCGACGCCATCACCGTGCTGGGCAAACGCCGACCCGGGCGCCGCGGCGCGCATCGTGCGGATCCTGCTGGATAATGCGCTGCGGGTGGCACCTACCGGCTCAAGCATCGAAGTTTTCATCCGCAACGATGAACACCGACCGCAGGTAGTGGTTTGCGACGACGGTCCAGGCGTTGCACCCTCAGAGCGCGAGTTGATCTTCGAGCGCTTCAGGCGCGGCGCGGACACAGCAAAAAGCGCCGGCTTTGGGCTGGGGCTAGCAATTGGACGAGAGCTCGCGAGCAGGATGGGTGGGGAACTCGGGTTGCTTGAGCATCCGCCGTCTGGTGATCTCACGGGAGCATGTTTCGCTCTGTCTCTGGCGCAGGCAAGCGACCAGGGGCCGGCCAGGACATGAGCGGCGATCCGGGGGCACCGGCTGGAGGCGGACAATCACAGGCATTGGCGGAGCTCTTTGCCCAGGCGCGCGCCGCCGGCAGGCTGGCGCTGGATACCGAGTTCATGGGCGAGGGGCGCTACCGCACGCTGCTGTGCCTGATCCAGCTCGCTGTTCCGCACAGCGGCGGATCACACATCGAGCTGGTCGATCCACTCTCTGGGGATCTCGACCTCACGCCGATCGCCGAGCTGCTGTCCGACCCGGCCATCGAGGTGGTGGTCCACTCGGGCCGCCAGGACATCGCGCTGCTGCGCAGACACTTCGATACCGAGGTGCGCAACATTTTCGACACGCAGGTGGCGGCCGGCTTCGCTGCAATGAGAGCACAATCCTCTTATGAGTCGCTGCTTGTGGAGATCTTGGGCATACGGGTCTCCAAGAGCGCCAGCTTCACCCGCTGGGACGCGCGGCCGCTCTCGCATGAGCAGCTGGCCTACGCGCGCGAGGATGTCGTTCACCTGTTGCAGCTCGCAACCGCTCTAGGGGAGCGCCTATCGGCGCAGGGGCGTCTTCAGTGGGCACGCCAGGAGTGCCAGGCGCTCGAGCGCGCAAGCGACGAACGGGACCTCGATGTGGTGTTCGCGCGTCTGCCCAGAGTGCGTAAGCTCAGTGGCGACTCACAGGCGATCGCGCGGGAGCTCGTGGATTGGCGCGAGCAGACAGCCGCCGCCCGTGACCGGCCGGTGCAAAGCGTGCTGGCCGATGCCGTTCTCGTCGAGATAGCCAAGCGCAAGCCCTCGAGTGAGCATCAGCTTCATGACATCCGTGGTGCTGGTAACAGCGGCATACGCCGTTACTCCGATGAGGTGCTGCGGGCTGTGCGGCGCGGGCGTGAGCGCCCCCATCAACCTCTGGCGGAGGATCCCTTCACTACCCGGCGCGATCCAGCGGACGAGCCGCTGGTGGCGCTCTGTGAAGCGCTGGTGCGCCTGCGTGCCCAGCAGGCCGGTCTGGCGTATGAGTTGATCGCCACCCGCGCGGAGTTGCAGAGCGTCGTCGCCGGCGTGCGCAGCGGAGTCGATGCGCAGGTACGCACCCTGGAAGGCTGGCGGGAAGAGCTCGTCGGAGGGGAGCTACTGCGGCTTTTGGACGGGCACGTCTCGCTGTCGGTGTGCGGCTCTGAGCGAAGGGTGCAAGTCGCGAGCGTCGCGCCTGGCTGAGCAGATCGCGCTATTGGATGTGGTTGTAGATCGAGAACAGCGGCATGTACATCGCGATCACGATGAAGCCCACGATGCTCCCGATCACGATGATCATGATCGGCTCGAGGATCGAGGTGAGCGCCTTCACCGAAGCCTCGACCTGGTCCTCGTAGAAGTCAGCGACCTTGCCCAGCATGTCATCCAGCGCACCGGTCTCCTCGCCGACCCCAACCATCTGGGTGACCATACGCGGAAAGATGCTGGCCTGAGCGAGCGGCGCGGCGATCGTGCCACCCTGCTTGACCGAGGTGATCACACCATCCATCGACTCTTCGACGACCACGTTGCCGGCTGTCTTGCCGGTGATGTCCAACGCCAACAGCAGCGGCACGCCTGCGCTCACCAGCGAGGACAGGGTGCGTGACCAGCGCGCGATCGCGACCTGCTGGACGATCGATCCGATCTTCATCGGGACGCGCAGCCGGAAACGATCCCATTGCTGTCGTCCGCGTTTTGAGTTCTTCCACTTGATGAAGCTCGTCACCACGGCCGTGACACCGATGATCAAGAAGTACCAGTAGCCGGTCACGGCCTTGGACATGTCGACCGCGATCTTGGTGATGAACGGCAGTTCGCCGCCGAACTGCTTGAAGACTCCCTCGAACACCGGAACCAAGAAGGCGACCAGCGCGATCATCACGATCACGGCGAAGGTGATGACCATCACCGGGTAGACCATCGCGGATTTGATCTGGCGGCGCAACGAAGCGTCCTTCTCCAGCTGATCGGCAACGCGCAGCAGCGAGCTCTCGAGCACACCGCCGGCCTCCCCGGCGCGGGTCATCGCGACGAACAGGGGACTGAAGATCTTCGGGTGGCGCTCCATCGAGTCGCTCAGCGACATGCCCGCCTCGACGTCCTTGCGTACCGCGACGATGGTGCTCTTCAAAAGCTGGTTGTCGGTTTGTTCCTCGAGCACGTACAGCGCGCGCAGGATGCTCATTCCCGATGAGATCATCGTCGCTAGCTGGCGTGAGAAGACCGCCAGTTCGCTTGCCTTGACGCGCTCGAACAGGGCGATGTTGAGCTCGCGTGAGGCGTGCTTGTCGGCGATGTCCAGGACGATCAGCCCGCGTGACTTCAGCTGGTCGGAGACGGCCTGCTTGGAGTCCGCTTCGACCTCTCCCTTGGCCTTTATGCCGGCTACGTCGATCGCCTTGAAAACGTAGGTGCTCATCAGCCCGGAGCCCTATGCCGCCATCGAGGTCGCGCCCAGCAGACGCTTGAGCTCCTCGGGCGTTGAAGAGCGCGATTCCGCGGTCTGCTGGCTGACCTTGCCTTCACGGACCAGCGTGGCCAGCGAGGAATCCATGGTCTGCATGCCGACCGCAGAGCTGGTCTGCAGCACCGAGTAGATCTGGTGGGTCTTACCCTCACGGATCAGGTTGCGGATCGCCGGCGTCGGGACCAGCACCTCACACGCCACCTCACGGCCAGAGCCATCAGCGCTGGGCAGCAGCTGCTGGGTGATGATTCCCTGCAGCGCGACGGACAGCTGCACCCGCACCTGGCCCTGCTGGTGGGGGGGAAAGACATCGATGATACGGTCGATCGTCTGGGCGCAGTCCTGGGTGTGCAGGGTCGCGAACACGAGATGGCCGGTCTCCGCCGCGGTCAGGGCGGTGGAGATCGTCTCCAGGTCGCGCATCTCGCCGACGAGGATCACGTCGGGGTCCTGGCGCAGCGCGGCCTTCAGCGCGTCGGCGAAGCTCTGGGCGTCGGAGCCGAGCTCTCGCTGGTTGACCAGGCAGCGCTTGTGGGCGTGCAGGAACTCGATCGGGTCCTCGATCGTCATGATGTGCTCCTCGCGCGTTTCATTGATCTCGTCGATGATCGCGGCGAGCGAGGTGGACTTGCCCGAGCCGGTCGGCCCGGTCACGAGCACGAACCCGCGTGGCTTGCGTGCGAAGTCGTGTACGACCGGGGGCAACCCGAGCTCCTCGACCGAGGTCAGTCCAAAGGGGATCAGACGGAACGCCGCGCCGATGGCGCCGCGCTGATAGTAGGCGTTGACACGGAACCGTGCGTGGCCTGGGATCGAGTAGGCGAAGTCCAGCTGCCAGTCTGTCTCCAGACGCTGACGCTGGTTGTTGGAGAGGATGGAGTAGACGATCTCCCTCGTGTCGGCGCCAGTGAGGACCGGATAGTCCTTCAGGGGCATCAGCCGACCACGGACTCTGAGAACCGGATTGTTGCCAGCGCTCAGGTGAAGGTCTGAGGCTCGCCGGTTGACGACCTCCATCAGCAGATCTGCGAAATCGATGTCCATGGTTGGGCCCATCGACGGTCCGGCAACCCGCTTCGCGCGCACCGCAAGCCAACTGGACAAATGTTCTAGAGGGCCCAGGCGCTGCCACCAACGCCACGCCTGGCCTGCCCCTAGCTCGAGCCCAGCACGCGCGCGACCTCGGCGATCGAGGTGCGGCCCTGCTTTACCTTCTCCAGGCCGTCGTCACGTAGGCGACGCATCCCCTCCCTGACCGCGACCTCACGCACCTCATCCGCGGGACGGCGCTCGAGCGCCATGTTGCGGATATCCGGGGAGAGCTTCATCACCTCATACAGCCCGATCCGTCCGCGGTAGCCCGTGCCGCCGCAACGACGGCAGCCCTTGGGTTCGTAGGCCTCGAGGTCCACCAGCGCTTTGTAGCCGTTGGCGCTGAGAATATCGGCGGGCACGATCGTGCGCGTCTTACAATTGGGGCAGAGCATCCGCGCCAGGCGCTGCGCCAACACACAGTCGATCGCCGACGCAACCAGAAACGGCTCGATGCCCATCTCGATGAGGCGGGTGATCGCCGACGGCGCGTCGTTGGTGTGAAGCGTGGAGAGCACCAAATGCCCGGTCAGGGCCGACTCGATCGCGATCTGCGCCGTCTCGTGGTCTCTGATCTCCCCCACCATGATCACGTCGGGGTCGGCGCGCACCATGGCACGCAGTCCGGCGGCGAACGTGAGGCCGACCTTCGCGGAGACCTGTACCTGGGTGATCCCCTCGACCTGGTACTCGACGGGGTCCTCGACGGTGATGATGTTCTTCTCCGGCGTATTGAGCGCCTGCAGGGCCGCGTACAGTGTCGTTGACTTGCCCGAGCCCGTCGGGCCAGTCACGAGCACCGCGCCGTGGGCCTGGTGAAAGGCGTGCTCGAAGCGCTCGCGCTCCTCATCGGCCATGCCTAGCTTGTCTAGCTGTAGTACAACCGCGTCCTTGTCCAGGATGCGCATCACGATCGACTCGCCGTGCACACTCGGGAGCGTCACCACGCGCAGGTCGATGTGGCGCCCGTCGACGGTCAGTCCCACACGCCCGTCCTGGGGTACGCGCTTCTCGGCGATGTTCAGGTCGGCCATGATCTTCACTCTGGAGATCACCCCGGCGGCCATTCGCCGCGGCACCGTGGTCACATCGTGCAGCACCCCATCAACGCGGTAGCGGACCCGCACCTCGTGCCCGTCGGGTGACATGTGCACGTCGGAGGCGTGGCGTTGCACCGCCTGCGCGACGATTTGGTGTACGAGCTTGACGACCGGCGCGTCGTCGGCTGTCTCCTGAAGGTTGACGACTTCCGCCTGGTCATCGGAGTCCTCGTCGAGCTTGCCATCGGACTCGGTGACCGCGTCTTCGAAGCGGTCCATGCGAGCGATCAAGTCGGATATGTCTTCGGGTGCCGCGACCGCGACGCGTACCTCGTAGCCGGTCATGATCGCGATGTCGTCGACGGCCAGGACGTTGGAGGGGTCGGTCATCGCCACCAGCAGCGTGCGCTTGTCCACGAACGCGACCGGAACCGCGTGGTAGCGCTTGGCCGCCGGTGTACTGACGAGGTTGGCGGCGCCCATGTCGACTGTGAAGACCGCCAGATCCAGGTGATCCAGGCCGTAGCGCTCGGCGAGCGCCCGGGCGAGGCCGTCGCCGGTCAGCTCTCCGCTCTCCAGCAGGACGCGCTCGGGGGTGGTCCCGGAGCTGCGCGAGGTCTCGATCGCCTCGTCTACACGCCGGCGTGGAACCATGCCCATGTCGACGATGACATCGGTCAGGAAGCGTGCGGAGTTGCCCCGACGGCTGGGCGAGGTGACTCCCGTTGTGACGTCCGTGCGGCTCTCACGCGCACGTGTCGTCTTCGGCCTGGGCGCTTCAGGGACGGGGGGATGCTCCTGTCTGTTATCGCTTGCTCTGCGTTTGGGGTTGGCGGTCCTGGTGGTGGCTCGGGTCTCCTCCTCGGGATCGAGCTCTATCTGCTCATCCTCATCGTGATCGATGCTCTGCTCCTCCTCGGTGAGCAGCACCTCGGCCTCCTCGTCCTGCAGGCCGAAGATCGCGTGCAGATCGGGGCCTTGCTCCTGTTCGACGTCGCTCATGCCGATCGCCTCCGCTGCCGCGAGTGGCGGGCGACTCTAGGGCTCTGAGCGCAACGCGCGACGCATCGCGCCAAGCGGCGCGTCCCGTCCGGTCCAGTGTTCGAAGCTGAGCGCGCCCTGGGCCAGCAGGATCTCAAGCCCGTCCAACGTTCGCGCACCACATCCACGAGCCACCCGAAGCAGGGGGGTCTCGATGCTGCTGTTGTATACGAAGTCGACGACATGAGAGTACTTACCGACCGCATCGAACGTCAGAGCGAGTTGGTTGAGCACCTCGCTGTCAGTGGCCGACCGTTCTAGCCCGACCGACGTGCAGTTGACGAGCAGATCGGCGCTCACCGGGCGCCTCACGGCGTTCACGGCGAACTCGCGCGCGAGCTCTTTGGCACCGGCGCTCGTGCGGTTCCAGACCGACACCTCGCTGGCCGCGGCGTGACGCAGCGCCCATATCGCGGCCCGGGCGCTTCCGCCGGCGCCCAGCACCATCGCGCTGGCGCCCCGAACGGAGCATCCCGTGTGCTCCAGTGCCGCGATCAGGCCGGGGGCGTCGGTGTTCAGTGCGGCGATCGCGCCATCGCGGAAGGTGAGGGTGTTCGCGGCGCCGATCTCGCGGACGGCGTCGCTTGCCTGATCGGCGATTTCAAGCGCAACACGCTTGTGCGGAATCGTCACGTTGGCTCCGAGGAACCCACTGGTGCCGAGCGCGCGAGCGGTCTCGCCGAAGAGCTCTGGGGGCACCGGCAGGTGCTGGTAGCGCCAGTCGTGCATTTCGAGCTCGGCGAACGCGGCGTTGTGCATCGCCGGGGAGCGACTGTGGCCGACCGGCCAGCCGAGCACACCCAGGCGGGGCATCACTTCGTCCGGCAGGCCGGCGGGTTTCCGTGGTTCTTTGCGACCGCCGCGCGGTAGGCCGCGGCGTCCGCTTCGAACTTGGCGTAGTTGGTGGAGAACGCCTGCTCTCCGCATCCGTCGGCAGCGGCGACGTAGTAGAGGTAGGGCACGTGCGCCGGATACTCGGCTGCGTGAATCGACGCCATGCCGGGGTTTGAGATCGGTGTCGGCGGCAGGCCGTGGTGGATGCGCGTGTTGTAGGGGGAGTCGATCCGTAGCTCCGATTCGGTCAGTTCTCCGGTGTAGGTGGCGATCCCCTTTTGCAGCTCCACGGCGTAGTAGAGCGTGGCGTCGATCCCCAGCGGCATCCCGTCTTTGAGGCGGTTGTAGATGACCGCGGCGATCTTCGCGCGGTCGCCTGGCACCTGCGCCTCACGCTCGACCATCGAGGCGACGATCAAAAGCTGATAGGCAGTCACGTGCTGGGTTCGGGCACGCGCGATGTCCCGGGAGCCGAAGTTTTCCTTGAACGCCGCAAGCTGCTCGGCCACCAGCCGGCTCGCCGGGGCGCCAGCGCTCATGTCGTAGGTCGCCGGGAACAGGAAGCCTTCGAGGTTGGGCGTGTCGCGCGCCCCACCGTAGTGTGTGGGGTCAAGCTCGCTTGAGTGAGCGGACGCCGCCAGGTAGCTGCCCTGGAGTCCGTCTTCGTGAGCGATCACGGCGATCTGCGCTCGGGTGCGACCCTCAGCGACGAGAATCTTGACCGGTATCACCGCCGGCGGGGGTTTGCTGAGAGCGGCGATCGCCGCCGTGTAGCTCATGTCGCGCTTTAGCTGGAAGCGCCCGGAATGTAGCTCTGAGCGCTTGCCCTCTAGTAGCGCCCGCGCATCGAAGAAGAAACCGGAGGACACAACACCGTCGCGGGCGAGGATCGATCCGATCTGAGAGGAACTGGATCCCTTCGGGATATCGACGATCACCCTGCCGTGGCCGGAGCCGTGGAAGGGCTGGATCAGCGACAGCGCAAACCACACGATCGCGGCCGCGCCGGCAAGCCCCAGTAGCGCCGCTAGGCGGGCTCGTGTCAGGCGCGGAGAGTGACCGACGCTGGCGCGATGCTTACGTACCCGGCTGGCGCGATGCTCTAGCAGCGCATGGCGGGCAACCCGGCTGGCGGCCTGACGTTCTCCGGCGTGTCGCTCGCTGGCGTCGGCGGTATCCGTCGGGGCTCGCCCACGCCTCGGCGCCGGTTCCGGGACGGGCTGGCTTGCTTGGCGCTGGACGGGATGATGAGTCGGCTCTGGTGTGGGACCTGGCTCGTGCGCGTGCTTGATCGTCTCCTCTGGTGGCGTGTGAGACGCCTGCTCGCTGGCGGGGAGCTCCGGGGGGGCTGGCGGGTGCTCGGGGGGTGCTTGGCGCTCGGGCGGCGGCTGCTCAGGTGCCGGCGGTGTCTGCCCGGGTGAGCGCTCGAGACGTGCCTGTTCGCGTTGCTGACGTGCCCGTTCGCGTTCCTCGGCCGTGCGGTTTGCTGTTTGCCCGCTCGACCGCCGTGTTTTGTCCAAGGGCGCCATCTGGGTCTATTGCGGCTTTCTTGAAAGCCAGCTCTCCAACAGCAGCGCGGCTGCCACGGAGTCCTCGCTGGCGGATGCACCCGGTATCCGCTGGGCCATCCGGGTGGTGAAGCGCTCGTCGTGCAGCTCGACCGGGATATCCGAGCCGAGGGCGCGCGCCAGTGTTCCGGCGAAGCTTCGTGTCTGACGGGTCTGGTCTGTGTCCTGGCCGCGCAGCGACAGGGGCAGGCCGACGATGACGCACTGCACCTCGCGCTCCTTTACGAGCGCTTGCAACGCCGCCATACCGCTTGGGGTGCCGGGGTTCGCCACCGCCTCGATCGGGCCGACGATCGTACCGGTCGGGTCGCTGAGGGCACAGCCGCAGCGGGCGCTGCCGTAGTCGAGTGCAAGTACCCGCATCAGCTCATCAGAGCGGCGTGGATCCTCTCGCGGGCCGCCTGCAGCGCCTCCCCGAGCTTCTCCGGCCGGCGTCCTCCGGCCTGGGCCATGGTGTCCCTGCCGCCGCCTCCGCCGCCGGTCAGCTCGGCGGCCAGCTTGACGATCTCGCCGGCCTTCACTCCCCGCCTCACGAGATCCGGGGCGACGCTGGCGACGAGATGCACCCGGCCGTCGGTGCTCGATCCGAGCACGATCGCGGCCTGTGACAGGCGGCCCTTCAGACGGTCCGCCAGGTCCACAAGCGCCTTGGCGTCAGACACTTCAACCACCGCGGTCAGTACCTGGGCTCCGGCGAGCTCCTCCGCCTGTTCGGCGAGGTCTGATAGATCCACCAGTGACGTGACGGCAGCGGCGGGAGACCCAGAGGCCTTCAGCAGTTCCTTGCGCTGGGTCTCGTGCTCGCGCACGACGCTTCCTAGCAGCTCGGGTTGGGTGCGCAGTTCGCTTGCGAGGTCGGCCAGCAGCCGGTCGTGCTTGCGCAGCAGCGCAATCGCGCACGGCCCGGTTAGCGCCTCGATTCTTCTGACGTTGGCGGCGCTGGAGGTCTCGCTGAGGATCCTAAAGAGGCCGATCTGGGCGGTCGATCTGACGTGTGTACCGCCGCACAGCTCGCGCGAGTAGCCACCATCGCCGATCTGCACCATCCTCACCACGTCCCCGTACTTCTCTCCGAAGAGAGCCATCGCGCCGAGGCGCTTGGCCTCTATGAGCGTCGTGGTTATCGGACGCACCGGGTCGTTGGTGAGGATCCACTGGTTGACCTGCTCCTCCACCTCGCGCAGCTCCTCGGCGCTCAGCGCCTGCCCGTGGCTGAAGTCGAAGCGCAGCTTGTCCGGCCCGACGTAGGAGCCTGCCTGGTGCACGTGATCCCCCAGCCTCGATCGCAGCGCGGCGTGCAGCAGGTGCGTGGCGGTGTGGTTTGCCTCGGTGGCGCGCCTGGCCATGTGATCCACGCGCGCGAGGATCTGACTGTCGGGTTTGAGATCCCCTTCGTCGATCCTCACCGCCAGCGCCTGGTCATCGCCGAGGCGGTACACCTCGCTGACGCTCGCGCGGCAGTCCCCAGCCTGGCATTCGATCGTTCCTAGGTCTGATATCTGCCCGCCGCCCGCCGGGTAGAAGGGCGAGTCGGCGAGCTTGATCAGGTAGCGCTCGCCGTCGCGCTCGAGGGCTTGTACGGTCGTCAGCTGCTCCTCGGTCTCGTATCCCACGAAACGGGTTGGCGCGGCGGCCCGCACGGCGAACTGCTGGGCGCGCTCACGCAGATCGCTCGAGCCGCCGGCGGTGGTGGGCGCGGCGGCTCGTGCCCGTGCGCGTTGGGCGTCCATGAGGCGGCTGAAGCCCTCCAGTTCGACCTCCAGGCCGTGCTCGCCGGCGAGCTCGCTCGTCAGCTCCAACGGGAACCCGTAGGTGTCGTGCAACGTGAACGCGTCGCGTGCAGCGATCGCCTGAGCGCCGGTAGCTAGGGCGCCGTCGATCAGCTCCCCCAGCAGCTTGGTTCCCTGCTGCAGTGTGTGCCCGAAGCTCTGCTCCTCTGAGCGCAGCCACGTCGTGATCGCCGCGTGCTGCTCGGAGAGCTCTGGATAGGTGCTGCCCATCAGTTCGGTGATCACCTCGGCGTAGCGCAGGAGAAAGCCGGCGGGCATGCCCAGGCGCCGGCCCTGAAGGATCGCGCGGCGCATCAGTCGCCTCAGTACGTATCCCCGTTCTTCGTTGGAGGGCACCACTCCGTCGGCTAGCAGAAACGATGCGCCGCGGGTGTGGTCGGCGAGGATGCGCAGCGCCCGGTCGGTCGGAAAGTCCTGGCCGTAGCGGACACCCGAGAGCTCCTCTCCGAGGTCTATCAGCGGCTGGAACT
>DATBPE010000049.1:0-27372 GCA_036561505.1 Solirubrobacteraceae bacterium
ATGTCTCGTTCATATGAGTCCAGCTTAACGACAATGCGGCCGAGCAGGAAGTGCAACCCCTGCCCGGCCGCATTCGCTCGCACCAGGCTGGGGAAGCCAAAGCGCAAACTAGCCTGAGGAGAGAGCTAACGCATGCGCCCCATACGCCCGAGCTCCTGGGCGAGGCTCGCCGTGGCGAGATCTGGTCCATTGCGCCCGGAACGGCGGCCGACACTGGCGAGCCGGTAGCGCCTGATCCGCGGCTTGGCGTTGGACGTTTTCACCGCATCCTCGGGCAGGAGGAGAAACCTCCGAGGATTCATGGTTACCGGCCGTGAGATTGGCTGGGTCATGGTGAGCATATTGGCGCAGGACGGGCTTCCTGCCTTTGGCCTGCCGTCCAAAATATGTGACGTGAGCGTGTTGCGGGTGACAGCGCGGAGGACTCAGATCCCCAGTTGCTCGTTGACGAGCTTGGTGACCTCAGCGCCATCGGCGCGGCCTTTCGTCTCGCGCATGACCGCACCGATGATCGGACCGATCGCCTTCTCGTTGCCGGCGCGCACGCGCTCGGCCGCGTCGGCGTTGGCCGCCAACGCCGCGGCCACGATCTCGGCCAGCTCATCGCCTCCCCCAATCGCGGCAAGCCCCTCGGCCTCGACGATCGCCGCCGGATCGCTGCCGCCGTGGGCCACGAGCTTGTCGAGCACCTGGCGCCCGGCGCCGACGCTGATCTGCTTTGAGGCCACCATTCCCGCCAGCTCGGCGAGCGCCCGAGGGGTGACTTGTGCCTCTGCGGGGTCACCGTCGTCCAGCCGCCCTGCCAGCTCAACGGTGACCCAGTTCGCGAGGGTCTGTGCTGACACATCCACTTGCACGGCGAGCGCGGCCTCGAAGAAGTCCGCGAGGCCGGCGCGGAACGCGAGTTGCTGCGCACTCTCGGGGCTCAGCGTGAGCTCGCGCTGCAAGCGCGCGGCGCGATCGGCGGGCAGCTCGGTCATGTCGGCGCGCGCGGCGTCGATCATCTCCTGGCTGATGGCGACGGGCAGCAGGTCGGGCTCGGGGAAGTAGCGGTAGTCGTGCGCCTCCTCCTTGGAGCGCAGCGACGAGATCGCCCCCGAATTAGGGTCGAAGTGAAGCGTCTCCTGCACCACCCAGTCGCCGCCTTCGATGATCTTCCGCTGGCGCTCGATCTCGGCCTTGATCCCGCGTTCGATGAAGCGGAAGCTGTTCATGTTCTTCAGCTCGGTCTTCACCCCCAGCTCATCGGTGCCGGTCGGGCGCAACGAGATGTTGGCGTCGCAGCGAAGCGAGCCCTCCTCCATGTTCACATCGCTCACACCTAGCGAGCGCAGCGTCGTACGCAGCAGCTTCAGCCACCCGCTCGCCTGCTCCGCGGTGCGAATGTCTGGCTCGGTGACGATCTCCGCGAGCGGCGTGCCGCCGCGGTTGAAGTCCACCACGCTCGCGTCTGAGCCGTGGATGCGACCGCTCTCCCCCACGTGCGTCAGCTTGGCCGCGTCCTCCTCCAGGTGCACACGGTGGATGCGCACGTCATCGAGCTTGCCGCCTATGCACAGCGGCTCGTCGTATTGAGAGATCTGGTAGCCCTTGGGCAGGTCTGGATAGAAGTAGTTCTTGCGGTGAAAGACCGAGCGCGGCGCGAGCTCGGAGCCGAGCGCGAGGCCGATCATCAGCCCGAAGTGCACGGCCCGCGCGTTGACCACCGGCAGCGAGCCGGGCAGCCCCAGACAGACGGCGCAGGTGCGCGTGTTCGGCGGCTCGCCGAAGGACAGCTCACAGCCGCAGAACATCTTCGTGGCGGTCGCGAGCTGTACGTGGATCTCCAGGCCGATGACAGGCTCGAAGGCGCCGGTCGCGCTGCTCTCAGACATGGGCGGGGCTCCCGTCGAAGGCGAGTAGCCGCTCGAGCGCGTGCGCGGCGTCGAGCAATCCGTTCTCGCTGAACGCTGGTCCTGCGATCTGGAATCCCACCGGCAGTCCGTCGCTGAGCCCACAGGGGATCGAGATGGCGGGTATGCCGGCGAGCGACATCGGCACGGTGCAATAGTCGTTCAGGTACATCGCCAGCGGATCGCCGGTCTTCTCACCCAGCTTGAACGCGACCGTGGGAGCGGTGGGCGTGACGATGAAGTCGACCTGCCCAAAGGCGCTCTTGAAGTCCTCTGAGATCTTCGTGCGCACGCGTTGCGCGCGACCGTAGTAGGCGTCGTAGTAGCCCGAGGAGAGCGCGTAGGTGCCGAGCATGATGCGGCGCTTGACCTCCGCGCCGAAGCCGTCGTGGCGTGTGCGTGTGTACATGTCGAGCAGATCCTCCGCCCCCTCGGCACGCAAGCCGTAGCGAACCCCGTCGAAGCGCGCGAGGTTCGAGGACGCCTCGGCGGGCGCGAGTACGTAGTAGGCCGCCAGCGCGTGAGGAGCGTGGGGCAGGCGCACCTGCTCGACCTGCGCGCCGAGCTCCCGCGCGCACTCGAGCGTCGCTTGAAATGCCTCGAGCACACCCGCTTCGATGCCCTCACCGGTGAGCTCCTCGGGTACGCCGAGCCTCACGCCGTCCAGACGTTCCGCGCTCGGCGTAGCGATCTCATGCGGCAACTCAAGCGAAGTTGCATCACACGGATCGCGCCCGACCATGTGCGCGAGCATCAACGCCGCGTCGCGCACGTCGCGCGTTAGCGGGCCCGCCTGATCGAGCGATGAGGCGAATGCGATCATGCCGTAGCGCGACACCGCTCCGTAGGTGGGCTTCATGCCGACGATGCCGCACAGCGCAGCGGGCTGACGGATCGAGCCGCCGGTGTCGGTGCCGAGCGCCCACGGCGCGAGCCCCGCGGCAACCGCAGCAGCGCTTCCACCTGAAGATCCTCCGGGCACGCGCTGGCGATCCCACGGATTGCGCACCGGGCCGTAAGCGGAGTTCTCGTTGGAAGAGCCCATTGCGAACTCGTCCTGGTTGGTCTTCCCAAGCAGCTTGGCCCCGGCACCTTTCAGGCGCGCGACAGAGGTGGCGGTGTAGGGCGGCCGGTACCCCTCGAGGATTCGCGAGCCAGACTGACTAGGCACACCCTCGGTGCAAAAAAGATCCTTTACCGCGAGCGGCAAGCCGCTCAGCGGCGCTCGTGGAGTACTCCCATCGGCGCCGTGCGACGCGTCCGTCTCCTCGGCGACCCAGGTGAAGCAGTTCAGGCCATCCTCGCCGGCCGCGCGGTCAGCGGCGGCACGGGCGCGGTAGGTCTCGAACAGCTCGTGCGCGGAGAGCTCGCCAGTGTCGATCGCCTCAGCTGCGCTGACAGCCGTGAGATTGAGGATGTCCGCGGCGCTCATGCTTGAGGGCTGGGGACGGCAAAACCTTCATCGCCGACCGCCGGCGCCTGCGCGAGCGCCACCTCGCGCGGCAGCGAGGGGCGCGGCTCGTCGGGACGCAGCGCGCCGGTCATCTCGACCACGTGCGAGGTCGGCTCGACCCCATCTAGAGCGAGCTCGCTGATGGTGGCGACGTGGTCGAGCACAGCGGAGAGCTCGCGTGCCATCGGCTCGATCTCCTGCTCGCTCAGTGCTAGGCGCGCCAGGCGTGCAACGTGTAGAACCTCGTCGCGGTCGATCACGGCGAGGCATTCTACGGGGCGCCCGTGGCGCCCCGTAGTTCGCGCGTTGTCGGGCTAGGACTCGGTTGGGGTGGCGCCCGGGGAGTCGGGCTCCGCTGCCGGCGGCGGAGGGATTGGAGGCGCGGGTGGCGCTTGAGAGGATCCCTCAGCCGGCGTGGGAGAACTCGCCGGGCGATCCGCGGCCAGTCCGCTGATCGCGCCGCTGGCCTGCTCGCGTACATCCGCGATCGAGGTGCCCTCCGCCTGCATCGCCAGATAACCGCCGTAGGTGATCCCTAGCGCCGCGATCAATCCAAGCCAGATCCCGATCTTGATGCCAGCCGAAGCGTGGAAGCCCCCATAGCTGGCACTCGCCGTAGGGTGATGGATAATCCGGTAGAGGATCAACGCCGTCGAGAGCGCGCCGAGCCCCGCCACGAGGACGCTCAGCTGGACTGGGCTCTGGAATTTCAACGCTCCGGCGGCGATCATCACCGCCCCGATCGCGACGATGATCGTGATCAGCCAGATCCAACGGCTGTTCGTGAACACATCCCAACCGCTCTTGCTGACGTTCACATTCACACCGGCGAATGAGCTCACGTTCGAGCTCACCCCGTACCACTTGAAGAAGAACATGAAGATGAACAGAGCGATAGCGCTGACGCCCACGATCTGATCGGCACGACGGAGACGACTGACATCAAAGCCCATTGGCGGATTCCCCCAAATGTCGGTTGTGACACATACCCTCGCCTATCGGCGGGAAGCTTGCAACCCTCAGCACAATCTTTTCGTCCACTGACCGACGAATCCTGCTTCTGCGCCAAGCTGATGAAAAGGGTGCAGCGGCCGTAGAAGGCCCGCGCACGGCCGCGTGCTGAGTTGAGAGCCTTCTCAGGCCGCTGGCGGTGGGCGCCGCCGAATCTCGAGCGGTGGATACAGACCGGTGCGTTCGTCGCGCATCGACTGCCAGCTACCGATCAGGATCACGATCGCCCCGGCGAGCCCAAGCCAGGAGCCTGCGCACAGCGAGGTTGCGTGTTCGGGACGCTCGAGCACCCGCACGACTGCCGCAACGAGGGCGATCACCCCGAACAGCGTGCTCCATATCGCCGCGGCAATCGGTAGCGCGGTGGAGCGCTCGGTGACGGTCGCGAGCACCAGCGCAAGCGCCACCGCGGCGGCCACCACGAGCAGCGCCACGGCTGGGCCGAACGTGTCCCAGGCATCCAGCTTCCCGGTCGTATTTTCATACCACGGCCGTGTCAGCGCGACGATCACGCACGCCGCTCCCGCCAACGCCAGCAGCTCTCCACTACGCAGACGCCGCAGGCTCATCTGGAGCTCATTGCTCGAGCGTCATCGATACCGGCCTGGCGGCGAGCGGCAACCACCGTGTTGCGCAGCAGCATCGCGATCGTCATCGGGCCCACCCCACCTGGCACGGGAGTGATCGCTGACGCCAGCGGCGCCACCGCCTGGAAGTCGACGTCTCCGACAAGCCCGCTCTTGTTGTGAGCCTCCTCGGGCGTCAACCGGTTGACGCCCACGTCGATCACCACCGCCCCCTCCTTGACGAATTCCTGGGTGATCGTGCGCGGCTGGCCCACCGCCGCAATCAAAACCTCGGCGCGTCTGCACACGGCGGCGAGATCCCGGGTGCGGGAGTGGCAGACGGTCACCGTCGCGTTGGCCTCCAGCAGCAGCTGCGCCATCGGCTTGCCGAATAGGTTCGAGCGCCCAACAACGACCGCCTCCGCGCCCTCCAGGCGAGTATCGACACTCGCGAGCAGCTCCATCACACCGAGGGGGGTGCAGGGACGCATGCCGGGGCGTCCCAGCGACAGCAGACCGGCGTTGACGGGCGTCAACCCGTCGACGTCCTTCTGGGCGCTGATCATCTCGGTCAGTCCCGGTCCGTCGAGATGGCCGGGGACGGGCAGCTGCAGAAGAATCCCGTTCACCGTGTGATCGTCGTTGAGCTCGCCCAGCAGCTCAGTCACATCCGCGAATGACGCCTGGGTAGGCAGGCGCTTGTCGAAGGAGACCATTCCCGCCTCGGCGCAAGCGCGTTGCTTTGCGCCCACATACACCGCCGACGCGGGATCCTCGCCTACCAGCACCGTCGCCAGGCCCGGCGGCCGTCCCACCGTCGCTTGGAGCTCCTGCACTTCACGGGCAACCTGCTCGCGGACTCTCGCGGCGAGTGCCTTGCCGTCGATGATCAGATCTGACATGAGGTGGGCATCGTAGGCAATCGGACCTGGATGTTCTTCAGAGCCCGCGAGGACCCCGACGGCGAGGCGCTCGCTAGCGTCTTGAGACGGGGGCGAGTTCGGCCACCAGCTTGCGCTCCCTGCCGTCCTTTGAGAATCGTACGACGATGATTCCGCCGGGCTCGAGCGCGGTGATGACCCCGTCGCCGAGCGAGGTGTGCACGACATCCTCGCCGAGCTGGAAATCGGTCACGCCGGCGGCCGTGATCCTCGTAGCGTTCCACAGATCCGAGCCGCTAACGGCGCTGGAAGCTTCTCCACCGCTGAAATGAGCACCGACTCTGAGTGCGCCGGCCCTGATCTCCACTCGCTCGGGTGCGTCGATCAGCTCTCTGGGAATCTCATCCACAAAACGGCTACGCAACCCATATGTGCGCGAGCCGAAGACTGCACGCATCCGCGCGAGACTCAGATAGAGATGGCGCATCGCACGCGTCACACCCACGTAGAACAACCGGCGCTCCTCCTCCAACCCGCCCTCGTCCAGAGCCCGAGAGTGAGGCAGCACCATCTCCTCGCACCCGACGATGAACACGACCGGGTACTCGAGGCCCTTGGCGTTGTGCAGCGTCATCAGCGTGACCAGTCCATCATCGTCGCGGCGCCCGTCAGTGTCGGCGACCAGTGCGACTTGCCCCAGGAACACATCCAGGGTGTCCTCGCCGTCCTCGGATTTCGCGTCGAAGTTGCGGGCCGCCTCGACGAGCTCCTGGAGATTTTCGACGCGACTCTGGGCTTCAAAGGTGCGCTCGGCTTCGAGCGCTTCCACATAGCCGGTCTGGGCAAGCACCGCCTCCAGCAGATCTCCCACCGACACGCCGCCCTCGCACAGTTCGCGCAGCTCGCCCATCGTGTCCATGAATCGTCTGAGCGCCTTGATCGCGGCTGTGCCCAAGCCGGGGACCCGCTCGGGCTGATCGGCGGCGTCCCACACCGAGACCTCGATGCTCGAGGCGTGACTGATCACACGGGAGAGCGAGGTTTGGCCGAGACCTCGCCGCGGCGAGTTCGCGATCCGGTTGAAGCTGACCACGTCCTGGGGGTTGGCCAGCAGTGACAGATAAGCGATCGCGTCCTTGATCTCGGCCCGCTCGTAGAACTTCGCTCCACCGATCACCTGGTAGGCGACTTCGCGGCGCACGAGCGTGTCCTCCAGTGCTCGAGACATCGCGTTGGTGCGGTAGAAGATCGCTATCTCATCGCGTGAGGCCCCCTCATCGATGAGCTGCTCTATCTCCCCCACGACGAATCTGGCCTCCGCGTGCTCGTCGTCGAACTCGCGGAGTTTGATCAGATCGCCGTCCCCTAGATCGCTCCACAGCTGCTTTGCCATCCCAGCGCGGTTGTTGGTGATCACGCTGTTAGCGGCTGAGAGGATCGTCTGCGTCGAGCGATAGTTCTGCTCGAGCTTGATCACCCGTGCGTCGGGAAAATCGCTCTGGAAGTCGAGGATGTTGCGCACCTCTGCTCCGCGGAAGCTGTAGATCGACTGCGAATCGTCGCCGACCACCGCGAGATTTCGATGCCCGCTGGCTTGGAGATCGCTGATGCGGTCCCGTTTGGTCTCGCTGTCTGGAGAGGATCGTGGATCTACCAGTAGTTGCAGCATCCTGTACTGGGTGCGGTTGGTGTCCTGGTACTCGTCTACGAGAACGTGCCGGAAGCTCGATGCGTAGCGCTCGCGCACCTCGGGGAACATCTCGAGCAGATTCACTACCCCCAGCAGAAGGTCATCGAAGTCCATCGCGTTCATCCGCTGCAGCTCGCGCTGGTAGAGCCCATACACCTCCCCGACGACCTGCTCGAAGTAGGAGCCGACCGCTTCACGGTAGGCCTCTACCTGGCGCAAGCGGTTCTTCGCGTCGGAGATCTGGTTGTGGATCGCGGCTGGCGTGAAGCGCTTGGGGTCGATGTCGAGCTCCGCGAGGCAGTGCTTGATCAGCCGCCGCCCGTCGGACTGGTCATAGATCGTGAACTGGCGGGTGTATCCCAGGCGCTCGGCGTGGGAGCGCAATATCCGGGCGCAGGCCGCGTGAAAGGTCAGCAGCCACATGCCGCTCGTGCGATGGCCAAGCAGTTTCTCTACCCGGTCGCGCATCTCCTGAGCGGCCTTGTTGGTGAACGTGATCGCCAGGATCTCCCCCGCCTGCGCCTGGTCGGTGTAGATCAGATAGGCGATCCGGTGGGCTAGCACGCGCGTCTTGCCACTGCCGGCGCCGGCGAGGATCAACAGCGGCCCATCACCGTGTGTGACGGCCTCCCGTTGGGGCTCGTTGAGGTCCTCGAGTAGCTCCTGGAGGTGCTCGGTATGGGGATTTGACAGCATCGTCTCCTACCAGGATAGAAGCGACGGCGGCGCCCAAATTTCGAAAAGGTGCCCGGGTCTGCCACTGGGCATCGGTCGATTTCAACTGCTCGTCTTTTGAATACTCTTGCCAGGTGTCGCTGACAGACGAGGTGAGAGCCAGCTGCGCGCAGATCGCCGCGGACGCGCGCTGGGTTGGTATCGACATGGACGCACTGGCGGGGCTGGCAGCAGGTGAGCCGCCGCAGCTCGACCGGATTCACTTTCTCGAGGGTGAGCCAGAGGATGTGGCCGACTACCTACTGGCGCTCGACACGATCAACTTTGGCTCCGGATGGTTTCCGGTGCTGCACAAGCGCACCGTCGAAGGCCGGGAGCTATCCGGCTATTTCACCATCGCCTCGGGGCTCGCCGATCACGTTCGCGCCAACGGAGCACCGACCGGTGCCTGGTTGCGCAATCTCAGCACCCAGGAGATCGCGTCGATCCTCGGACAGCCCGCTGATCTTGAGTTGATGTCGTTGTTTGCGCAGGCGCTGCGGGCGTTGGGGGCATTCCTGGGAGAGCGCCGCGCGAGCGAGATAGTGCGTCTTGGTGGACGCTCGGCGCAGCGCTTGGCGGCGACTCTCGCCGGCGGGATGACGATGTTCGACGACCGCGGCTTCTACAAGCGTGCGCAGATTTTCCCCAGTGACTTGGCGGCGGCTGGGGTCGCCGAATTCGACGATCTCGACCGTCTGACGATCTTCGCGGACAACCTCGTGCCGCATGTGCTGCGCTGCGAGGGCGTGCTCCGCTACGAGGAGTCCCTCGCGGCGCGGATCGACGCGGGCGAGATCCTGCGATCGGGGGGCGCCGAGCGAGAGATCCGCGCCTGCGCGGTGCACGCCTGCGAGCTGATCAGCAAACGAACCGGGATCCGTGCTCGAGCGCTCGACAGCTGGCTGTGGAACCGCGGGCAGGCACCCGAATACAAGGCGCGTCCGCGGCACCGCTGCAGAACGGTTTACTACTAGCCCCCGGCGGGGTTCTGCCCCTTGACGGGACGCAGCGGCCTGACCTTCGCCGGCTGTTCGGTTTGCTCACCGGAGAGCTTGCCGACCGAGCGCTCCAGAGCACCGATGCGGCTGGCCAGTCCCTGTATCGCCTCCGCGATCGGGTCCGGCAGATGAATCCAGTCGGCGTCAGGGCCCTCCGGTCGGCGCCCGTCGACGCGCACCGGGTGGCCTGGGTTGCCGACAACCGTCGCGTTCGGCGGCACATCGGTGATCACGACGCTGTTGGCGCCGATCTTCGCGCCGTGGCCGATCGTTATCGGTCCGAGCAGCTTGGCCCCGGAGCCGATCGTCACGTTGTCCTCGACCGTCGGATGGCGCTTGCCGGCGGCGAAGCCGGTCCCGCCTAGGGTGACGCCCTGGTAGAGAGTGACGTCGCGTCCAATCGTGGCTGTCTCCCCGATCACCACCCCCGATCCGTGGTCGATGAACAGCCCTTGGCCGATCTGCGCGGCCGGATGAATCTCGATGCCGGTCAGCGCCCTGGTGAACATCGAGATCGAGCGGGGAAGCAGCGGCACACCGGACTCGTGCAGCGCGTGGGCAAGCCGGTGGGAGAGCAGCGCCTGGATCCCCGGCCAGGTCGCGAGAATCTCCCCGGGCGCCACGCCGCGGGCCGCGGGGTCGCGATCGTGAGCTGCGGCGATGTCGCGTCGCAGCTCACCGGCGACACGCGCGAATGTGCCCAGACCGAGCATGCCAACAGGGTAGCGGCAGACCCCCTGCAAGCAGAAGTGCGTGTGTACCAGTCGAGGCTAGGGAGCGAAGAACGCCTGCGATATGTAGCGCTCACCGGAGTCGGGCATGATCACGACGATCCGCTTGCCCTTGGACTGCGCCCGAGCGGCGACCTGCATCGCCGCATGCAGGGCGGCACCACAGGAGATGCCGGCCAAGAGGCCCTCGCGGCGGGCACAGCGCCAGGCGGTTTGGATCGCGTCCTCGTCGGAGACGGCGATCACCTCGTCCAGAAGCCCACGGTTGAGGATCGGGGGGACGAAGCCGGCGCCGATGCCCTGAATGCGGTGCGGGCCGGGCGGCCCCCCGGAGAGCACCGGGGATCCCAGCGGCTCGACCGCCACGATACGCAGGTCGGGGTTGCGTTCGCGCAGGTATTCACCGGTACCGGTGATCGTTCCGCCGGTACCGACTCCGGCGACCAGGACATCGACCCGGCCCTCCAGGGCGCGATCTATCTCCGGCCCTGTCGTGCGGCGGTGCACGTCGGGATTGGCGGGGTTTGAGAACTGGTCGGGCAGGAACACGTCATCGTCGCGTGCCATTGCGCGTGCCGCCTGCACGGCCTCGCTCATGCCCCCCAGCGACTCCGTTATTTGCACCCGTGCCCCATAGAGCTTCAACAGGCTCTCGCGCTCACGGCTCATGCCCTGGGGAAGGGTCAGCACGAGCTCATACCCCTTGGCGGCACAGACAAAAGCCAGCGCTATGCCGGTGTTGCCGCTGGTGGCCTCCACGATCGTGGTGCGGCCCGGCTCGATTGCCCCTTCGGCCTCCGCTGCCTGGATCATCGCGACACCGATTCGGTCCTTGACGCTCCCCCCCGGGTTGTATGACTCGAGCTTCCCATACAGCTGCACGCCGTTCTCGAGGGCCTCCTGCTCGAGCATTCGCGTAAGCCCAACCAGCGGTGTCTCACCCACCAGCTCCGCAATGTTGATCGGGATTTGGGCCATAGCCCCACGACAATAGAGCGCCGGGCGCTTGTGTGTATAGACGGGGAGCGGGTAATTTGCTACTGGCGGGCATCGAGCGGCCCACGCGAGAGTCCCTTTCGGAGGGCTCTCAGATGTAATACATGCTGGCGCCCGCCTCGCGGGCTTCCCGCTCGATCACATCGGCGATCGTGGTCTGCTCGAGCACCCGCCGGGCGGCGCTGGCGGCGTCGGCGAAGACGCCCTGGGAGTCTCGCCCCACCGGACCGTCCAGCAGCTCGACCACCTCCAGCACACTGACGCTCGCCGGATCGCGGGCGAAGCGGTAGCCGCCCTTCACCCCCCGCTGGGAGCTGATGATCCCGGCCCGGCGCAGAACAGCGAACAGTTGCTCCAGAAACTGCACGGGCACATCGCGCCGGCGCGCCAGCTCGCCGATCGGCACCGGGTCCGCGCCGGAGCTGCGTCCGAGCTCCGCCAGAGCGGTGATCGCATAGGGGGACTTGCTGGTGATCGAGATCATCGTCGCGGCGGGGGACGCGCCTTGCCGCCGCGGACGATCCTAGACGGCTACAGCCAGCCGCGCTCGGTGGCGATCAATACCGCCTGTGCACGGTCGACCGCGCCGAGCTTGCCGTAGATGTTGTGCAGATGGGTGCGGACAGTGCTGGTGGACAGCGTAAGCTCGTGCGCTATCTGCTTGTACACCTTGCCTTCGGCCAGGCGCTGCAGGACACCGAGCTCGCGGGCCGATAGCGGGCACGGATCGACGTGACGCTGACGCAGGCGGGCGGGGCTCGGAAGTTCATACATGACGCGGCGTAGTTCCGCTGGCCCGAGGCCGATGCCGCGGGCGCTGGCCAGCAGCTCCGCAGGTGACACCGGGGAGCCCTGTTCGTAGTGGGCAAGCATGTCGGCCAGGCGCACGAGCGCTGCCTCACCGACCGCCTCGGGGCTGTGGTGACGCTCGATCACGGTGGCGATCGAACCCGGTAGGCCCCAGCGGCGTGCCAGGACGCCGCCGACGAGCGCGTGGTCGACGCCGAGCTCGCGTCGCTCCTGGTGAATGCGTTCCTCTGGCGTGCGTGCCCCGTGGTGCACCTGGCCCGGGTAGCCCGGGTAGGCGTGGAGCAGCACGAGCTTGCCGATGTCGTGGAGCAGACTGACGACGGTGAGGCGGTCGCGCTGCTCATAGCCGATCTCTCCGGCCAGCCGGTCGGCGGCGTTCTGGGTGCTCAGGGCGTGCAGGCGGAAGCGCTCTGGCGCCGAGTCCCAAACACTGGAGCGCTCGAAGAAGTCGAAGGTTCGCAGGCGCGCACCGAGGGCTTGGACGGTGTTGGGCGTGAGCACTTCCACGGCGTCAACGACCGTGTCGATTGACCCGCGGGTGTTGCCCTTGACCCGGTTGGCCAGGCGCAACACGGCGGTTATCAGCGCCACGTCTGACTCCACCGCGGCGACGATGTCAGCAGTGGCCACATGATCCTTGGCAACCAGCGAAAGCAGGCGGTTGCGCGACTCTGACAGGGCCGGGAACGCCTCCAGCGCCTCAAAAGCCTGGGTCAGGCGCCGTCCGTGCCCTTCACTCTGGTGACGGGTCGCCGACCCGCCTTGGGAGGCCCCAGAGCTCTTTGAAGCCGCACTCGTCTGTGTTCTGGCTGAGCGCTTGTTGGATGTAGCTGACCGCTTGGAAGCTGCTGTCGCCTGCATGCGCGTTAGATCTCTCTGGAGGTTTCCATACCGTTACTGCTGATTCCTTGGTGTCCTGTATCGGCAGGCATGGACAGATGGTTGAGCGGAGATTTCCCCCGGCGGATCGGGACTCAAGCGGCGCTGTTTGATTGCAGCGCCTGATCGATCCGGCGCAGGGCCTCATCGCGCCCGAGCAGGGCGAGGCTCTCGAAGATCCCGGGTGAGATCGTCGTGCCGGTCAGGGCCACCCGCAGCGGCTGGTAGACATCGCGCGGCTTGGCGCCGCGGCGCTCGATCACGACGGCAAGCGCCGCCTCGGTGGCGGCCTCGGTGAACTCCCCGGCGGCGGCGAGCGCGGCGCGTGAGTCGGTGAGCGATGAGCGCCCGTCCTCGCCGAGCCACTTCTCGCGTGCTTTGGGATCCTCGCAAGGGCCGTCGAGCAGCGGTCCCGAGAGCGCCATGAAGTCGGCGAGCGTCGCGATCTTCTCCTGGCTGATGCGGGCCGCTGCTTCCAGGCCCTCGCGGCCCGTGAACGCCTCCAGTCGGGCGGTCAGCTCGGGCACGCTCAGCGCACGTATGTACTGGCCGTTCAGCCACTTGAGCTTGACCTCGTCGAAGCGCGCCGGGTTGCGACTCACGCGCTCGAGCGTGAATCGCTCGACGAGTTCCTGCGTCGAGAGCACCGTGGCGTCGTCGCCCGCGCCCCAGCCGAGCAGCGCCAGGTAGTTGCGCACCGCCTCCGGCAGGTAGCCACTCTCGCGCAGCTCCTGCACCGAGGCCGCTCCGTGGCGCTTGGAGAGCTTCTTGCCGTCCGGGCCGTGCAGCAGCGGCAGGTGCGCGTAGACCGGCAGTGGCTCCTCGCCGCTGATCCCGGCGCTTCGCAGCGCCTCCAGCACGAGCACCTGCTTGGGCGTGTTCGACAGGTGATCCTCGCCGCGCACGACGTGCGTTATCCCGGAGTCGAGATCGTCGATCGCGACCGCGAAGTTGTAGAGCACAGACCCGTCCGCCCGCGCGATCACGGGGTCGTCCATGTGCAGGTGCTCGAAGCGGGTATCGCCCCTGACCACGTCGTGCACGACGGTCGCGCCCTCCGCGGGCACGCGCAAGCGCACCGCTCCGTCCGCCTCCGGCTCTCCGCGGAAGCCGCGCTCGGCGCCGTGCTTCCCCTTGTAGGCCTTCACGTCCTCGGCCGTCGCGTTCGAGCGATACGCGAGGTCGGCGTCGAGCAGCGCCTGTAGAACCTCGCCGTGGCGGGGAGTGCGCTCTGTCTGCAGGATCGGGCCCTCGTTCCAGTCGAGCTCGAGCCAGCGCAGCGCGTCGAGGATCTGCTCGATGTTCTCCGGGGTCGAGCGCTCGCGGTCGGTGTCCTCGATCCTCAGCACGAGCTCGCCGCCCTCATGGCGTGCGAGCAGCCAGTTGAACAGCGCGGTGCGGGCCCCGCCGATGTGCAGGGCGCCTGTGGGAGAGGGGGCGAAACGAACACGCATAAGATCCCGGGATGCTAATCGGAGCGCACGTGTCGCCAGCTGGCGGCCTTCAGAAGGCGATCGAGCGGGGTGTGCAGCGCGGCTGCCGCTCGATCCAGATCTTCAATCAATCCCCGCGGATGTGGCGGGCCAACACCTACAGCGAGCAGGATGTCGCAGCGTTCCGTGAGGCGATGGACGCAAGCCCGATCGAGGTCGTTCTGATCCACGCCGTCTACCTGCTCAATTGCGCCAGCGATGATCCGCAGATACGCACGAAATCGCTGGCCTCCTTGACTCATTCGCTGCGCGCCGGAGCGCGCATCGGAGCGCACGCTGTGGTGCTGCACCCTGGCTCTGCCAAGACCGGCGAGGTTCCCGCCGCGATCGCCCGTGCCGGCGAGACGATCCGTGAGGCACTCGCCGAGAGCGAGGGCTGTGAGCTTCACCTGGAGAACACCGCGGGCGCGGGCGGGACGCTGGGGCGCTCATTTGACGAGCTTGCGGCGTTGATCGAAGCTGTCGGGGAGGATCGCCGGCTTGGGGTATGCCTGGACTCCTGCCACCTGTTCGCCTCCGGTCACGACATCCGTACCCCCAAGGGGATGGCCGCCACGATGCGCCTTGCGACGGGCAAGCTCGGCCGTGGCCGTGTGCGCTCATTGCATCTGAACGACTCTCTGACCCCTTTGGGATCCAATCGTGATCGCCACGCGAACATCGGCCACGGCGAACTCGGCGAGGAGGGCTGCGCGACTTTCCTGTCCTGCCCGTCGTTTCACTCACTGCCATGTGTGCTGGAGACTCCCGGCGATGGCAAGGGCTCGCTTGCCGAGGAGGTGACGCTGGCCCGGGCGCTGCGCCAGCGCGGGATCAACTCTCGCAAACAGACTCGCCCCAGGGCGCTAGCTGGCAAGCGAGGCGGCTGAGATCGCTCTCGCCTGAGCCAGGACCTGTTCGAGCTCCGCGCGCAGAGTCGGCGTGTGCTTGACGCGGTAGGCCTCGCCCAGTCGCAGCCGCCGCTCACCCGTGGCGGTGTCCATCTCCAGTACGACCTCCGCGCTACCGGGATGATCGATGATCACGTCCTTCAGATCGTCTATCACGCCGGCGTGTAGATGGGTGGCGTCCATCCGCAGATGAAAAGACTGGGCGTGCGCATTGGCGGACTTCAGCTGTGAGCGTGCCTGCTCGATCTCCTGATCAGTCGGATCGAAGCTCTCGGCCTCCTGCACCACAATGCACGTCTTGCCCGCTTCCTTGTGGTCCACGCGACCCCGGATCAGGACGATCTGGTCGATCGCGAGAGTGGCTTCGTGCTCAGCCAGTGCCTTGCCGAATACGAGGATCTCAACCGACCCTTCCAGGTCGTCGAGCGTGGCGAACATCATGTGATCGCCGTTGCGGGTACGGATCTTCTTGGCTTCGGTGATTATCCCGCCAACTGTCACCCAGTCCTTGTCGCGCCGGTCCGCCAGTGCCGCCAACGAACAGTCCGCCTTTGCCCTGAGAGCCTCCCGCACCCGCTTGAGGGGATGGGCGGAGATGAACAAGCCGACCGCCTCCTTCTCGACAGCCAAGAGCTCTGCCTGGTCGAACTCTTCGGTGGGAATCGGGGGGTGACTGATACCCAACAGGCTGGCGCCGGCGCGTGGAGCGCTCTGCGCGGGCGCCGGATCGAGGTCGAAGATCGACCCCTGGCCGATGAGCGCGTCCTGCTGGGACTTCTGTCCGGCCGCCTGGGCCTGGCCCAGCACCTCGAGCATCCCCTTGCGCGTCGCGCCCGTGGAGCCAAGCGCGCCGCACTTGATCAGCGCCTCAATCGCCTTCTTGTTTACCGAGCGGCCGTCCACACGCTCGCAGAAGTCCCACAGCGTCTGGAACTCTCCGTCCTCGCGGGCACGCTTGATCGCCTCCACCGCCTGATGGCCGACACCCTTCACGGCATCCAGACCGAAGCGGATGTTGCGCTCCACGACCGTGAACTCGTGATCGGAGAGATTGACGTCCGGGGGCAGGATCTGGATCCCCATCTCCTCACAGCGCGCGACGAAGAACGGCACCTTGTCCTTGGTCGACATGACCGAGGAGATCAGCGCCGCCATGTACTCCGCGGAGTAGTTGGCCTTCAGCCACGCGGTGCGATAGGCGATCAGCGCGTAGCAGGCGGCGTGGGACTTGTTAAAAGAGTAGTCGGCGGATTTCTCGTTGGTCTGCCACAGAAACTCGATGACTTCGGGTTTGGTGCCGGACGCTTTGCAGCCCTCCACGAACTCGGGCTTCAGCGCCGCCATCGCCTGACGGTTCTTCTTTCCGATCGCCTTGCGCAGATCGTCGGCCTTTGCTCCGGAGAAGCCCGCGATCTCCTTCGAGATCTGCATCGCCTGCTCCTGGTAGAGGATCACGCCCATCGAAGATTCGAGGATCGGCCGCAGCCGCTCGTCCGCGTAGGTGATTCCCTGCGGGTTGTGCTTGCCTTTGGCGTAGTTGGGGATCTGGTCCATCGCGCCTGGCCGGTACAGCGCGTTGAGGGCAATGAGGTCGTTGAATTCGTCGGGGCGCACCTTCTTGAGCGCCTCGCGCATGCCCTCGGACTCGAACTGGAAGACACCGGTCGAGTCACCCCGAGCGAGCATTTCGAACGTGGGGGTGTCGTTCAGTGGAAGTGTCGTCATCTCCGGCCGCTCGCCGGTGGAGCGCTCGATGATGTCCAGGGCATCCTCGATCACGTCGAGGTTGCGCAGCCCCAGGAAGTCCATCTTCAATAGCCCGATGTCCTCGATCGGCTTCATCGAGAACTGGGTCACGGTGCGGTAGATGCGCTCGCCACTCTCGCCCGTCCCGGCGTCCGCCAGCTGCAGCGGCACGATCTCGGTCAGTGGCCGATCCGCGATGACGACCGCGGCGGCGTGAATCGAGGAGTTGCGCACGATTCCCTCGAGGCCCTGGGCGACATCGAGGATCTGCTTGGCCTTGGGATCTTCGTCATAGGCGCCTCGAAGTGGCTGACCGGACTTCAGGCAGTCCTCGAACGATGGCGGCCGGCCCATTATCGGGTCGGGGATCAACTTGGCCAGACGATCGCCTATGCCGTAGTCATACCCGAGTACGCGCGCGGCGTCGCGTGTGGCCGCGCGAGGAAACATCTTGCCGAAGGTCACGATCTGAGCGACCGATTCGCGTCCGTACTTGTCGGTCACATACCTCATCACCCGCTCGCGTCCGCGCACTGAGAAATCGATGTCGATATCGGGCATCGATACCCGCTCGGGGTTCAGGAAGCGCTCGAACAGCAGACCGTAGGCGAGCGGATCGACGTCGGTGATCGCAAGGCAGTAGGAGACGATCGATCCCGCGGCCGACCCGCGGCCGGGTCCAACGGCGATGCCGTTCTCCTTGGCGTACTTCACGAAATCCCAGACGATCAAGAAGTAGGCGTTGAAACCCATCCGGTCGATCACGTCGAGCTCCATCTCCATGCGCGTGAGCGCCGGCGCGGGCGGTGGGTCGCCGTAGCGCAGGTAGAGCCCCTCCGTTACCCGCGAACGTAGATAGTCGCGCTCGGAGACCCCCTCGGGTGTGGGGTAGCTGGGAATCAGTTGTTTACCGAGCTCGAACTCCACAGAGCAGCGCTCGGCTATCTCCAGGGTGCTCGCGATCGCCTCAGGCCACTCAGCGAAGGCGGAAATCATTTCCTGGCTGTCGCGCAGGTAGAACTCGTTGGTCTCGAAGGTCATCTTCGGCGCGGCGAGGGTGCTCTTGGTCTGCACGCACAAGAGCGCGGTGTGATGGTCGTAGTCCTCCCGGCGCAGGTAGTGCACATCTCCGGTTCCAACCAGACTGCCGCCGACTTCGCCGGCGATCCTCACAATCCCCTCGTTGCACTTCTCCTGGTCGGCGATGCCGTTCTTCTGTACCTCGAAGTAGACGTTCTCCGCACCAAATATCCGCAGCAGGTCATCCGCGTGGGCGCGCGCGTCGCCGCTGCGATCTTCAATCAGTCGCTGACAGAAGCGCGAAGCCAAACAGCCGGTGAGCGCGATGACCCCTTCGGAGTGCGCCGCGATCTGCTCCAAATCGACGTTTGGCTTGCCGCGTTGAAGGCCTTCCAGATAGCCGGCAGAGGAGAGCTTGACAAGGTTGCGATAGCCGGCGTCGCTGGCAGCCAGCAATGTCAGGTGGTTGCGCTCGACACGCCCCGGACCGCTGGCTGTGTGATCGTCGACGAGGTAGATCTCGCAGCCGACGATCGGCTTTATGTTGTGCTTGGAGCAGGCCTTGTGCAGCTCGATTGCGCCATTCATTACACCGTGGTCGGTGAGCGCGAGAGCGGGCTGATCAAACTGGGCTGCGCGTGCCGCGAGCGCATCGATCTTGCACGCCCCGTCGAGCAATGAGTACTCGGAGTGGACGTGGAGATGTGCGCAGGAGGAATTGCTCACGGACATTGGATGGTAGGCGCCGACCCGGATGATCCCGACGGCCCGGGCACTAGTGCGATGGGCTTGCCAGATTGAGCGTAGAGCCGCCGGATGGCAGCTGGGATCGCCGGTCTCGCAAAGACCGGATATTGCGCTGAGAGTTGGTTTGTCACTCGGCCGCGATCAGGCCTTGGGAGCGGTCGGTCCACTCCAGGAATGTCCGCAGCAGCCCGGCCTCGCCGGTAGTCTGCAAGTGCTCCTGGTGAGGAATTGGGACGGCCGCGAGCAGGCACAGCAGCGAAAGCTCGCTGACTGCGACCGTTGCGCCCGGCTGCTCCTCACAGGTGCGGGTGATCCTGACCGGCTCACCGTCGCTGACGCAGACATAGATGCTGACAGTCTGCTCGCCGGTGATCTGAAAATCGAGCACGAATCTGTGATCCTTGGTCCACGCCGGATCGATCGCCTCCGCCATCGCGAGCAGCAGCAGCCCGGGCCAGATGCGAACGCCCGCGCCTGCCAGATCGGCGAGCGTCACAGGCGCGCGACGCGCGAGGCGCAATTGCTTGGCTGCGCGCTTGCCGCCGCGCACCTTCAAGCCCGGTAGGCGCCATCCGGTACCGCCGCCTGCCAGCTCGCTGAATCCCGCTGCCGGACCTTTGAGCAGAAAGTCGATCTTCTCATCGGAGGTTGGTGAACTGACTTTCTCGACCTTGCTCTGGGCGCCGTCCAGTTTCACGCAGAAGCTGCCCAGCTCGTCGATCTCCGCGACGTAGGTGATCGGCTGCTCGACGACCAGTCTCTGAGCGACGAGCAGCTCGACGATCAGCTCGCCCGCGAGTTTCGCGTCGCGCTTTTCCGCCACCGAGCGCAGGGCAGGCGAAAGCCACGATCTGCGCCGATCCGGCGCCTGCAGTACACGTGCCGTGAAACCCTCACTGGGCTCTGGGGCAGTCGCCGCTGAGCTCGGCTGCGGTGGCACCGCGGGCTCGTGCGTCAAAAAGTCCGCGGCCGGCGCCTGGTCGGGCGCGACTGGAGGGTCGTGTGGCGGCTGCGGCGCGGCCACCGGGGGCTGGGGCTGTGTGGAGAGCTCGGGTTGCTCGGGAGACGCCAGAGAGCTCTGCGATGGTTGTGGATCGTGCTCGTGCTCGCCGGTGTTCGCCACCCGGGTGCGAAGACGCTCCACAGCGGCGGCGAGCGCCTCGGTCATTTCCTGCTTGCGCTGCTCGTCGGTGCTGTCGATCGGAGGGGCGGTCTCCTCCGGCAGCTGATCGGGAGGCTCGATGCTCAGCGCCGGACGGCTGTGCAGTTCGGCGGCGGTTCGCTCGAGCTCCTGCTCCAGTTCGCTTACACGCGCGCGCATCTGCGCGAGCTCGCCGGTGTGCTGTGCGTCTAGCTGTTCGCGCTGACGCTGCAGCTGGGAGGCATGCTCGCTGAGGCTGTGTAGCTCGGCGGAGTGCTCGGCGCGTAGGCGATCACTCTGATGCTGAAGCTCGCTGACATGCTCGGCTCGAAGCTGATCACGCTGGTGCTGCAGTTGGGACTGCAGGGTCGCGCGCTCCTGCTCGATCGCCCCACCGAGCTGCTGGGCGGTTTGCTCGAGCTCATCGACGAGCAGCTGCAGAGCAGCGCGGCCCTCCTCTGTCCGGCCGAGGTTCAATTCCTGGCTCTCGCGGACGGCACGCTCGGACTGTATCTGCAGTTGGACCTCGGCGGCCTGAGACTCGAGCTCGGTCAGCCTCGTGCTCAGCATGTCTCGGCGCTGCTCCGCCTGCTCCCTGATCGCTCTGGCGCGCTGCTCGAAGTCGCGCGCGGCGCCGAGCCGCTGCTCGACCTCTACGCGTGCCTGCTCGAGCGCTCGCTCACGGCGATCCAGATCCGCTTCACGGTCGGCCAGCTGCTGCTCGTCGTGCCCGATCGCTACTCGCTCGGCCACGGCGGCATGTTGCGCCTCGGCCAGTTCCCTGCGCACCTCCTCGAGCTGGTCGGCTAGCTCGCGTGCGCTGCGTTCTGAGGTGCTCAAACGGCGGTGCAGCTCCTCGATCTCGGCACGCTTCTCCCGAACCGCTCGCTCGCAGCGATCCTCGGCCTCGACCCGCAACTGCTGCTCGGCGTACTCCCGCTGCTTGACGCGGCGAACCTCCAGTTCGCGCTCGGCCAGCTGCTCCCCGACTCGGCGCTGTTCGTCGGTGGCCTCCTGTAGGCGCTGCTGCAGGCTGAGTACCTGGGTCTCCAGAGTATGTACCGTCGCCTCCGCTGCCTCGGCGCGGCGGATCATGCCAGGGTCGCTTGACTCGGCGCGCCGGGCACGCCGCTGTGCCAGCAGATCACGCTCGACATCCCCATGGCCGAGAGAAGCGTCGGGTGTCTCGTTCTCTTCAACCACCTCTACTCACCGCCTCGTCGGCGGTTCGCTTGCGGGGAGGAGAGACACATCGATCTGTATTGCCGAGCCAGAGCAAAAGATGCGCCCAGCTTAGGGAGCTGACCGGACGCCAACCGATGTTGGAATCCACACCCGTGGGGTAGTATCGGGCGATGAGCGCAACCGGCTATCAGCTACTGGGCAGACTGGTGTGGCATGGCGGCGGTTGGTATGTGCGTCGGAGGTATCTGAGCAAGCTTCCGTCCGCTCGTAAGAGCGCGGGAGTGAGCATTGCCGTGCTTGCTTTGCTGGCGGCGCTGATCGCGATCGCTCGTCGCGGCTGAACCTGGCGCTTGAGCGCCCGAGTGACCGGGACGCTCGCTCAGTCAGGAGATTGGCTGTTGCGCAGCTGCCACGCCATCCGTGACTGCAGCGAGAACAGCTCGATGAACCCCGGTGAGGCGGTCTGGGAGAAGAGCCCTCCGGACTCACTGAAGGAAGCGAGCACCTGGTCATAGACGGCGTTTGGCGAGGAACGTGTGATGACGCGGGCGTGTCCCTTGTAGAGCTTCAGTCCGATCGTGCCGCTGACGCGCTCGTTGACGTGCTCCATGTAGGCGTCGAGGTCTTGCCGCAGCGGCTCCCACCACAGGCCGGCATAGACCAGGTAGCCCCATTGGCGGTCGAGATCGCCCTTGAACTGGTTCTGATGGATTGTGCAGACCAGCCGCTCGAGCTCCTTGTGGGCGGGAAGAATCAGCGCTGCCGCAGGGGCCTCGTAGATGTCGCGCACCTTCAATCCGACGATGCGATCCTCGATGTGATCGATGATCCCAACGCCGTGGCGGGCGCCGATCTCCGCCGTGGCTTCAATCAGCTCGACCAGCCCCATCGCCGTCCCGTTCAACGCGGTGGGCACGCCACGCTCGAAGGTCAGCTGCACCGTCTCGGGCTCGTCCGGTGCCTCCTCTGGCCGCGTGACGAGCTGAAAGACGTCGTCATCGGGAGCGTGCTCGAGGTCCTCGATCCAGCGCCCCTCCGAGGAGCGCCCCCAGAGATTGTCGTCGATCGAGTAGGGGGCCGCCTCGGTGCCGCCCTTGACGGGGATGCCATGTTCCCGTGCGTAGACGATCTCCTGCTCGCGTCCCATCTGCCATGAGCGGACCGGAGCGATCACCTTCAGCTCCGGTGCCAGTGTGGCGATCGTCGCCTCTATGCGGACCTGATCGTTGCCCTTGCCCGTGCAGCCATGGGCGATCGTGTCACAGCCGCTGGCCCGAGCCTTCTCGACGGCCAGCTTGGCGATCAGCGGACGGCCAAGCGAGGTGAACAGCGGGTAGCTGTCGCCGTAGATGGCGTTGGCCCTAATCGCCGGGGTCAGGTACTCGCGGGCGAACTGCTCGCGCGCGTCGACCACGTGGCACTCCAGCGCCCCGAGCATGTGGGCCTTGCCTTCGATCACCGCATAGTCCTCGCCCGGCTGGCCGAGGTTGACGGTCAGGCAGACGACCTCGGCCCCATAGGAGTCCTGGATCCACTTGAGCATCACGCTCGTGTCGAGGCCCCCGGAGTACAGCAGCAGCACGCGGTGGACCTGCTCGGGGTCGGCCTCGTAGCTTGCGCTGCGCGGCGGGAATGTGGTGTGGTCTTGCTCGCTCATCGGCTGGGAAGGCTACCGGGGTCATGACCGGTCGGCTCCCCCGCGTGGCTGGTGGGGACGCCTTCGACGCTCGCGCGCTAGGCCTCGCGATTTGGTCCTCGCCCGGATGCCCGGTAGTAGAGCTAGGCGCCGCGGGGGCGTTCCATCAGCGGGTAGGGACCGGCGGTGTCTGTGAAGCCGAGCTTTGCGTACAGTCCCTGCGCGTCGGCTGTATGCAGCAGCCAGCGGACACCGGCGCACGAGCCGCCTGTGATCATCTCGCGGACGAGCTCGAGACCGAGGCCGCGCCCACGGTAGGCGCTCAGCACGTACACGTCAGCGAGGTAGCCGACGATCGCCATGTCGCTGACCACGCGCGCGAAACCCACCTGCGCATGGCGGTCGTAGAGGCCGAGAACCCTCGTCGAGCCTTCGATCGCGTGCTCCAATAGCTCTCGTGAGCGCCCTTTGCCCCAGTAGGACTCGCCGCTGATGAACGCGTGCACCGCGTCGATGTCCAGACGGGCGCGGTCGTCGTCGAGTTCCAAGCCTCCGGGCAGCTCGCGTCGCATCCGCTTAGTCTTCCAGCAGGAGCCGCAGTCGCCGGATCGCCTGATCGATCTCCTCCTCGGTGACGATCAGCGCCGGTAGCAGGCGCAGGGTGCTGGGCCCGGTCGCGTTCAGGACGAGCCGCTGCTCGAGCAGCGCGCGACGCACCAGCCCGGGCACGTCGAGGTCCAGCTCACACGCGAGCATCAGGCCACGCCCGCGCACCGACCGGACGTGCGGGAGTGTCCGCAGGCCGGCGGCCAACCGTTCTCCGAGCTCTCCCACGCGCGCCAGCAGCCCGGGATCATCGGTTAGCTCCAGGGCAGCCAGGGCACTAGCGCAAACGACCGGTCCACCGGCGAACGTCGAGCCGTGGTCGCCGGGCTCGAGCACGTCAGCCAGGCGCTCGCCGGTCACGAGCGCGCCGATCGGCAGTCCGCCACCTAGAGCCTTAGCGACGGTAATGGCCTCGGGGCGCACACCGATCTGCTCGTAGGCCCAAAGCGTGCCGGTGCGGCCCATACCGCATTGGATTTCGTCGAAGATCAGCGCCGCGCCGTGCTGCTGGCAGGCCTCGTGCGCGGTCTTCAGTAGCTCATCTGAAAGCACATGCACGCCGGTCTCGCCCTGGATCGGCTCGAGTATCACCGCGGCGGTGTTCTCATCGACCGCGCCAGCAAGCGCATCGGGCTGCGCGGCCACGGCCCGGAAGCCGGGGACCAGCGGTGCGAACGGCGCCTGCTTTGCCTCTTGTGGTGTGGCCGATAGAGCCCCGTAGGTGCGGCCGTGAAACGCCCCCAGCACGACCACAACGTCACCTGCCGGGCGCGCCTTGCGCGCCAACTTGATCGCCGCCTCGTTGGCCTCCGCGCCGGAGTTACAGAAATAGACCTTGCCGTGCAGGCTTGACTCCGCCAGACGCTTGGCCAGGCGAACCTGCGGCTCGGTGTAGAACAGGTTGGAGGTGTGCATCAGCTCTCCGGCCTGCTCGCGTACCGCCTGAACGATCTTCGGATGGCAGTGCCCGAGGCTTGTCACCCCGATCCCGCACAGAAAATCGAGGTATTCGTTGCCGGCCTCATCCCACAGGCGCGTGCCCAACCCCTTCACGAACTGCACGGGCAGCCGCGCGTAGGAGCCAATGACATTCGCGGACTCCAGCTCCCGCAGCTCAGCGAGCTTCACGAGGCGGCCTCGATCTTGGTGCCGATGCCGGCGTCGGTGAACAGCTCCAGCAGCAGCGAATGGGCTATCCGTCCATCGATGATGTGCGCCGAGCTGACCCCACCGTCGAGCGCCTCCAAGCACGCCTGGAGCTTTGGGCTCATGCCGCCCTGAAGGCCCGAAAGTGCCTCCCTGACGCGCTCGGAGCTGACCTGTCCGATCAGGCTTCCCGGATCGTCTGGATTCTCTAGCCATCCCGCGACATCGGTCAGGAAAATCACCTTGTAGGCGCCCAGGGCGCGTGCCACCGCACCAGCGACCTCGTCCGCGTTGACGTTGTATGAGTTTCCCTCACGGTCGGCGCCAACCGAGGCGATCACCGGGATGTAGTCGCTTGCGACGTGGCGCAGGACGTCGACGTTGACGCGCTCGATTCTGCCTACGAAGCCGATGTCCTCGCCTGTGGCGGAGGCTCGCCGCGCCACTCGCAGCAGCGATCCGTCGTCGCCGCATAGGCCCACGGCCGGCTGGCCGTGGCGGTTCAGGCGGATCACGATCTCCTTGTTGACCTTGCCGACGAGCACCATCTTGGCGACCTCGACGGTTTCTGGATCGGACACCCGTAGACCGTCGACGAACTTCACCGGCAGGCCCAGCCGATGCATGTAGGAGGTGATCTCCGGTCCGCCGCCGTGTACGACCACCGGGTTCAGGCCCACGTACTTCAAAAGCACGACGTCGCGCGCGAACTCCTCCCGCAGCTGGGTGTCCTCCATCGCGGCGCCGCCGTACTTGATCACCACAGTTCTGCCGTGAAACTCACGGATGTAGGGCAGCGCCTCGAGCAGCGTGGCGACATCGCGCATCAGATCCTCCGGTCGGTCCGGTTGTTCATGTCGTGTAGTCCGCGTTGATGCTCACGTACTCGTGTGAGAGGTCAGAGAAGAACACCTCTGTCTCGGCTCCTTCTCCCGGGAGCTTTATGAGGTACTCGACCTCCGGGCGCGAGACGGCCTTGGCGAGCACTGCCTGCTCGTGGGCTATTGCGGTGCCCGCGGAACACACCTGGGTGTCCTCGATGAAGATGTCCAGCGCCAGCGGTGACTGCCCGGGGAGCGCGCCGCCGACGGCCTGCACGATACGGCCCCAGTTCGGGTCGCCGCCGTGCAATGCGGCCTTCACCAGCGGTGAGTTGGCCACAGCACGCGCGGCCGTCGCTACCGAGGGCATATCGCCGCCGGTGGCGACTACGCGAGCGATGCGCTTAGCGCCCTCGCCGTCGGCGACCATCAAGATCGCCAGCTGGCGCAAGAGCGCGTCGAGCGCCTCCCCGAAACGCAGCTCATCCTCGCTTTCGGGCTCGATCTTTACCCCGCTCTGACCGGAACACATCAGGATCGCCGTATCGTTGGTGGAGAGCTGCCCGTCTACCGAGCAGCGGTCGAAGGAGCGCTTGACGCAGACGCCGAGCAGCAGCTCGGCCGTTTCGACCTCGATTGCCGCGTCGGTCTGCACGAAACAGAGCATCGTCGCGAAGTTCGGCGAGATCATTCCGGCGCCCTTGCATTGCGCGTTCAGCTTCACGGTGCCCGCGGAAAGGGTCACCTCCAGGCACGCGCGCTTTTCGAAGGCGTCGGTTGTTTGGATCGCCCGTTGGAACTCTCCATCGCCGTCTCTGCGCAACGATCCGCTGAGGGCGTGGATCCCCTTCATCACCTTTTCGACCGGGAGATCTTGGCTGATACCGCCGGTCGAAGCGAGCGCCACTTGCGCCTCGCGCACACCGAGGGCCATCGCCACAGCCCCCTGGGTCTTGCTCGCTGCTTCCTCGCCCGGGCGTCCGGTGGCCGCGTTGGCACAGCCGGAGTTCACGAGCACCGCGCTGAGGCTGTTCAGATCGCAGCGCTGCTGGCTGACCAGCACCGGGGCGGCTGGGGTCGCTGTGCTCGTGAACCGGGCCGCGCTGACAGGCCGCTCGGCGTCGCATAGCAAGATCCCCAGGTCTGGGTTGCCGCTCGGCTTGATCCCGCAGGCGACGGCGCCGGCGCGGAATCCTGCCGGCAGACCCGCCGCGGGGCCGAGATCGCGCACGTGCGGCGGCGTGGGCACCCAGCGCGAGCGAAAGAACTGCTGGGGCGCAGTTGGCGCGCCCAAATCGCTGTGCACCGACTCCCCGGTCGGTCCTGGCTGCGGTGTGGCCGGCTTGTCGCTCACAACAGTCCTTCCGTTTCGTGGAAGCCGAACATGAGGTTGAGGTTCTGCACCGCCTGGGAGGAGGTTCCCTTCCACAGGTTGTCGATCGAGGAGAAGACAAGCACCTTGCCTGTGTGGCCGTCGACGGTGGCGAAGAGGCGACAGAAGTTTGTGCCTAGTACCTCGCGGGTGCCCGGCACCTCCGCTGCGAGCTCCACGAACGGCTCCTGCTCATAGGCGTCCTGGAACAGCTTCCGGATCTCGGTCTCGTCGACCGCACGTGTTGGTGTCACGTAGCAGCTTGCCATCTCGCCTTGGTCGAGCGGCACAAGCGATGCTTGAAACTGGATCCTCAGCTCCCGGTGGGCGGGATCCAGCGCGATCAGCTGCTCCTCGATCTCGGGTGTGTGACGGTGGCAGGCGACCTTGTAGGGAAGGATGTTCTCGCCCGCCATCGATAGATGTGTGGTGTCGTCGAAGGCCCGCCCGGCGCCCGAGATGCCCTGCTTGGCGTCGACGACAGCGTCGGCGATCAGCCCCGCTCGAGCCAACGGCGCGAGGCCGAGCACAGTCGCGGTCGGGTAGCAGCCCGGGTTGGCCACGATTGCCGCTCCCGCGATCTGATCGCGGTGAAGCTCGGTGAGTCCGTAGACGGCGCGGGCGAGCAGCTCGGGCCGCGGGTGAGGCCCGTACCACTGCTCGTAGGTCGCAAGCGACCGCAGGCGGAAGTCGGCGCTCAGATCGACGACGCGCACACCCCTCTCCAGCAGGGCGCCCACGGTCGGCGCCGCGGCCGCGTGCGGGTAGGCGACGATCGCCGCGTCGATACCCTGCACACCGTCCAGGTCGAGCTCTCCGATCTCCAGTGGCACCCGGTAGCGTGGATAGAGCTCCTGGAGACGCTTGCCGACCTCCGAGCGGCCCGTCACGGCGAGTAGCTCAAAGCGCGGGTGACGCCACAGCAGATGCGCAGCCAGGGCGCCC
>DATBPE010000050.1:0-6019 GCA_036561505.1 Solirubrobacteraceae bacterium
GTCTTTACTTCTAGTCCGCCAGAAAGGAGCCCGAGACCGATGACTGACGCAGAAACCGACCGCAGCCGCTGGATCGCCCTGTATGTCCTGTGCGCCGGGGTGCTGATGATCGTGCTGGATGTGACCGTGGTGAACGTCGCGCTACCGTCGATCCAGACAGACCTCGGTTTCTCCACATCGAGCCTGGCGTGGGTGGTCAACGCCTACCTGATCGCCTTCGGTGGACTGCTGCTGCTGGCCGGGCGGTTCGGCGATCTGGTCGGTCGCCGCAGCGTTCTGCTGGCCGGATTGGGCATCTTCACCACAGCCTCGATGCTGTGCGGGCTGGCCCAGTCCCAGGAGGTTCTCGTCGGTGCCCGCTTTTTGCAGGGGTTCGGCGGGGCGATGACCTCGGCGGTGATCCTGGGGATGATCGTCACGATGTTCCCCGAGCCCCACGAGCAGGCCAAGGCGATCGGCGTCTACGCGTTCGTGGCCTCCGCCGGCGGCGCGGTCGGCCTGCTGGCCGGCGGCGTGATCACCCAGGCGATCAACTGGCATTGGATTTTCTTCATCAACGTTCCCGTCGGGATCGCCACTGCCCTCGCGATTGTGCGACTGCTCCCTCGCGACCGTGGCATCGGCATCAGCGAAGGCGCTGATATCCCCGGGGCGGTGCTGATCACGGCCGCGCTGATGCTCGGCGTCTACACGATCGTCAAGCCGGCCGCCGAGCACGGCTGGGGAGCCGCGCGCACGCTCGAGTTGGGCGCGCTGTCGCTGTTGCTGCTGGCGATCTTCATCGTCCGCGAGTCCACCGCCTCCAAGCCACTGATGCCGCTGCGAATCTTTCGCTCGCGCAACGTCACCGGCGCCAACCTGATCCAGGTGTTTTCCGTCGCGGGGATGTTCGGCATGTTCTTCCTCGGGGCGCTCTACATGCAGCGGATCCTGCACTACGACGCTCTGGAGATCGGCCTTGCCTTCCTGCCGGTGACGCTGATCATGGGCACCCTGTCGGTCCGCTACTCCCAGCCGCTGGCGATGCGCTTTGGCGCGCGCAATCTGATGTTCCCCGGCCTGGGGCTGATCGCGGTGGGATTGCTGTGGTTCATGCGTGCCCCTGTTCACGGCTCCTACATCACCGACATCTTCCCGGTGATGGTGGTGTTCGGCACCGGCGCGGGTGTCTGCTTCCCGGCGCTCATGGGACTGGCGATGTCCGGTGCCACACCGAGCGATGCGGGACTCGCGTCGGGTCTGGTGAACACGACCGCGCAAGTTGGCGGTGCGCTGGGGTTGGCGGTGCTGGCAACTCTGTCGGCGTCGCACAGCTCCAAGCTGATCGCCAGCGGACACTCGAGCGCGGCGGCGCTCACCAGTGGCTATCACCTGGCGTTTGGGATCGGCGCCGCGCTGGTCGGCTGCGCTATTGCCGTCGCCGCGATCGTGGTGGCAGCGCCGGCGCAGATGCCAACGGCACACCAGAGCGAGACTCAGACGGACGGTGGCGCGCGCGCATACTCCGAGGCGTCCTAGAGAGCGACCATCGAGGTAGTCAGACTATTGACAGTCTATGGGCTTGTCTATGTCTTGCGGGCCTGTCCAGCCGCTCGGAGGATCGCCGCCGCATGACCGTCATGCTGACCGAGCGTGGGCGCCTGGCCGCGCTGGAGGGCAGGGCGGCTGTGGAAGGCGTCGATGAGCGGTTGCGCTCGCGTGTCGGCGCAGAGAGCATCGCGCACGCCCACGTGGCGCTGGAAGCGCTGATCGACATAAACGACGAGCGCGAGTTCCAGAACAGCTGAGGCTCGCCGAGGCGGGGCAGCCCGCGTTTGAGTGCTCTGACCCACGTGGGGTCATCGACCGCCGAACAGCAGCACATAGTCCCTCCCCCGACCCCTTGAGTTCAGTCGAGGTCGACCCACCGACGAGGTTCGCGCAATTGCTTCAATGGACCGTCGCCGATCGTCGCCCGCACGGTGTTGGCGGGGTTGCTGTTCGGAGGAGGATGGTGGCGAGCGGGCACTATGCTCGAGCAATACCGGATGATTCTCACGCCACGCGTGGGACTGTGTAGCTTTGGTATTCAACCTGGGTGTGGGCTCTGCCGACATTTTTCTATGCGCGTGAAGATGATTTTGCCTGCGTTGACCGAGGCGACCAGCCCGTTGTTTCGCCCGGTCAAGTACTCGCTGTTCCCGCCGCTGGGTCTCGCGACACTCGCGGCATACTTGAGTCTGGATGATGAGGTTGTGCTGCAGGACGAGCACGTCGAAGCACTGGATCTCAACGACGAGCCGGACCTGGTTGTGATCCAGGCCTACATCACTTCGGCACGCCGCAGCTATGAGATAGCCGATCACTACCGCCGTAACGGTGCTTTCGTAGCGATCGGCGGTCTGCACGCGACCTCACTTCCCGACGAGGCAGCGGCTCATGCGGATGCGGTTTTCACGGGCCCCGGGGAGGACACTTGGCCGCGTTTCCTGGCGGACTTCGCGGCCGGGCACCCAGCCCGGAGGTACGACTCAACGATCCGTACGTTGGAGTCGCTGCCGCCGATCCGCCGCGACTTGATCAAGCGCCATTTGTATCTCGTGCCTAACTCGATTGTCGTGTCGCGTGGTTGTCCGCATCGCTGCGACTTCTGCTACAAGGAGGCCTTCTTCCAGGGTGGTCGTTCGTTCTACACGCAGACGGTAGACGCGGCTCTGGCTGAGATCGACAGACTCCCGGGCCGCCACCTCTACTTCCTCGATGATCATCTTTTCGGGCAGCCAAGGTTCGCGTCAGGGTTGTTTGCCGGTATGCGCGGGATGGGCAAGTTGTGGCAGGCGGCTGGAACCGTCAACTCGATCATGCGTCCGGGGCTTCTCGAGAAGGCCGTCGATGCGGGGCTCAGGAGCCTGTTCGTTGGGTTCGAGACAACCAACGAAGCGAGTCTCAGGGCGCAGGGTAAGCATCAGAACCTCCGCCGTGACTACGGCGCGGTTGTGCGCCGCCTTCACGACCTCGGGGTTATGGTCAACGGAAGCTTCGTCTTCGGCATGGACGAGGACGACCCCACCGTGTTCGATCGCACGGTCGAGTGGGCGATAGGGCAGGGGATCGAGACGGCGACCTTTCACATCCTGACGCCATACCCCTCGACCGCTCTCTATGAACGTATGGCCAGCCAGCGCCGGCTGCTGCACTCCGACTGGGACCTCTACGACACCCGCCATGTCGTATACCGCCCCGCGCGGCTGACCGCCGAGGAGCTCGAGTCCGGGTACTGGCGCGCCTACCGGGACTTCTACCGCTGGGGCTCGATCTTCCGCTCCGCTTCGGCAAAAACGACAGTTCCCGGGAAGATCCGCCACGCCACATACGCGACCTCGTGGAAGAAGTTTGAGCCGCTGTGGCACCTACTCATCCGCGCCAAGCAGGTATCGCACGCACCCCAGTCCTGGAGGCGGTACTAGCTGGGTTCGGCACCCAACCACCAGCAGGAAGATCAGGGAGTACCTCCGATGAAAGCGTCCTCGAGCTTGGAGATCGCCCCGACCCGACCGAGCTGATGAGCGCCCAATTCAACCTCCTTGGTGAGTTCTAGCTCGACGGAACTCGCGATGTCGGTAGTCAGGCTGATCGAGCATTCGGTGGGCTGTGGATTCGGCGTATCCGTGACTGCCTCCAAGGACGCTCGGCAAACCGCGTGGGTCATCGGAGTGCTCGCGCCTGGAGTCCGGCGGAATCGTTAGTTTTCTCGCCCGTGTGCTTGATTAATTGCTCACTGTGAGATTCGTTATTCGGGTCGTCTTTAGACGTTGCTGCCGGAGGGCATCGGTCTGGTTAATGATCAAGGACGACGGGACGTTCATGGTCTGGTCTGATGGGGGGCGATCCACTGTCAAGCCGCTGAACTGGATAGCTATACCTTGCGTGCACTACCAGCTGAACCTAAGTGCGCTCTTCGATCCATACCCATTCGCATTCGCCCGCTGTACCTGCACGCGGACGAATATAAACGCGCAAGAGTGGTACCCCAATCGCAGTTACGGCTACCTAGAGATTGCGGCTACCCACTCGCTCTGACACTGCCGAGGGTTCTCTCAGGAGCGCCCACACGAGACCCTCTAGGCGGTCGTCGATCTGACGGTCGGTGAGCCCCGTGCTTCGCTTGAGTTCGTCCTTGGACTGCTCAAACGTATCCGACTCGATGAATCCTTCGCAACGAAGCTCGCCGCTAAGTCCAGCCATGCAGGGAAGCTAGCTCCTCTCCACGACGTATATCGATCTCCGAGACACCTCCCGAGCCGAGAAAGACCGTGGTGTACGGGATGACCTCCTTCATCTGCGCGAGTCGCCATCCAACTTCGTGGTGCGCTAGTTCGCTGAGGTAGGTGGCACTCTCATGCCCGTACCGGCGGATCGCGCCCTCGATAATCGCTAGCTCCTCTTCGCTGAACTCACTGAGATCTGGGTCCCGCTCGGCCGTTATTTGCTTGAGCTGCTTGCCGTAGTAGTCGATGGTCTCGGTAGCAATGTCGCCGCTGGCGAGTAGGTCACGTTCGGCCAGCAAGAGCTCACGGGGTAGATGACCGTGCTCCCACTTTTCATACGTGGCACCAGTGATGGACTTACCGAACCGTCCGAAGGCACCGAAATCGCTCCACATGAGCAGCTTTGCGAGCTTGACTCGGCCGAGTGCGGCCTCCGGCCCGAGCCGCGTGGCGATATAGACGATTAGCTCGTTGAACTTCTTTGGGTCGAACTCCGACTCGCTCATTCCAAGACCTCCAAAGTCTCAGCCTAGTAGAGTCATATCTGTCACGGCTCGTATACGTGTGGTATACGAGGATAAGGTTAGAGGTCCATCCGGGTGGCCAAGCATGTAGGACTCCACCCGTCGATCAGAAGCCGACTAGCCGAGCTGCAATCTTCTCTGGAAAAGGATGCAGGCATAACAGCAAAGCAGGGCGAGGACACCCTGGGCCACCGCACTACGCCTTGACCCGCTCCTCGGCAAGGCGTTGGCGGCTACATGGGTCTCCTTCAGACGGAAGGACACCGTGACGCGCACGACCGATCCGTCAGACAGCAGCGGGAATGCTTGTGCCAGATCTCGCTTCTGCCGGCAGGTGACGATCTGCTCTGACTCACCCACCGAGCAAATCGACGTGAAACTCGATTGCCGGCTGGTGCTCTGAGGATTGGCCCGGGAGCTTGGCTTTGCCCCGCCGTTTGCGTCTTTTTTTGGAGACCCGCTTGGGTGTAGGCCAGTTGGTGTGAAAGTGCGGAGGAGCGGTGCTCGCCACGATGCCGCGGGGGCCAAAGGGCGCCAGCAGGATGTAGTGGTTCTGCTTGGTGTAGCCCTTGGGGGCCAAGGGCGCCTGCTTGAGCGAGAAGCGTGTTCCCAGCACAGCGCACTCGTAGGCGTTCTTGAAGCCTCGCTCGAGCGTGGAGCGGCTGATGCCATACCACTGCGGTCCGCGGCGGGTGGGAAGCGCAAACCAGTCTCCCAGGGTGAGGGCGATCAGCATCACCGCCTTCCCGGGGACCGTCAATCGCTTGTGGTAGTCCTCATTCCAGTAGCGGTGGTCGAGCTCCAGGCACCGGGCTCCGTCGAGATCGGGGCGCTCGTACGGCTTTCCCGAGCCGTCTTCGCACTGCGCTGTGGCGCTCGTCTGGCGACCCCGGCGGCTCACCGCAACCAGGTTCAGATCGGAGAGGATCTTCCAGTTGCGCCCGATAGTACGGCGCGCGGCGTCGTTCAAAGGCAGCCCGAGCAGGCGCGCCCATATGCGCCAATCCAGGCACAGACTCGCCTGACCGCGCTGAGCCCACGCGAGTAGGAGCAGGTACTGGTCAAACGTGGAGTTGCGCCCGGCGCCGATCAGTGCCGCCAGCCGTCCCGGGCGGGGTTGGTCATCCAGATCCCGGTCCTGCACGAAGGATCTACGTATGTGAAGGCTGTTGTGTCCCGCCCCGTCGATGATCGCGGCGATGGCGCCGGCCTGGGAGGGCTGGTCGATGTCTGAATCGAGTCCTGCCG
>DATBPE010000051.1:0-18734 GCA_036561505.1 Solirubrobacteraceae bacterium
TGGGGTGGTGGCGCGCAAATCTGAGCGCCCGTGTGAGAGCCGTCCGGCGGGGTTTGGCGATGTCGTCGTATAGGTCCTCAAAGAAGCCCTTACCAAGCACGCTGATGGTGAGTAGCGCACCGAAGAGGGCGATCGCGTCGATGCTCGCGCGCCCTTGCTTGGTCCAATAGTCGTCCTTGAGGTTTAGCCACAAGGCGAACTCGTCCAGGGCGAGCGCCGCCCCGCTTCCGTAGACACAGGAGGTCAGACGTGACGCGCGACGATGTTCGTGGGTTCCGATCTCGAGCAGCCACAGATAGCCGACCGCCAAGAGACCCGTTATTCCGAACGTCATGTGGTGAATGTGTCTGCCCCCAGGGTGAGGTTCCTGAACGGCCCCCGTTCGGCGCGAATCGCGTGCGTGATCGCTCGCACCGCGCCGAAGGTCAAAAAGAAGGAGCAGGTCGAGAGCAGCTGACGCTCCCTTCGTCGTTCATCGAAGTGCTCGTGGTAAAGGGAGCGCAGCTCCCGCCCGAGACGTATGTGCGTAAATGAACCAGGTCGATGCGCGCGGTTGCGGCGGTTAGTAGCGAGGCTGCGCACGGGCTGCCTACGACAGAGATCTGCCGCGCGGGTGGGATTTTGGGTGATTTGCTGGATCGGCTTGGAATATGCCATCGACACTTCGGTCGCTCACGCTAGGATCGCAGTGTGTCTCGATTGCTCGAGGTCCGCACACGGACCTGCTCTCTAGGGCTCCCAACCACCGACTCGAACGCGGCTCGGCGCGCTGGAGTCCAGGGCACTCCTCGGGCGAGGCGCACTTGAGCGATCAGGGGTCGGGGATGCAACGAGATGACATCACGGCGCTGTCGATCGACACGATCCGCGGGCTCTGCATGGACGCCGTCCAGAAGGCCAACGCCGGACACCCCGGGACGGCGATGGCGCTCGCACCGCTGGCCTACACGATCTTCAAGCGCTTCCTGCGGTCCAACCCCGAGGACACGGGTTGGCCCGACCGCGACCGTTTCGTGCTGAGCTCGGGGCACGCCTGCGTGCTGCAGTACTCGCTGCTTCACCTGACCGGCTACTCGATCGCGCTATCGGATCTCGAACAGTTCCGCCAGTGGGGCTCGCTGACCCCCGGGCACCCCGAGCGCGGCCATACGCCCGGGATCGAGATCACGACCGGGCCGCTGGGCCAGGGCGTGGCGAACGCCGTCGGCATGGCGATGGCGGAGCGGTTCCTCTCTGACCGCTTCAGCCGGCCCGGCATGGAGGTCGTCGACCACCACATCTATACGATCTGCTCCGACGGGGACATGATGGAGGGGATCAGCCAGGAAGCCTCCTCGATCGCCGGCAACTTCGGCCTCGGCAAGCTGGTCGTCTGCTACGACGACAACCGCATCACGATCGACGGCAGCACTTCGATCTCCTTCGACGGCGAGAACCACTCGGCGCGCATGGAGGCCGACGGATGGCACGTGCAGCGGGTCGAGGACTCGGAGGACGTCGTCGCGCTCGAGGCGGCGATCGCGGCGGCGCGCGATGAAACCGAGCGGCCCTCGTTCATCTCGATCCGTTCGCACATCGCCTTCCCGGCGCCCAACGCGGTCGACACGGCCAAGTCGCACGGCTCGGCCCTCGGCGAAGACGAGGTGCGCGCGACGAAGGAAGTGATGGGCTTCGACCCCGACAAGAAGTTCTGGGTCGACGACTCGGTCTACGAGCACATGTCGCTGAAGGAGTCCGGCGCCGCGCACCAGCAGGAGTGGCAGGGCCGCTTCGACGCATGGCGCGAGGCCTTCCCCGAGATGGCCGAGGACTGGGACAGAGCGTGGCGCGGGGAGATCCGCGAGGGCTGGCGCGAGGCGCTGCCGAAATGGGAGGCAGGCGCATCGGTCGCGACCCGCTCCGCCGGGCAGAAGGTGATGGCCGCGATCGCTGAGTTCGGCCCGACGATGATCGGCGGCGCGGCCGACCTGGTCGCCTCGACCATGACCGAGTACGAGGGTGCCGGACAGTTCTCGGCCGTCCACGCCGGGCGCAACATCCCGTTCGGGATTCGCGAGCACGCGATGGGTGCGATCGTCAACGGCGCCGCTGCCCACGGCGGCATCGTCAAGCCCTATGGCTCGACCTTCCTGGTCTTCTCCGACTACATGCGCGGATCCGTTCGCCTGTCGGCCCTGATGGGCCTACCCGTGTTGTGGGTCTGGACGCACGACTCGATCGGCGTCGGCGAGGACGGCCCGACCCATCAGCCGATCGAGCACTACGCCTCGCTGCGGGCGATCCCCAACCTCTGGGTGATGCGCCCGGGCGACCCCAACGAGACAGCCGAGGCCTGGCGTGTGGCGCTGGAACGAACGGACGGTCCAGTCGCGCTGCTGCTCTCGCGCCAGGGCGTCGAGGCGCTCGACCGCTCCGAGGTAGCACCAGCATCGATGCTCGAGCGCGGCGGCTACGTGCTGTGGGACTCGGCTGCCGGGGAGCCGCAGCTGATCATGATCGCGACGGGAGCCGAGCTGCCCCAGACTTTCGCGGCCGCCAGGTCGCTGGCGGAGCAGGGCACCTCCGTGCGCGTCGTATCGATGCCCTGTACCGAGCTGTTCGAGGCGCAGGACGACGCCTACCGCGAGCAGGTGCTGCCGCGCTCGGTGACAGCTCGCCTGGCGGTCGAGCCGGGCGCGACGATCGGCTGGTGGAAGTGGGTCGGCACCGACGGGGACGTCCTCGGCCTGGACCGGTTTGGCGCTTCCGCTCCGGGTACTACTGTGCTTGAGAAGCTTGGCTTCACCGCTGAGGGCATCGCCGCGCGAGCGCGGGCGCTGCTCGACTCGAAAATCTAAGGAGACGACATGTCAGACGCACACACGCCCCTCCAGCGCCTTTCGGCCCTCGGGCAGAGCGTCTGGGTTGACTTCCTATCGCGCGAATCGATCCGTGGGGGACACCTCCAGGAGTTGATCGACGACTACTCCGTCGTCGGTGCCACGTCGAACCCGACGATCTTCGAAAAGGCGATGGGCTCGGGCGACGCCTACGACGAGCAGATCAACAAACTGGCCGAGGGCGGCGCCGACACCGAGGCGACGTTCTGGGCACTGGCCCAGAAGGACATCGAAGAGGCCTGCGACGTCTTCCGCCCCGTCTGGGACGGCGGCTCGGGCCACGACGGCTACGTCTCGCTCGAGGTCGACCCGCGCCTGGCATACGACACGCTCGAGACCTTCCGCGAGGCGATCCGCCTGCACAAGGAGGTTGACCGTCCGAACCTGATGGTCAAGATCCCCGCCACCAAGCCGGGGCTGGCCGCGATCGAGGACGTGATCGCCAAGGGCCACTCGATCAACGTGACCCTGATCTTCTCACTGCGGCGCTACGCCGAGGTCGCCGAGTCCTACATGCGGGGCCTCGAGCGGCTAATCGCGGCGGGCGGCGACCCGACGAAGGTCGCGTCGGTCGCGAGCTTCTTCGTTTCGCGGATCGACACCGAGGCCGACCGGCGCCTCGATGAGATCGGCGGCGCCGATCAGCTCAAGGGCAAGCTCGCGATCGCCAACGCCAAGCTCGCCTACGCCCACTACCTCGAGGTGTTCTCCGGCGAGCGCTGGGAATACCTGGCCGGCAAGGGCGCGACGCCCCAGCGGGTCCTGTGGGCTTCCACCTCGACGAAGAACCCCGACTACAAGGACACCCTCTACGTCGAGGAGCTGATCGGACCCGACACCGTCAACACGATGCCCGAGGAGACGATCAAGGCCTATCAGGACCACGGTGAACCACAGGCACGGCTGCAGAATGGCCTGCCGGAGGCCATAGAGCTAGTCGAGCAGCTGAAAGCGGCCGGGGTGGATTACGAGGATGTGACAGACACCTTGGAGCGAGAGGGAGTCGAAAAGTTCTCGGACAGTTTTGCTGAGCTGATGAAGGCTCTGGGCGCCAAGCGCGAGTTGCTCACTCCGGCCTGATCCCAGAGTTCCCTTGGCGCTTGTGCGTTAGGGTCGCTCAATGCCGACGGTCCTGATCACGGGTGCGTCCACCGGCATCGGCCGCGCAACCGCGCTGCGTTTGGCCACAGTCGGTTGGACGGTGCTTGCGGGCGTGCGCAAGGCCGAGGACGGACAGCGGCTCGCGAGCGAGGCGCCAAGCGGGAGCGTCACTGCGCTGACGCTCGACGTTACCGACACGACTCACATAGAGCAGGCGCGCGTACGCGTCGAGCGGCAGGCCGGCGGCCTGGATGCGCTCGTCAACAATGCCGGCATCAGCTTCACGGGGCCGCTCGAGATCGTCTCCCTCGACGACGTGCGCACGATCTTCGAGGTCAACGCTTTCGCGCAGGTCGCTGTTACCAAGGCGATGCTGCCGGCATTGCGCCGCAAGCGCGGGCGGATCTTGTTCGTCTCGTCGATCGGCGGGCGCGTGACGATGCCGTTCACCGCCCCCTACTCGGGGTCCAAGCACGCGCTCGAGTCCTTCGGCGACGCGCTCCGCGTGGAGCTGCGCAGCTCTGGCATCCAGGTCGCTCTGATCGAGCCGGCTGCGGTGTCCACACCGATCTGGGACAAGTCTCACGCCGAATACGAGCAGCTCGTGGTACCGCCTGAGCTTCAGGCCTACTATGGGCGTGTTCCGGAGTTGATGCAGAGGGTGGTCAAGAGCAGCGCCAGACGCGGTGCTGCTCCGGAGAAGGTCGCTGAGGTGATTGTGCGAGCGCTCACGGTCAGGCACATGAAGGGCCGTTACATGATTGGCGCCGATGGCCGCGCGATGCTGCTCCTCAAGCGCCTGCTGACAGACCGTGGCTTTGACCGCTTCGCGCGGCGGGCGATGGGCATGTGAGTGTGTGGGCTCGCTCCTGGGCGAGGGGCCCTATCTCATTACGGTGAAGGCGGCGGGGAGTAGACAGCGAGCCAGGCAAACAGGCTGGTGGTGGCGGCCTGGGTACGCAGCATGCCCGGCTGAGCGTCGACCGCGGGGAGCGTTTCTCCGTTCCACGAGAGCAAATACAGGCCCTGGGCGTTGAGGGCCTGTGCGCTGGCGTCTCGAGCGTTGCGAGCTGCGAGTTCATACAACCGTGGGTCTTGGTCGAGTCCGTACAGGGCGAGCATCCACTGCAGGTAGATCGCGTCGTACTGGGGCGAGAAGTCCAGTGTCCCTCCGAAGCGCTTGAGCGCGGTTCTCTTCAGTTGCTCGGCCAGGCCGCATTCGGAGGGAGTCCCGGTCAGCCGGCAGAGGGTCGCCTGGGCGTAGATCAGCGGCGACTGGACATAGTCGGCTGGTGTCGGCTGGATGCTGCTGCCCTCATACAGCCCGTCGCCGGATAGGAAGCCGGCGCTGTTGGCCCAGGTCAAGAACTTGTGGGCCTGGGCCAGATCGTATTTCGAGTGCGTGTACTTGTAGAGCAGTGTCGCCAGCAGCGTGTCGGAAGCGAGCGCGGGACCGGACTTGTACGGGTGGGCGGTGTTCCACCAGATGCCACCGCCGTCCGCATCCCAGCCGGCGGTAGCTATGTAATGCAGCGCTCGTTCGGCGTCCGCGAGATAGCGTCGCGCCCCGGTCGCGCTGTAGGCGTTTACGAAGGCCAAACCCCACCAGCCGTTGTCGTCGAACCAGGTCTCGGCGGCGGCTTCGCGATCCCCCGGATAAGGGGAGTAGCCAGGCACGGGACGAAGACCTCTATTCAAATAGCGCTCGGCGCCGCGAGCAAAGCGCTCGACTGCACGGCGGTTAGCGGAGCTCGGCTCAGCGATTGCGATTGCGTCCAGCGCCTGAAACAGCGGCACGATGTCCCAGATCGTCGCAAGCGGATAGCGCTCGTGGTCGGATAGCAGCGCGTCATACCAGCCCATTCGATGATCGCGCCAGCGGCTCTCAGCGGTTTCGAGGCCGCTCTTTGCCAGTGAGAGATATTGACGCTGGGTTGCGCTGAGCGGCGCACGCTGGGCAGCGGCGGAATCCCCCGCGCCAGCGCCCAGGAGGATGCACGCGAGCAGCACAGTCAGCATCCGGCTGATAGCGACATTCGGCATCTCGGGCGTGGAAACCCGTCGACGTCCGTTTTGTCGCGCTCCCCGGAGGGCCATCGGGGTCTCCCCGGCGTGCGCTAATTTAGCCTGGGTTTGGGTTTGGCCGCTTTTGTTCGGTGGGGTGCACACACCCACTAGCTTGCATCACTGACCAGCGGGAGCCTGTCTGCCGATAAAAACACAACCGGCAGTGTCTTTGCTGTCAGCCACACAACACCGATGATTTCCCCGATTCCAAACAGAACAAGCTCGCCTGGCGAGCACGATCCGCAAGGCGCGCCGCAATCCCCGTCTGAATTGCGTGCGTGGATGCTGGCCGGCGGCCTGTTCACCTTTGGGGTGGCGGTGCTGGTCGCCGTGCTCACCGGTCTGGTCGGGTCCTCCTCGCCCGCACCCTCGACGCTCGTCCCGGCGCCTGTGGTCGTCGTCGCCCCCACCCCACTCGCCGATCCTGCCGAGCGGGCGGCGTTTGAACGTCTGCACGAGTCAACGCCCAGCACCGATCACAGCAAGCAGATCGTGGCGACGCCCACGGCTCTACAGCAGCACCGCGATCTGAAGCTGTTCTCCGATCAGCCCCACGTTCACATCTCGAAGGCGTGGATATCAGGTTTCTACCCGGTCTACGCCACCGCTCAGAGCACCTTCGGTGTGAACTGGCTGCTGCTCGCATCCATCCACATGCAGGAGTCGGCTTTCTCGACCGCCGCATCGACCTACCACGGCCTGAACTTCGCCGGCTGCTGCGGAGGGCCGATGCAGTTCAACGTCACCAACGGGGGGGCGGGCATCCCATCCACATGGGATCTGGTCTCCAATTCCTATACCTATGGCAAGCGCCCGGCCGCTTATGACCACATGACCGCCAAGCATCCCTCGATCTACGACGACTTCGACTCGATCATGGGGGCGGCCCGCCTGCTCTCAGCGGACGGCGCGGGATACTCGCTGGATGGCTCTGCCTGGGACGCCGCCTATGACTACTACGGCCACGACGCGACCGGAGTGACCTACGCCGATGAGGTGCTCGCCCGTGCCATCGGCTGGTCCCAGCACGGGTTTTGTATCAACTGCGCCACCGAGGTGGCGCTGCTCAACGATGTCCATGACGCCTACGGTACCCCGGTGCTGGCGGCGCTGCAGACGCCGACGGCGTTCGCCGCGCGTGTCACCAAGCCCAAGCGAGCCCGGTAGCTTCCTGCTCTAGGAGCGCTCGACCCTCACAGCGGTCCCATAAGCGCAGATCTCCGTCCACGTGCTGCCGAGCTCGGAGGTGTCGAAGCGAAACGCGATCACGGCGTTGGCTCCCTTCGCGGCGGCCTCTTCGACCAGTCGCTGCTGGGCGTGTTGGCGACCTTCGGCGAGCATCTTGGTCATACCCTTGAGCTCACCGCCGACCAAGGACTTGAGGCCGGCGCCGATCTGAGAGCCGATGTTGCGGGCCCGCACAGTCAGCCCGAAAACCTCGCCGTAGACCTCCACCACCCGGTACCCGGGCAGGTCGTTCATGGTGGTGATGATGACCGGCTCGGTCATGCCGCATCGGCCTGCGCGATCAACTCCCCGGCTACTCGATCGGTGGCGCTTGCGGTCCCACCGAGCAGCCGCCGCGAAAGCTGGGCGCGGCGGAAGTACAGCGGCGCGTCGTGCTCCCAGGTAGCCCCGATTCCCCCGTGCACTGAGATCATCGTGCGCGCGGCCTCATCGAGCGCACGCCCGGCGACCGATCGGGCGGCGCTGGCGGCAAGCGGGAACTCGCCCGGGGAACCCTGCCGCGACCAGCCCGCGTAATACAGCAACGAGCGGCCGTTCTCGAGCTGGCGCAGCACCTCTGTGAGCGAATGCTTGACGGCCTGATAGGAGCCGATAGCGCGACCGAAGGTGAAGCGCTCCTTGGCGTAGGCGACAGATACCTCAAGCGCGGTCTCAACGCTGCCGAGCGACTCGGCGGCGATCAGCGCCTGCGCGAGATACCAGGCAGCGGCGAGCGCCTCTTCGGGAGCGTCGAGTACGACGGCGGGAGCATCCTCGAGCGTGACGTGAGCGAGCGAGCGAGTCGCGTCGTAGCGCATCACCGGCTCGATCTTCACCCCCGGAGCGTCGCTGAGGATCGCGACGCCGACCGGCTTGCCGTCGAGTAGCGCGACGCCGACGAGCACGTTGGCTGCGGGAGCGTCGGGTACGAAGGCAAAGCGGCCACTCAGCGGTACGCGTCCGTCGTCGTTCGCAGCTCCGGCGCTCGGCAACTGAGCGCGTGCGAGCCCGCTCGCCGAGTCGGCGCTCCAGCGGTCGTCGAGATCGGTAGGCGGTTGCGCTGGCAGGTAGGCGGCACGACGCTCGCCGGTGGCCAGGGCGGGCATGAACTCCGCCGCATTTGGCGCAGCGCCGAGAATCGCGGTCGCGGGGAGGTGACCGAGCAGCCCGATGCCGGCGAGCACGCGCCCGCACTCGCCGAGCACGAGCATCGCGTCGAATGCGTCCAGTCCGGCACCGCCGTGGGCCTCGTCGACAAGGAGGCCCGGCCAGCCGGCCTCCTTGGCCATCGGCCACAGGTCTGGCAGTGCACTCTGGTCCTTGTCGAGTGCCTCACGCGCGGCCTCGATCGTCTTGAAGCGGGACAGCGCGCCGCGGGCGGCCTCGCGCAGGAACACCTGCTCGTCAGAGAGAGCCAGATTCATGCCGCGGCTCCTTCCTTGGAGCGCAGCTCCGAGAACGGGATGCCCTTGTCCAGACGTGGCTCTGGAGGCAGTCCGAGAACGCGCTCGCCGATCGTGTTCCGCAGGATCTCTTCGGTTCCCCCGGCCGACTTCAGGCCGGGCAGGAAGGAGATCATGTAGGCCCACTCGCTGTCCTCTGAGAGCGCGTCTGGCCCGACGACGTCGGTGATCAAATCGCCTGCCTTGATCGCTCCGCTGACGATCGTGACCTTTGCCAGGCCCGCCTCCGGACCGGGGATCTGACCTTTGGAGAGCGCCGTCAGGGTCCGGTAGCCGGTGAACCTGACCGCCATCAGCTCGCTGGTGATCTCGCCGAGCTGATGACGCACCTCGGCGTCGCGGCGGGCATGCTCATCGCGGGCGATGGCAGCCGCGAAGCGGGTGGAGTTGTAGCCCATCCCCTCGCCGCCGAGGCCGATCGTCACACGCTCGAACATCAGTGTCGTCAGCGCGGTGCCCCAGCCATTGCCGACACCGCCTACGACCGCGCCCTCCTCGAGGGAGACCTCGTCGAAGAAAACCTCATTGAACTCGGCCTCGCCGGAGATCTGGCGCAGGCCACGCACGGTCACACCCTCGGCGTCCATCGGAACGACGAACATCGTCAGGCCCTTGTGCTTGGGCACATCAGCGTCGGTCCGCGCGAGCAATAGGCCATAAGAGGCGAACTGGGCGTTGGTCGTCCACACCTTCTGGCCGGTCAGCCGCCAGCTGCCGTCGTCCTGCTGGCGCGCGCGTGTCTGCACCGCCGCGAGGTCCGAACCGGCGGCGGGCTCTGAAAAGAGCTGACACCAGACCTCATCGCCATGGAGCATCGCCCCGAGATAGCGAGTCTTCTGCTCCTCTGAGCCGTGGGCGATGATCGTCGGTCCGAGCATGCCGACGCCGATCGCGTCGAGGATGCTCGGCACCTTCGCCCGGGCGATCTCCTGGTTAGAGATGACCTGCTCGATCGGTCCGAGGCCCTGGCCACCGTACTCCTTGGGCCAGGTGACCCCAGCCAGCCCGCCCTCGGCGAGCTTGCCCTGCCAGGCGCGCCGGGCGGCCAATATCTGCGCCTCGTCCTGCAGCGCCCCTGCGCCGGTCAGGACGGGGGCCTGTGATTTGTTCGCTTCAAGCCAGCTCCGCGTCTGAGCGCGGTATGCGGCCTGCTCTGGTGTGTCGTCGAGATCCACGAGTTCTCCCTTGGCTGACTGGCCAGTCAATTTCTACGGGCTCCCAAAGGTACTCTCTGAGAAGCTCGAACGTCGATCCACCGGGCCTGCTGGCCGCAGAGAGCTACTCGCTCGAGGGTATCGGCGGCTCAGCGAGCGCCCGCTGCCGGAAGATCTGCTCGAATGCGCGATCCAGTAGCTGACGTGCCTGGGTGGCAGGGTTAGGGGAGTGCAGCAGCACCACACCCAGGCGCACGCCGTCGCGCTCGGCTGTTGCCACCAGACACTTGCCGGCCGCTTCGGTGTAGCCGGTCTTCAGGCCGGTAACGCCCGGGTATTTGTAGATCAATAGGGGATTGTTGTTGTACAGATACAGCTTGCCGCCCTTGGTCGGGAAGGGAAGCACGGCCGTGTAGGCACGCACGATGTGAGCTATCCGCGGCTGCGCGAGGTCGACGTGCGCGAGCACGGCCAAATCGGCGGCGCAGGAGTAGTTGTGTGTGTTGAGATAGCCCGATGGCGAGGAGTAGCGGGTGCAACTCATCCCCAACTGTGCCGCCTGCGTATTCATCTGCGCCACAAAGCGAGTGATGTCTCCCGCGACGTGCTGCGCCAGCGCGATGGCGGCGTCGTTGCCGGACGGCAGAAGCAGTCCGTAGAGCATCGTCTGCAGACGAACGTGCTTGCCCAGTGGAAGCACACCCACCTTCGAGCCAGCCGCTTGGACCGCCTGCTTTGTGATGAGCACCGGTTCGGTGGACTTGGAGGACTTCACCACCAACAGGGCGGTCATCATCTTGGTCAGGCTCGCGATGTGCAGACGGGCGTACGGGCGGCGCTCCCAAAAGACCTGCCCGCTATCGACGTCAAAGAGCATGCCGGCGCTCGGGGGATGGCGAAAGGCGATCCGTACCTGCTGCGCACCGGAGGTAGCTCGCAGGGACAGAGGCGTCCGGCCCAGCGGCAAGCCCAACTGTGAGCGCGTCAGAGGCCGGCGAAGAGAGGCCGCGGTTGCGCGCCGGGGGCTGTGGCGCTCGACCTGGCGCCTGGCGGTTCCGCCCGCCGCCAGCGCCACGATCAGGATCGCGATCACCCCGAGGGACAGAGTCACGGCGGCCAGTGCGCGGCGCCGTCGCCGTCTTGCCCGCCGTGCAGCCAGTCGAGCCCGGCGCCTTGAAGAGTCCGGGAGGAAAGGTGAACTACTCATCACCTGGGAGGATGGCGCAGAGCCCCGACGATCCCGAAGCCGAAGAGCGCCAACACGATTATCGCCAGCACCCCGGCCGCGGTCAGCCCTTCTCTTGAGATGACGCTCACCGTCAAGAAGGCGAAGAGCACAATGAACAGCAGCGCTATCCAGAGCACGAGCAGGCGCGTCACGCGGCGGTGATGGTGTTCGGGGGCATCAATAAACGGGGGTGCCTGGCGATCCGGTCCGTCTGCGATTGGCCAAGAAGCCGATCAGTGCCAAACCAAACAGGAAGCCGCCGACGTGAGCGAAGTAGGCTACTGCGCCGGGGCCGCCAACGAGGCTGGTAAGCCCTGCGGCCCAGAAGGAGACCTGCTCGGCAGACAAGAGGCCGAGCAGCACACGGGCCGGGATTTCGATCACAGTGACCGACGGGAAGCGCTCGTTGGGGACGTTGGCCTTCGGCGTGAGCATCTGTCCTTTGCTCCAGTGGTGGCAGGACAGCGGCGCATGGCCGCCGGGCCTATCCACCGCCGGCTGCCAGCGGACCGATGCCCGGCCGGCTCTGCGGGACGTGCTGGTCGGCATGGTAGGAGGAGCGAACCAGCGGCCCGGCTGCAACATGGTCGAAGCCGAGTTCATAAGCGGCGTTCTGGAGAGCGGCGAACTCCTCCGGGTGCCAGTAGCGCACCACCGGCAGGTGGCGCTCGGACGGACGCAGGTACTGCCCAACGGTGAGTACCCGAACTCCGTGTTGGCGCAGCGCACCGAAGGTCTCGACCATCTCCTCGTGGCTCTCGCCGAGTCCGACCATCAGCCCCGACTTGGTAACCACCTCACCCTCACCCAGCTCTCCGGCGAGTGCCAGCACGCGGCACGAGCGGCTAAACAGCGATCCGCGGCGAGCCAGCGGATACAGCCGCGGAACCACCTCGACGTTGTGGTTGAACACGTCCGGGCGCTCCGCGATTACCTTCGCCAACGGCATCTCCTGACCCTGGAAGTCAGGTGTCAGCACCTCGATCTGGCAGCCGGGGGCCTGACGACGCACCTGGCGGATCACGCCGACAAACGCCGCGGCTCCCTTGTCGGGCAAATCGTCGCGATCGACCGATGTGATGACGGCATGACGTAGGCCCATCCGCGCGATCGAGCGGGCGACTCGGGCGGGCTCCAACGGGTCGTTCCAGGTTGGCTTGCCGGTCTTGACGTTGCAGAAACCACAGCGTCTGGTGCAGGTGTCGCCGAGGATCATGAAAGTGGCGGTGCCACGCTCCCAGCACTCTCCGACGTTCGGACAGGCCGCCTCTTGGCAGACGGTGTGCAGATTCTCCGAGCGGATCAGCTCCGTTAGTTCTCGATAACGCTGCCCTCCGGGCGGGGGAACCTTGAACCACGGCGGCTTGCGCTCGCGCAACGGGCGAACCTCTGGACCCAGAACCTTCAGTACATCCATCCCCCCAGGGTTCGATCGTGAGCGTGTGCTGCTCATGCGGGGATTGCTTCGCGCCGACTCGGGCCGCGTTTGGGGGCTTGCTCGGTGGCGAGCCCGGGAAGGTTCGTGGTGTCGATGCCCAGGCGCCTGGCTGAGACAAGACGCTGGCGGCGTCCGTGGGCCAGGCAGAAGCGGTAGGCCATCTCCCGACGGAAGCACTGAACTCCAACATTCTTGCCGACTGGCCGAGTAGTGGAATCATGACTAGCGTGTCGGGGGTCTGAACGGCGCTGCTCGGCTGCGATCGAGGTCATCTGCACCTCTGGCAGCCCGCAGGCCACGACCCATGAGAAGGGCTCGAGATCGTTGGTGACGTTGACGGCGAAGCCGTGGGTGGTGACGCCGCGGGAGACGTGCACTCCGATCGAGGCGATCTTGCGGTCCTCGACCCAGACGCCGGTGTAGTCGATTCCCTCCTCGTGACGGGAGCGTCCTTGTACGCCTTCCTGCTCGAGGGCAGCGAGGATCGCGTCTTCCATCGTGCGCAGATGGCGGTGAACATCGGTGATGCCCATGATTGGATAGCCGACGAGCTGACCGGGGGCGTGATAGGTCAAGCGTCCGCCACGGTCGGTCGTGTGGACGTCGATGCCTTTGGCGCGGTAGAAGTCCTTCCCGAGCGGCAAATCCTCGCCCCCAGAGCGTCGGCCGCGGGTGTAGACGGGAGGGTGCTCCAGCAGCAGCAGCGTGTCGGGTCGCTCACCGGCCTGTCGCTGCGCGCGGATCTGCTCCTGAAAGGCGAGCGCTTGCGTGTAGGGCACTGTGCCGAGGTGGCACACCCACAGCTCACCCGACTGGGTATCAGGGTCGCTGTGGTTGACGGCGTCCATCTGACTTTGTTCAGGCTAGCATCGAGCAGGATCGTCTCTAGCTCGTCATCGAGCCGTAACGCTCGAGTAGCTCGCTCGCCTGAAGTTGAGATAGATCGGCCCGCAGCGCTCGTGCTAGGCGAGAGGCGGTTTGCGGCGGGCAGTCCCAGAAGAGGACCACCTCGCCGCTGTCGATCTCGACCACCTCGACGTGATCGATGCGGTTTGCGTCGGCCAGCAGCGCGGGCGCGCGTCCTCCTCGGCGAACGATCAGGCGGTAGGCACGGTTGGCTTTCATCGAGGACCTGTCAGGTCCATCATTGCGCTCGCGGCATCCTCGAGTGCGTGCTCACCGACCCACACACGTTCATGCACCCGCACGGCGGGCACGTCGCTCACCCCGGCGTTGCTGGCTGCCAGAGTGGCTTGGCGTAGCTCCTCGCCGATCGAACGCAGCCGCTCGCTCTGGCTCACGGCTCTGGGGTGCATCTCGCAGGCCGCGGCGGCGATCAGTACGTTCTCGAAATCGTCCAGCGCGCGACCCGCAGCGAACGCTTGGCGGAAGGCCGCCTGGACGAACGGGACGGTGCGACCAATGCTCTTGGCGTAGGTTGCCACGCGCATCGCCATGGTGCTGTCGAAAGGGAATCTGCTCGGCCACACCAGTGGCTGCAGATCCAGCTCGAGGGCCCGGCGCTCAACCTTCTCACGGAAGGCCATCTCCTCATCTTGACAGCGGAAAGCGTCGAAGCGCTCGGCGCCACGACCAAGCTCTACTGCCAGGACCGGCTGCCACTGGACCGGGATGGGCAGGTTCGAAAAGACGTGCAGCACCTGCTCGGCCGCCAGATAGGCCAGCGGGCTGGACAGGTCGAAATAGAAAGCGGCCTCAGATTGCGGCGGAGCGTCGACCTCAGGCATCCCGCGACGGTCGCGCTTAACCGTGGATGAGCCAGCCGTCGGCAGCGCGCGCGGCCTCCATCACCGCCTCGGAGAGAGTGGGATGGCCGTGGATGATGCGCGCGACCTCACTAAATCCGCCCTCCAGCGCCCTGACGTTGACCAACTCCTGAATTAGCTCTGTCGCGCGGCTGCCGATTATGTGGCCTCCGAGCAGCTCTCCGTACTTGCGCTCGCCGACGATCTTCACCAGACCGCTGCGATCGCCATAGACCGTTCCCCCGCCGACGGCGCCGTAGGGGACCTTTCCGACTACTACCTCATAGCCGTGCTCTCGCGCCTGCTCCTCGGTCAACCCAAACGAGCCGACGTTTGGTGTGCAGAACGTCGCGCGAGGAATGTCTATGTGCGATATGGGATGGGTCGCAAGCCCGGCGGCGTCCTCGACGGCGATGATCCCCTCGTCTGAGGCCTTGTGCGCGAGCGCCGGGCCCCGGACAAGATCTCCGATTGCGTAGACGCCGGGTGTCGATGTTCGTAGAGCGCCATCGACCTTGATCAGTCCCCGCTCATCCAGCTCGACTCCCGCGTCGGTCAACCCCAATGCTTGCGTATCCGGCCCACGCCCCGCGGCGATCACCAGATAATCCACCTCGACGGAGTCCGACCCGTGCGAAAAGCTGACACCGCCATCGGTGCTCTGGACCGCCTCCACCAGAGTATTGGTGAAGATCTCGATGCCCTGGCGCTTTAGACCGCGCTCGGCCAGACGCGAGATGTCAGCGTCCTCGGTCGGCAGTACACGATCGAGAGCCTCGAACAGCTTTACCTGGCTACCCAAACGGGCAAAGCCGGAGGCGATCTCGGCCCCTGAGGCGCCAGCGCCCACGACCGCCAGGCGCGCCGGTAGCTCGTTCAGCGCCCAAGCCTCCTCAGTGCCGATCACCCGCCCGCCGAACTGGATGCCGGGAATCGGGCGCTTCAGTGATCCCGTGGCCAGGATCACCGTTGCGGCGTCGATCTGGATATCCCCGACTGCCACCTTGTTGGGGGCGAGCATCTTCGCTTCCCCCTCGATCAGATCGATCTCGTTCTTCTTGAAAAGAGAAGCCACACCGCCAGTCAGCGTCGAGACGACTTTCTCACGGCGGGCCTGCACAGCGGCGAAATCGACTTGCACGCCCGCGACCGTCAGCCCGAACTCGGCGGCCTCGTTTATCTCGCTGAGCAGGTCGGCTGAGCGCAGAACAGCCTTGGCCGGTATGCACGCATAGTTCAGGCAGCGTCCACCGACCTTGTCCTTCTCGATGACCGCGGTCCTCTTGCCCAGCTGCGCGGCGCGGATAGCGGCCACGTAGCCCCCGGGCCCGGAGCCGATCACTACACAGTCATAAGAGGACTCGGCCATTTCAACTGAGCCTATCGAAGGCTCTGCTCGGAGTCCCGGCTGCCTGCCTGGATCCGCCCCATCACACGTACGAGCTTCCAGAACAGCCAACTGCCTAGGGCGACGCTGATCAGGCACAGGCCCGCGGCCTGGATTGTCGAGGCGACCACCAGCGCAAGTGAGGTGACCAGCACTTGGAAGGCCAGCAGCGCCTGGAAACCGAGGACCGCCCAGTAGCGTCTGCGGTACATCCCCAGCGCCAACCCTCCCAGCACGGCGGCCAGGAAGACCGCGCCTGGGATGGAGCCGCCGTGAGCCCGCAGATCGTGGATGCTCACGGCTCCGAGGATCACCCCCACCGCAGTCACCGCGGCGAGGCCGACCGCAAGCTTCAGTGCCGGCGGGCGCTCGCCCTCGGCGAGAGCAATCAGGGCCGCGCGCGCCTGCTGGTCACGCAGCTGACCGCGTGAAGGCTCATCGATCGGGATCGCGCTCGAGTGGTCGCGCCCGCCTTCGCCAACCGTTGAAGGTTTGCTCGGCAACGATCCGCCGCCCCGGCGACGCTTGCGCCGGGGGGCGTCGACCGCGCTTGGGAGGGGAAAACGCTCGAGCGTGTCGGCCAGCGAGTGGGTTGCGCGCCGCGGGTCCGATGCGTGAGCGATCGCCCGAACGACAGCGATCCGCTTGGCGCCGGCACTCAGCACTTCCTCGAGGTTGCTCGCGTCGATCCCCCCGATCGCAAAGAACGCCACCGGCGCGTGACGCGAGGCATAGCTCACGAGCTCAAGCCCCACGGCCATACGTCCAGGCTTGGTCGGTGTCTCATAGACCGGGCCGACGCCGATGTAGTCAACGGCGCCAACGAGGTAGCCGGCCTCCTCGATCTGCTCCGGTGTGTGGGTCGACAGCCCGATCAGAGTGTCCTCTCCGAGCAGCAGGCGTGCTTGCTCCACGGACATGTCCCCCTGCCCGAGGTGAACACCGTCCGCGTGCGCCTCTAGTGCTACCGCGGGCCGGTCGTTGACTATCAAGAGCGCATCGTGCTCGACGCAGATAGCCGCGAGCTCGCGGGCGATCCTCGTCAGGTGCTCGTCGGTTAGATCCTTATCGCGCAACTGCACAACGTCGACTCCGGCGGCGATCAGCTGCGCCAACAGCTGGGTGAGCTCGCGCCCGTTCGGCGCTTGGTCGCACACCAGATAAAGGCGGGCGCGGGCCAGTCGTGCACGGCGCGCGGTGCCTAGCTGGCTGAGAGGCATCGCTGGAAGTCTGTCAGGCGAGCTCTGGGGCTAGCATCAACTCATGCGCAGCGAAGGCTCCGGAGTCGACCTGATCGTCCTCGGCGGCGGTGTGATCGGCTTGACGGTCGCCTGGCGTGCCCGTGCTCGAGGGATGTCGGTGACGGTGCTCGAGCGCGACGGTCTCGGCGGCGGCGCCTCGCACGTCGCCGCGGGAATGCTGGCCCCGGTCGCCGAGGCCGAGTTTGGCCACAGCGCCAGAAAGCTCCTGGGGCTTGGACTTCGCTCGGCCGAAATGTGGCCCGAGTTTGCAGCCGAGCTGGAGCAGGTCTGCGACCTTGAGATAGGCCTTCGGCAAACCGGCACGCTGCTAATCGCGCGCGATCAGGACGAGGCACGTGAGCTAGAGCGCCAGATCGAGCTGCGTGAGTCACTCTCACTACAGACCGTGCGGTTGTTGCCCAGTCAGGCGCGCGAGCTCGAGCCGGCCCTGGCGCCCACGCTGCGACTCGCGCTCGAGATCCCCGGTGATCACAGCGTTGACCCACGACTGCTGCTCGCCGCGCTGAGCCGTGCCTGCGAGCGCTGTGGCGTGTGTGTACGCGAGGGCACTCCAGTTCGGACACTCGAGGTCGATCGGGACCGACAGCGTCTCGCTGGCGTGAGGCTGGAGAACGGAGAGCGGCTACTGGCGGCGGAGGTACTGGTCGCCGCCGGCGCCTGGAGCGCCACACTCGAGGGACTGGCGCCCGAGGCGGGGGTACCAGTGAGACCGGTCAAGGGGCAGATCCTGCGCCTGCACGACCCCGACGGTCCAGGTCTACTGGGGCGTGTGGTGCGCTTCCAGGGCGGCTACCTGGTGCCTCGCGCCGACGGCGGCTACGTGCTCGGGGCGAGCGTGGAGGAGCGTGGGTTTGAAAGCGCGGCCACCGCCGGGGTGGTGTATGAGCTCTTGCGCCAGGCGCGCGAGCTTCTGCCGGGCATCGCCGAGCTGCAACTGCGAGAGATCGGAGTGGGTCTGCGACCCTCGACGCCCGACAACGCCCCCGTGATCGGTCGCGGGGCACTCGAGGGGCTGCTATGGGCGACCGGTCATCACCGCAACGGGATTCTGCTTTCCCCTCTCAGCGCTCGGCTGATCGTGGCACTGCTCACCGGGACAGCCTCCTCGGATGACCTGGAGTTGCTGAGCGCATGCGCTCCGACGCGCTTTGCGCCGACGGACCCGGCCACCAAAGCGCTCCGAGCGGCAGCAGTGGGGGCGGGCTCGTGATCATCCTCAACGGAGCCGCGACCGAGCTCGAGTCGGGGAAGACCGTCGCTGATGTGCTGGAGCTACTCGGCCTCGCGCTCGAGGCTCCAGGGATTGCGGTCGCCGTCAACGGAGAGGTGATAGCCCGCCGCGAATGGGAGACCTTCGCTCTCCCCATACAAGCCAGGGTCGAGGTACTCAACGCGATGCAGGGAGGATGATGGACTCGATGGCCGGCACGACCGAGCGCCAGCAAGACGCCGATGAGCTCCTGCTCGCGGGACGCACTCTGCGTTCACGCCTGTTGCTGGGAACGGGCGGCTTCTCCTCGCTGGAGCTCATGAGCGAGGCTATTCGGGTGAGCTCTAGTGAAGTGGTCACTGTCGCGCTGCGTAGGGTCAACGCGCCGGGCGCCGAGGCCCCAGGCGGCTCACTGCTGCAGGAGCTGGAGAAGGCCGGGGTGGCCCTGCTGCCCAACACCGCCGGCTGTCACACCGCCCGCGACGCTGTCTTGACCGCCAAGCTCGCCCGTGAGGCGTTTGCGACAGACTGGATCAAGCTCGAGGTGATCGG
>DATBPE010000052.1:0-58936 GCA_036561505.1 Solirubrobacteraceae bacterium
GTGGCTCTGCCAAATGCTACGTTCGCAACAATCGCTGCGAGACAGCTATGACTAATTTTTTCTGCGATCCATACGGCCAGCTTTTTGTCGATCGCGTTTATTCCCTTGAGAAGCAAACAGGTCACAAACTTCTTGGGGTCCAATGTCAAGCAAAGTGCTTTGGCCACAGTGCTCGATATCGTGGAAAACCACGACAGCTGGTTCACCCACACCTTTCCTTCACCCGGATGCCGTCCCTCCGGCACCCAAATATTGGCAATCCTGTGTAGCACGCCGTCCAATTTGTTCCGCAGCGGCAATGTGACCGCGACCATGCCATGCCATGGCACGTCGATATGGATGTCGTAGCGCCCACCGCCAAGGGCGGTAATCGTCGCGTTGCCATTGCGGTCCATCACGCCAGGCGGGACAAAGAGAGCAACACCCAGGGGAGTCCGGACAGTCCCACCTCTACGAGCATCGAGATGTCTATGCGCTGATGCTCGTGACTGTCCACGGGCTGATGCAGGCGACGCAGCAAACAATCCCAGGCTCACGCAGGCACACGCCACGATGAGCGGGAGTGCGGCTAGCCGTACCGCCCGTCGTCGGTCAAGTGCCCCCATTACGCTAACCGCCTCCATATCGATGACGATACCAGTGGGGTTCGAGTGCGAGCCGCGGACACCCATAGTCGCCGACAGCGACCTAACGCACACGCGAGGCGCACACGCGAGGTTTTCGCTCATCTCGCGACAGTTCGCTTGCTGCGAAATGTGTCCTTGACGCGAAACGGGGCATGGACGATGATCGCGGGGAGATCGTCGGTCTAGCGGGCGGAAGGGGAGATCGTGCAGCTGGTGATCAAGCGCGAACAGGCACCTGTCAAAAGCTTGCTCGGAGGGCACAAGGGCGTGGAGTTCACGCTTGCCTATCGACTCCTGCTGACTGATGAGGAGTGCGAGCTCGCGGACCAGTACAAGCTCGGCGATTATCCGGTGACTTGGAAGACCCTGCCGAGTGGTCAAGTCCCGGATGACACCATCCGCAACATGGTCGCGGGTCGTAGCCAGACGCTCACCGACGTGACGACCCTCGTCGACAACGAGAGGGCCATCAAGGACGCCTGCGATTCGCTGCCAAAGCTCTTTGAGATCGTCCGCACGTTCGGTGGCCAGGAAGTCATTGATTACCCGCGCGACTCGGGTTCCTAAGGTCGAGATTGGCGCGTCAGGAACGGTCTTGACGCTAGGTGTGTCGTTCTCGGAAGGTTCGCTTGGCGTTTTCCCACTGAACGTCGTAAGTGTCCTTGGCGGCTTGATGATCCGCGGTCGCCCGTTCGTTCTTCTGCCTGGCCTGGTCCTTCGCCACGGCTCGTTCGGTGCGCAGCGAGCGCAGCAGCCCTGAGTGCTCGTGTCGTGATCGCCAAGCCCGGCCGATCAACTCAGACCACCCTGGTGTTCTGACCTGCGCCGGTACGCGTTGCATGTACGGCTTGGGGATCCGGGTGTAGCCGCGCTGCAGCGCTATGTCCCAGGTGATGTCTCGTCCGTTGGTGCAGGTCGTGAGCGTCACGCCGGGCTGGCCGTGGTCTCGAGCCGAGGGCCAGTAGCAGAGGCCGCCGATCTGGACATGGGCATCTGAGGGTGTCCGTGACTGAGACCAGCGCGGTCGTTCTGTCGCCCAGAACCCTTCGCAGGTCAGCAGGTCGCGGATGCATGGCTCGACGTGGGCGCGGAGCCAGTCACGGTGTTCGCGCAGCTGGTTGCGCTCGCGCTGACTCCGCGTCCCCGACGGGATTTCTTCCAACCGGCCCATCACCTGGGCGGCGCGAGCGGCGCCAGGGATCCCCGGTTGAAGGCGGTCGACGAACCGCCGCAGGGCGTGAGCAGAGATCTCTATGGAGTCGAGATCCTCCTTGGTCACCAAGCGGGCGAAGTTGGGCTCGGGTTGGGAATCCCTGGCGGCGCTCATCGCGCGCCAGGCCCGGCGATTGTCTTCCAGGGCTCGGTCTCGTGCCACTTGGTGAGCTTGATGAGCTCCCAGTCGGTGCCACGCAGCAGCAACCCTTGGCCATCCGGGAGGCGGGCGATCTCGCCGGGTGTGAGGACTCGCTGTCTCTGGGTCTGGTAGCTGACGGTGTCGCTCTGTGTCGGTGCGCTGAGCCACTCTTGAGGGTCGCTTTGGCCGAGGGCCTGGCTGACCATGTCCCGGTCGTATTCGCCGAGCGCCAGCGAGATCGATTCAAGGGTCTTGCTGTCGGCGATCCCTGAAAGCACTGTCTTGGTTTGGAACAAGCTCATGAACCCATCAGCCGCATCCGAGCCCCAGCGTGTGCGTGCTTGTGAGAGGTCCTGCAGCCCGACCATCACCTGCAGGTTCTGCCCTCCCGCTTGAGAGATGAGCGCCGGGAGGTCGTGGATCGGAGCTGTGTTGGCGACCTCATCCAAGAGCCACAGCATGTTGCCCTCACGGCCCTCGCTGGTCCGAGCCCGGTCATAGACGCAGTGTCTGATCTGCTCCAACATGCCGACGATCAAAGGGGCGCATAGCGCCTGCTTGTGCTCGGGGGCTGTGATGTAGATCGTGTCCCGCGAGTCTGTGAACCGCTTGGGGTCGAAGTTCGGGCACGCCGCGCTCGCCCTGACCGCGTCGGAGTTATACGCGGCCAGGACACCGGCGGTCGCGGAGAAAATGCTTGAGCGCTCGCGGTCGTCGGTGTCGTGGATCCCGATCAGCACAGCTGCGGCAAAGTCGCCGTCGCAGTCCTCAAGGACCTGGAGGGCGGGCGCGAGGTCTTTGCGCAGGATCCACTTCAGCACGTCGCCGATCGGGCGCTCTGATTGATGGGCGGCGTAGAGGAGTGGCGCCAAGAGCGCGGCGGCGCGCTCGGTCCAGTGGTTCTCGTTCGTCGTGCCGGATCCAGCTCTCGTTGCTGCGGTCATGGCCCTGGCCATGACCAAGGCGTCATCCCAGCTCGCCGCCGCCGCTACCGGTGACCACGACAACCGACGCACACCATCAAGTAGAGGCTCGGTGGCTGCCGGGTCGAACAACCACACCTCCCCGATCTCTGACCGTGCCCGCATCGTGGCGGCCATGACATCCGGCTTGGTGGAGGTGCTCACTGCAGGCCCGGATGCGGCCATCAGCGCGGGGATCATCACCGCGGTCGTCTTCCCCGATCGTGGTGGGCCGAGCACCATCACTGCGCTCTCCGGGTCCGCTGCTGCCCACTCGCCGTCCTGGGAGACCCCGAGGTACGCGCCGCCTCCCGCGCGCAGGATCCGTTGTCTCACGGCCGCATCCGGGCTCCTTGGCCTATCGATCACGCGTGCAGGAGGAGCCGGGCGGATGGATGTCTGTGGAGTGCGGGTGAGCACGCCCATGACGAGCATAAGAACGGCTCTCAAGATCGCCAGGGCGATGACCGCCTTGATCGCCCACCCGATGACGCTGCCGCCACCCGGGTCAAAGGCGATGCGTGTGATGGAAAGCAGGATCAGCACGCCGACCACTCCCACCACGCTCGAGAGGATCGAGGATCTGCCCCTGAAAGGTGGCTCCATGTCCTGGTGGGAAGGCCCCCACGATTGATTGCTCAATGCTCTTGACATGACCAGCAGCATACACTAAAGTTGCTGAACATGCTAAGCACTATCCCTAGGATCAACTAAATGCCGCCCCGCAGATACGCCCTCGGCGCTATGCGCGAGATCGACAACGACCTGCGCAAGGCAAGACGCGAAGAACAAGAAGCCGCGCAAAGGGTCAAGCGACTGCTGGCCGCTCAGGCTGCGCTCAGGGGAGAGCCAGCACCGCGCAAGCACCAACGACGTCTCAGGCGCGCGGATATCCGCGAGTACCTGGCCGAGCACCCGCAGTCGCTCGCCATCGAGATCGCGGAAGCCCTCGGTGTCCCAGCGACGAACGTCGGGACCCACCTAAGTAACGGCAAGAAGGCTGGGGAATTCCAAGAGCACAGAGGCCGCTGGTCGAACACGAAGACAGCAGGCTGAAAGACAGCAAGGAGGTTGTCTGATGAACACAACAAACACAAACAAGATCGGCGCGAGGTTCGCAGCGCTCCAAGCCCCAGGCGTCCTGCTCTACGCAGCCACCGTCGCCGGGCAACTCGTCGCGGCGTTCGCACGCGGACTGATCGCCACGATCACACTTGAATTCATCAGCTGGATCTCCGGGTGGCCGATACCAGTCGAACCGATCGCCCTCGTGATCGCGTTCGGCCCACTCGCCGTGTCGCTGCTGTGCCTCCTCGCCCCGCCCTTGATGGCGCCGATCAACGGCCGTTGGTGGGAGATGACCACCGGCGGGCGCCCACCCGAGCAAGACGAGCAAGAAGCATTCGACAACGCGATCAGTGAGCTCCAAGAATTCGACCCAAACGTACGCGCTCCGCGCCACTGGTTCGTCGCCGAAGAGCCCGGCCACAACGCAGCCGCCTACGCCGCGTCAATGCGCGTAGACAGAGGCCTGCTGGAAAGCCCATATGCCGCCGCGACGATCGGGCACGAGCTCGGGCACCTACGCACCAGCGACGCCCGGCTCACCAGCGCCCTGAACCTCCTGTTGCTGATGCCGATGGAAACACCAACCATCCGGCCGCTGCGGACGCTGCCGTTCAGGGGACTCTTCTGGATCGCTTCCGGACAAGCCGTGCTGTGGTTTCTCGGTAACGCGTGGGAGATGTACTGGCGCTCTCGCGAGTTCGCCGCCGACGAATACGCCGCGCGCCTCGGCCAAGGACCAGCCCTCGCAAACTCCCTCGAGCAAACCTCCCTTCCGTACGAGCGATCGATACAGCGGATGCGTTTCTCCCGCGCATCCCATCCCTACACCAAGCCACGCATCGCCAAGCTCCGCGCCTTCCAACCCGACAGAACAGCAGGAGACCAAGAATGAGAACCCTCAACACAAGCCCAGCCAGAACACCACGCGACAAGTGTCCGACCAGCAGGCGCGGACTCGCCGCGATACCGCGCAGGATCGCGGTCGACCTCACACCCCAGGCCGTCGAGCAAGTCGCCAGCCGCGTCGCACAGCTGCTCTACCACCGCGACCCGCAGAGACAGCCCGAACTGATCACCGCCGGCGAGCTGGCGCACCAGCTACGAGTCGAGCGCCCATGGATCTATAAGCACCGTCACCTCCTCGGCGGACAACGCATCGGCGACGGGCCGAAGGCGCCGTGGCGGTTTGAGCTGGAGACGGCGAAGCAGGCGCTCAAGCGAAACACGACACCACAAGACACAGACGCGGGCTCGCGAGCACGCGAACCCATCAAGCAAGGAGGAAGAACATGAGAACACTCAGCACGATCCCACCCGGTCTGCGCAGTACCACCGCTCCCCGCCCCACCGGCCGCCTGGCCAGCGCACGACGCGGGATGGCGGAGATGACCCCCGACGCGATCGAGCAGATCGCCCAACGCGTCGCCCAACTCCTACACCACGAGCCCCAGACCATCAACGACGGTCCAACCAAGCCGCCAGAACTCATCGACGCCGGACAACTCGCGCGGCGCTTCGGACTCACCCGCACATGGATCTACGAAAACTCCGCGCGGCTCGGAGCAATCGAGATCAGCGACGGGCCACGACCACGCCTACGCTTCGATCCCCAAGTCGCATCGCAAGCACTCCAGTCTCGCCAGCGTCGCACCGAGCCGATCCCAGCGACCGGCAACCCACGCCCAACTCCGACGCGACGGCGCCGCACGCCCCCGGCCGTCCCGCTACTCCCGATCCACGAACGACGCGTGCGTGGAGCGTTCGCCCGGTTGCGTCCCGCGCACCGAAGGGGGCGCTAGGGATGGCACGTCCAGCAACAGGCCAAGTCGTCGAAGACAACCGCGGGCTCAACCCGAGGTTCGCGCTGCGCTTCCACGCTTACGGCAACCGCGAGTACATCAATCTCGGTACGGCCGAGGAAGGTTGGACGCGAGAAAAAGCACACAGGGAGCTGCAGAACGTCCTCGCCGACGTGCGCCGCGGTATCTGGAAACCACCCGAGCCCGAGGCGGCCCCCGTGGTCGAGCAGGACCCCCTATTCCACGAGTTCGCGTCAGCTTGGTTCGAGGCGAACAAGGGCGAATGGAGCGAGAACACACGCCTCGACTACCAATGGCAGCTATCCCACCATCTACTCCGGTTCTTCAAGAACCATCGACTGTCACAGATCACGATCGCCGAGGTCGACCGCTATCGGGCGGAGAAGGTCCGGGAATCGGCCAGCATGGCTGAGGCACTGACGGACTGGCGCAAACGCGTCGACGAAGCCAAGGACACAGCCAGGCGACGCGAGCTGGCCCGTGAGCGGCCGCCCCGGGCCCTGTCGGCCGTTTCGATCAACAAGACGATCACGCGCCTCGGGCAGATCCTCGAGGTCGCCGTCGAGTACGGCCTGATCGACCGCAACACGGCTCGCGGCAAGCGCCGCCGGCTCAAGGCGAGCAAGCCCTCTCCGGTTTGGCTCGACCGTGCCGAGCACATCGAGGCCCTGCTGGACGCCGCCAGCGCACTGGACCAGCACGCCAAGGTCAAAGGTGGTCACGATCAGAAGGGTGGTCTGGTCTACCGGCGAGCGGTGCTGGCGACGTTCGTATTCGCCGGGCCGCGGATCGGAGAGTTGACCACGCTGCAGTGGCGAGACGTTGACCTCGCCGGCAACCGGATCACGGTGCGCGAATCCAAGACCGATGCGGGGATCCGGCAAATCGACCTCCTGCCGGCGCTTCGCGACGAGCTGACCGCCTATAAGGCGCAAGCACCGGACATCGCCCCCGACGCCTTTGTTTTTCCTAGCGCGATGGGCACCGAAATGGCCCAGGAGAACGTCCGCAGTCGTATCCTGCGAAAGGCAGTGCAGAAGGCAAGCAAGAAGCTGACCGAGCTCGGCGAGGTGCCCTTGCCAGAGGGCCTCACGCCGCACAAGCTGCGCCACACCTACGCCTCAATCCTCGTTGCTCTCGGCGTCGATCCGGGCAGCGTCATGGACCAGCTCGGCCACGCGGACCCCGGCTTCACCCTGCGCGTCTACCGGCACGGGATGCGCCGCGACCCGGCCGCCAGACAGCGCCTGCGGACGCTCGTTGGGGGTCCTGGATGGGCAGCGAACCACAGTAGCGAGACTCACATGCCCTGGGATGAGCTTGCGATAAGTCCGCACCCAGTTCTTAGCTCTGCCCACTAGCAGGGCGCTCGCACCCGAGCCCTGGGAAACTTCGCCTACCGAAGCTCGACCCCGTGGCGGCGCAGCCAGGTGTGAGTGCTTTCGATCAATACCGGGAGTGCTTGGCGGAGTCGCTCGACGGCAACGCGAACCTCCTCGGCATCGATATCCGGCGAGGCATGCTCCAACCGGCCCTCGATGATGTACAGCTCGTTCAGCAGCGCCACCTGAACTTCCGTTAGTCCCTGATCGGCGCCAACAGCCTTGAAGACCTGCTCGGCATGTGGGCGACGGTGCGGGAGCAGACCGATCAGGCGCGATCCCGCACTGGCCCTGAGGATCTCGACACAGGCGTTCAGCACGGCCGAGTGATCGCCGGTGACGACCATCGTGCGGTTCGCGTCCTCAGGCTCCGCAGACTCGAAGGCCCTTCTCCACTCGACCGGCTCGAGGGTGCCACCGAAGTCCTCCTTGATCGCCAGGTCGAGCGCGTTGCGGTGCTTATTGATGCTCTGAAAGAAGCGAGCCAACCGAGCCTGCTCGGCCTTGAGTGCGTTGGGATCGATTCTCGGCAGCGAGGAGTCGCTCACCGGGTCAGCTCTTCGATCGCCCGGGCCGCACCGGCCATCTGGCGGCGGTGGTCGCGATGGCCGCGAGCGCGGATCGCACCGTGACGCTCGCGCAGCAGGCGCCACTGTCCGTCACGGTCGACGAGGACGCGGCCCTCGTCGAGGATCCGATCCAGAAGCAGCGGCGCATCGGCCTCCACCCGCTCCAGGCGAGCGACGTCAACCGGACGACCGGCGACACGTTGCAGGCGGACGGCGAGCTCGAGCCCTGCGGAGGGACGATCGTCGGCGAGCGAGATCAGCAGGTCGATGTCGGAGCCCGCGTCCTCGTCACCGCGCGCTAGCGAGCCGTAGAGCACGGCAAGGCGAACGCCATGCTGATTACGCAGCGCACGGCGAAGACCGGAGATAAGCGGCCAGTGAGCGGCAAGGTACTCACGCTCACCTGCTCCAAGCCGCAGCCGCCGCGGTCCAATCCGAGTGGCGCGCAGAGTGCCCTGAGAAGCAGCCCGGCGCAACGTGCGCTCCTCGACGTCAAGATCAATCGCCAGCTCCTGGAGCACTCCCATGTTGGAAAGGTTACTACGACGTATGTCCGTTACGACGTCGGCGGGTCCTAACAGCGACGCTAACGGACGCCTATGGGGCCCTCGTCAAGGCGGAGTTTAGGCAGCAAAAAGGCAGCAAGGGACCTTTTGGTGCCCAAAACGGCATGCGACCTCGCGCAGCCGCCTTCCAAAACTCGTTGATTAGCAGGACTTTTCTGGTGATGCCCCCGCCAGGAGTCGAACCTGGATCTACCGCTTAGGAGGCGGTTGTCTTATCCATTGGACTACGAGGGCCTGTCCGGATCACCGACGAGCACGGCGAAGGCTACCGGCGCTAGCAGGTGTGAGCACCAAGGCCCTGATTGGCCAGGCGCTCGAGATCGCCGCCGGTCAGACGGTGAGGGATCCACTCCGGCATCTTGTGCGCTCCGAGCGCCTCATAGAAGCGAAGGGCGGGCTCGTTCCACTCAAGCGCCGACCACTCCAGCCGACCTGCTCCGCGCTTTAGAGCTAGGGCCGCGACGGCGAGGAGCAGCGCCCGCCCCACTCCAAAGCGGCGCTGGGAGGGACACACAAACAGGTCCTCGAGCCACACCCCCGAGCTGGCCAGAAAGCTCGAGAAGGTTCCAAAGAACAGGGCGTAGCCCACTATCGCACCCGAGCTCTCCAGTTCGGCGATCAGCGCTTGGGCCGCGGGCTCGGGGCCAAACAGGGCGCTCTGAAGTTGAGGCTCGGTGGCGCGCAGCTCATCGGTCAGGTGCTCGTACTCCGCCAGTTCGGCGAACATCTCGAGCAGCGCCGGAATGTCCTGTGCGCGTGCTTGGCGTATCAGCGCGCCGTGGGCAGGGCGATCACGTCCGGGGAGCTGCGGATCGCCCGCCGCGCTCACCGGTCCGGGCGATCGGGGTAGATCTCCTCGATGGTGCAGAGCGCCACGTAGGGGGCCTGTCCACCGAGCGCCTCGCGGATCGCCTCGGCGCCGCCGGCCAGCCGGTCGAGCACGCTGATGACACCCGCCACCGTGACGCCCTCCTCGCGCAGGCGCTGCAGCGCCTCGATCGTCGAGCCACCGGTCGTGACGACGTCCTCCACCAACAGGCAGCGCTCTCCCGGCGTGAGCGCTGGACCCTCGATCCAGCGGCCAAGCCCGTGCGCCTTGCGCTCCTTGCGCACGATGAACGCCTTCTGTAGCTGCCCACCGGCGAGTGCCGCGCATGCCACCGGGATCGCGCTGACCGGCACGCCACCCACGGCAGTGGCCTGGCAAACGCGGGCCTGCTCGGCCAACAGAACGCCGAGTGCGGAAAACGTGTCGGGTAGCAAGATCGCACGCTTGGCGTCGACGTAGTACCGGGCCGTAGCGCCGCTGGTGAGCGTCACCTCGCCGATTACCAGCGCGTGCTCGCGCAACCCGGCTAGCAGGCGCTCGCGGGCAAGCTCGATCTCGCTGGTATGTCCGGCCGCAGCGTCCATCTGGGGGTCTAATCTAGCTGCGTGGTCACAGGTGTGCTTCCAGGGCTGCTGCGCTTCGTCTCGCGAGTCATCTGCTTGATCGTGATCGCCTCGTTTGTGATCTTCGCCGTCCACAAGACCAGCAACGCCTCCAAGGGTCAGCAGCGCGCCCTGAGTGGCGAAAGCGCACCGTCGGGCGCCTCCTCCAAGACTGGCGAAAAACCGAGCACGCTGCACAAAGTGATCGATGAAGCCTCCGAAGAACTGACCTCCCCGTTCTCGGGGATCACTTCGGGATCCAGTAACCAGTGGGTCATTCGCATAGTGAACATGCTGCTGGCACTGGTCGTCTACGGCTTTGGCCTGAGTTTTTTGGCGCGCGTGCTGCGCCTGAAGGTCTAGATCACCGTCAAGGACCGGCTTCGGCGCTGGGGCTCACGTTGGCGGCCAGTCTCACGCCCTCGTAGTAGACGTCCACCGGAGTCCCCAGGCGAACCCAGGCGTAGATCGAGGAGGCGTCGGGAATCGGCACCCGCAGGCACCCGTGGCTGGCCGCATAGGTGGGAACTTCGGCATAGCCGTGGATCGCGTAGCCGCGAATGAAGTAGTTGGAGTCCACCATCCCCTCGGAGTTTGTCCCCGGTGTCTTTGAGTAGACCTGGAAGCGGCCCAGCACCGTGGGCGTGGAGGGCTTACCGGAGCTGATCGTGTAGATGCGCCGCACATGCCCGCCCGGTTCGATCTCGGCGAGCACCTGTCTGGTCAGGTCAGCCTCCACGTGTCTGCCGTCGCCGCGGTAGCGCACGTGGAAGACGCCGCCGCCCTCCTGCAGTCGTTTGAACACGCTCAGGTTCGTGTAGGGGACGCGCGGCAGCCCTGTCATCTTGCGGTAGGCGATCACCGCGCGGCCGGTCGCTTCGTCAAAGACGCCGCTGCGGGGAGCCGAGTAGTGCAACGCGCTCAGCTGCTGCTGCAGTAGGCGCACGGCCGGTCCACTGGCGCCGTCCCCGAGGTCAGCGGAGAGGAAGCGCACACTCTGAGACTGGGCGGCGAAGGCCGCCTGTTGCGGCGTAGCGGCGTGGGCGACCCTAACCCTGACCAGACCGGGCTTGGGGCTCGTGTAGCCGATGTGAAACTGCCCGGACTCGGGGCCGATAGCGAGCACGCTCACGCTCTTGGAGGCGACCTTGCGCCCATCCCGAAAGAAACTGACCGAGACCTTCTGGCCTGCGACAAACGGGGTCACTATGCCCCTGATCGCCACACGCTCCCCGAGCAGCTGGAACAGTGGGCTTCCGTGGGCGTGCTGGATAACCAGCCGCAGGTGCGCGCCAGGGACAGCAACGACTGGCGCACCTGGCGCGCCTTCGGCGAGCGCACTCGAGGCGCTACTCCCGAACAGACAGAGAACCGCCGAGGCAAGCGCCAGTGATGAGAGTGCAGTTCTCATTTCTCAGATGCTATGCGGAGCACATGATGTTCTGCGATCGTGGGCGCCGCGGAGATCACTCCCATGCGCCGTAGCGCCAGCGCCAGCGCCAGGATGATCGTCAGTGAGCTTGCAATCAGGATCGGGGTCTGCCAGCCCCAGCTCTCCAGCGATCCGAACGCCACTGAGTTGTTCACGGCGTGCACGGCGATGCACGGATATAGCGAGCCACTGGCACGGTAGAGCAGACACAGCCCAAATCCCAACGCCGCCAACGGCACCAGATAGACCGCCGGCGCCGAGCCGGCATGAACGGCACCGAAGACCGCCCCTGTGATCACGGCCGCCAGCCACGGCCCGTGCCAGTTGGACAGCGCCGTAAAGACGAAGCCCCGGAAGAGGAACTCCTCGCAGATCGGCGCTATCACGCAGGTGAGCCCGGCGCTCGCCAAGAGCAGGATCGTACTTTCGCCGCTCCCGAGTTCTTCCAGCACCTTCTCCTTGGTCGAGACATTGAAGATTTCCGCCCAGATAGCAGAGAAGATCAAGAACCCCACGAGCGTGGCGGCCGCCAGCAGAGCCGCTTGGGACCTGTCAATACGCGGCGGACGCAGGCCGAATTGCCAGGAGCGCACGGTACGTCCCCCCGTCCGGGCGATGATCACCGCCGCCGCGACGAATGCGCCGTCCTGAACGATCGTGTCGGCGATCGCGAGACCACCGGGAAGCTTGGAGGCCGTAACGCTGACCCCGAACAGCAGCGCCGCCGGCAGGTCGATCACGAGCGCCCCTGTCGCCGCTATGACCAGACCGGCGATCAGTGCCAGCGGCGCCAACCACGCCGACCAGTCGTTCTCGGCTGAGCTCGGCGGAACGCTCTCCACGGCAAATGAATGATCCGGCTCCATCAGGACATCATCGCCGCTGGCGCCGAACAATTTGAGCTCTACTGATCACGTGAGCAACGCGGGCAGCTGATCGAGCGAAGTGATAAATGGAAACCCGGGATCATCCAGGGGTGCCTGGAGCGCGCTCGAGGGGCGACGCAGCCACACCGGTGCGATACCCGCCCTCTGTGCTCCCACGACGTCGAGCTCCAGTGAGTCGCCGACGTGCGTGGCCTGCTCGGCGCTGACGCCGGCCAGTTCCAGCGCGGCCTGGAAGATCGTGCTTGTCGGCTTTGGCTGACCGACCTCGGCGGAGGTGAGGATTCCGTCGAGGAGCTCCCCGATCTGTGTGTGGCGCAGCACCTGGTGCAGAGATATATCCCAGTTGCTGAGCACCAGCAGCCGCAGACCACGCTCGCGCAGGGCGACCAACGCACGGGGCACATCGGGATAGACCTCGAAGCGAAGGCACTGGAGCATCGTGGCTGTTAGCTCCTGGGCGCCGAGGGCCCGCCCGAGCGCCGGGGGCAGCGAGTGACGTAGAACCTCGGCACAGCGTGTGCGCAGATCGGTGAGGCTGTGGGCATCGCGCCCCTGTAGGTGGTGCAGGCGGTAGTAGGCGATCTCGGCGGCGAAAGCCCGCTCAGCGTCCTCTAGCGCGAGCTCGAGACCGCGACTACCTAGCTCCGCGACCAGCCGCGGTGCCGGAGCGCTCAACGCCAAGAGCGTGCCCATCCCGTCCAGCAGCACAGCGCGGGGCACGCTCACGCCACCCAATGCCAGGTTGCGAACTGTCCCAGGAAGAACACCATCAGCGCCGCCGAGCCCAACAGCACCGGCCGCCGTGCGCGGGAGTGCTCGCTCAGCCACACCGCTAGCCACATCGATAGCGGAAACAGCACAACCAGAAAGCGCGGCAGTGACATCAGCGGCTGCGAGCGCACGGGATAGGACAGCGGCAGGGCAAGTGCGGCGATCACGTAGGCGCCGTAGGCGAGCGGCAGCCGGCGCAGCACACCGACGATTGCCGGTATCGCAAGCGCCAGAAACGCGAACAGCATCAGGTTGTGGGAGGCCGCCACGAACGGACTGCCGCTGCCCTGGGGGAAGTAGACGTGCCCGCGCTGCCCGGAGAAGAGCTGTCGGGCTCCCTCCAGCGCCGCCTTCAAACCATCCCAGACACCCAGGTAGGGCCCGGCGAAGTGCCGGCTCCACACTTCCTGGGCGTGAAAGGGAGCAAGCGCGCTCCCCCCAGCCAGTCCCAGGTAGGTCATGTAGGCGGCCACGCCGCTGGGAATCAGCGCCAGCCACGCCGCGTCCCGCCGCAGCCGGTAGCGAGTGCCCAGGCGTCCGCCGCCGGGAAAATCCGGTGGGCGATCCTCACGCGGGCCGTAGAGGTAAAGCAACAGCAGCGGTAGGGCCAGCACGAGACCCGTGCTGCGGGTAGCGCCGGCCAGAGCCGCCAGTGCGGCGGCCCGGCCCCAGCGACCCTGGCGCGCACACCAGAAGGCCCCGACCGAGAGCGCCAGGTACAGCGACTCCGAGTAGACGGCCGAGAAGAAGAAGGCCATCGGAGCGAACGCCGTGAGCGCGACCGCTAGACGCGCGGCACGGGCTCCTTGCTCGCTGCTGGCACCCCAGCGCATGCTCGCGGCCTCCAGCGTCATCAGGCGATGGATGCCGTAGAGCGCCAGCGCCAGCGCTCCTAGTGAGAGCAGGACACCGGCCACGATCGCCGGTACGCCGAGCCAAGAGATCGCCCGCAGGCCAAACGGATAGAGCGGAAAGAAGGCGGTGCGCGAGGAGGTGAAATAGCCCAGGTCCGGGTGGTAGCCGTAGTGGGCGATGACCAGGTACCAGACTGCGTCCCAGCGCGCCACCAAGGCCGCCAACCGATCACCGAGCCAGCCGAAACCACTGGTCAGCCCAGGCGGATCAAAGACTTTGCGTGACGGGCCATACCCAAAGACCGCAACCGTTCCCACACCGCCGAGCAACACCACCAAGCGCGAGACCCACAACGCCCTGTAGGCGTCGCGTACGGCCGCCATCCGCAGCGGGTCGGCGCGCAGGGAGCCAAGCCAACCCTTCCGGCGCGGCCGGGCACTGGGATCGCCCGGCGGCTGATCCCGCTCGGCGATCGCCGGGTCGAGGGTGTCGATGTTCATGCTTGTCTGGCCGCGTCGGCGGGCCAACTGGCGCGTGAGCAGCAAATCACAATTGCCGCCAGTGGCACCGCACAAGGAGCCTGCGGCATGAGCGCGAAGCCTACGACAGCACCGCGCGGCTATGCGAGAATCAGCCAGCCCCGGTGTAGCTGGGACGCCAGTGAGAATCCGAACGATATCGCCTGACCACCAATGTCTCGACACGCACGACAGCGCCGAAACCGGCACACCCGCGCAGGCCCGACCAGGGTTCTGTTCATAGGACTTGGTGTGCTCGGCGCCCTCGCCGTCGCCGGCACCATCGCCGCGGTCGCCTACGTTCTGTCGGTCACCCAGTCCGCCCCGGCGCTCGACACCCTGCCCCCGATCATCAGCGGAGGCAACTCACAGGTCTTCGCCTCCGACGGCACGCGCTTGGGTTACATCCAGTCCGATCAGCTGCGCACACCGGTCTCTTGGAGTCAGATTCCAGGGAATCTGAAGAACGCCACCGTGGCGATCGAGGACCAGCGCTTCTACCAGAACAACGGCGTCGATCTGACCGGCATCTTCCGCTCGGCGGTGAAGGACATCACCCAGGGCCGGGCGCTGCAGGGAGGATCCACGATCACGATGCAGTTGGTACGCAACCTCTACCTGGGAGGAGATCAGCGCACACTCAGGCAGAAGATCATCGAGGCCAAGCTGGCGATGGACTACGACAAAATGCATACCAAGCACTCGATCCTCACCAGCTATCTAAACAGCGTCCCCTACGGCACCGTCGGCGGGCAGACGGCGATCGGCGTGCAGTCGGCAGCGCGCATCTTCTTTGACAAGCCGGCCTCCCAACTGGACCTCGAGCAGTCGGCTCTGCTGGCCGGACTGCCGCAGGCGCCCTCGCAATACAACCCCTTCCGCGATCCCTCCGCCGCCAGAGAACGGCGCAACGAGGTCCTCGCCAAGATGGCCGAACTGCACTACATCACTCCAGCGCGAGCGGCTGCCGCCGAGGCCGCTTCGCTTCAGACCCATCCCGGCACCTACTACTCTCAGCGCCGCGAGGACTTCTTCTTCGAATACGTACGCCAGCAACTGGTCCATCGGTACGGCTCCCGGACCGTCGAGCAGGGCGGCCTGAAGGTGTACACGACGATCGATCTGAGGATGCAGAGCGAGGCGCGCGAAGCGATCAAACAGATACTCGACGAGCAAGGCGATCCGGCCTCGGCGATCGTCACGATCGATCCGCACAACGGGGACATCGAGGCGATGGCCGAGTCGGAGTCCTACGAGAAGTCGCAGTTCAACCTCGCCGCCGATGGACATCGCCAGCCCGGCTCGACGTTCAAGGCGATCGACCTCGCCGACGCGCTTTCCCGCGGGATCGACCCGAACTCCACGTACTACGACTCGCACACGCTGTCACCCGGTTGGCTGGCCATCGAACCCAGGTATGAAGTGAAAACGTTTGGCGGCGAGCAGAACGGCGTCATCAACCTGGTCCAGGCGACGCTCAAATCCGACAACACCGTCTATGCCCAGCTGGCCGCCGACCTGGGGGAGGAAGGCATCACACAAATGGCCTACAAGATGGGGGTCAAGACACACCTCCTGGGGAACCCGGCCCAGGCGCTGGGGGGACTGGAATACGGTGTGACACCGTTGGAAATGGCCGACGTGTACGCGACGCTCGCCGACGGAGGCCTGCGCAACGAACCGATCGCGGTCACCAGGGTCGTCTTCCCGGACGGGCGCGTGGACCGCAGGTGGGGCACCCCCCATCGCGTCCGTGTGCTCTCTGAACCAGTCACCGGCGAAGAGACGAAGATCCTGCATCAGAACGTGCTCGGCGGGACAGCGACCAAATCGGCGATCAACTGTCCGACGGCCGCGAAGACCGGTACCACCAGCAACCTGTACGACGCGTGGCTGGACGGCTACAACTCCCAGTACTCCACCGTCGTGTGGATGGGCTACCCGAAGCAAAACGTCGCTATGACCGACGTCCACGGCCAGCCCCAGCAGGGCGGCTATCTGCCCGCCGAAATCTGGCACGCCTACATGGCCGCAGTAATCGAAGGTAAGCCCTGCGCGGCTCTGAACGAATCGAATGCCGGCATCAGCTACCAGCCCTTCTTTGGCAAGTTCGCGAGCACCGGCCAATCCTTGCAGCGCAGCCAGACAAGCGAAGCGGAAAACGAAGCCAAGCCCACCAAGCATCCCGCCAAGAACCACACCCACCCGGGCACGAACAAAAGGCAGCCAACTGGCGAACCGTCCAGCGAAGAACCAGCCCCCAGTGGGCCGCCGAGTAAGCCGCCGAGTAAGCCGCGCGAAAGGCATCCCGAAGGCCCCGCTCCAGCAGTCAACCCAGGTGGCGGAGTCGCCCCCAAAGGCTGACGCTGGTAGTTTGGGTCCTGGAAAATTCTAAAACGTGGTTCTTTGCGTTTCCACGCGGGACCAGACGGGACACAGCTCGTGGCAAAGGAAGACAAGGTCGAATTCGAGGGCGAGGTGATCGAGGCGCTGCCCAACGCGATGTTCCGGGTCAAGCTCGACAACGATCACGTGGTCCTCGGTCATGTTGCAGGCAAGATGAGGCGCTTTCGCATCCGCATCCTCCCGGGCGACCGCGTTCGCTGCGAGCTCTCTCCCTACGACCTGGATCGCGCCCGGATCGTCTACAGGCATCGCTGAGCGCTCGCTGATCCAGGCCATCACGGCCGAACTCAGCCGGCACGCGCCGGGGCCGCAGGTGCTGTGTGGTGTCGGCGACGACGCCGCGGTCGTGCGCTCGCGTCCCATCAGCGTCACCTCCGTGGACACGATGCTCGACGGAGTGCACTTTCGCCTGCACGAGGCGTGGAGCACCCCAACGCAGATCGGCTGGCGAGCGCTGGCGGGAGCGCTATCGGATCTGGCGGCGATGGGTGCACAGACCGGCGAGGCCTATCTCGCCCTGGGCCTGCCCGAAGGCTTCACCGAACGCCAAGCGCTCGAGCTGGTGCGCGGCAGCCAGGAGCTCGCCACGCACACGGGCACCACAATCCTGGGCGGTGATGTCGTGAGTGCACCGGTCCTGATGGTGTCCTTCACTGTCGTCGGTTGGGCACAGCAGCAGAGCGAACTGGTCAAGCGCAGCGGCGCTCTCAGCGGCGACCTGATCGGCGTGACCGGGCGCCTCGGAGGCGCCGCCGCAGGCCTGGCCCTGCTCGACGGGCAGATCGAGTCGGGCGACTGCGAGGCAGCGGCACTGCAACGAGTGCACGCACCCGCTCCGCGGCTGGCCGAGGGGCGGGCGCTGGCCCTCGCGGGGTCCCACGCGATGATTGATCTCTCCGACGGCCTGGCCACCGACGCGGGGCACCTCGGACGCGCCAGTGGGGTGCTTCTGGAGGTCGACCTCGACGCGCTGCCACTCGAGCGGGGCCTCCAGGCCGCAGCCGCGCGGCTGGGTCGGCCCGCTTGGGAGCTGGCGGCCGGCGGTGGCGAAGACTACGAGCTGTGCTTCTGCGCAGCTGCCAAGGACCGCGAGCGCATCGAGCAGGCCCTTCGTGAGGCTGGCGGCGTGGGCGTCAGCTGGGTGGGCAGCGTGGTCGAGGGCGAGCCCGGCGTCACGCTACTCCTGCGGGGCGAGGCCCAGCAACTCGAGGGTTTCGAGCACCGCTGGTGAGGCCGGCTAGGGGCGCCGCGCCGCGCCCTCTGGCACGACCCTGCTCAGGCGCGCAAAGACCAGCAGCCGTTCAGCGGCGCTGAACAGCGGAGTGCAGGCGGACAGCACCAGGCGGCTGTAGCCGACATTGGCCACGGCGGCGCGAACGTCGGTGGGCAGCACCGAGCGGTGCGAAGTGACCGTGTAGATGAAGCGCGCGTAGGGCATCTCGAGCACGATCTCGTTGCCCTTTCTCAGTTCGTCGATGTGGCGGAAGGGAGCCAGATAGGTGGTTCTGTGCCCGGCGATAGCGGTGGTCCCCGGCAGGCCCGGGAAGTTGGTGTCCGAATAGACCCCCGGACCCTTCTGAAGGTCGGCTGTGTCGACGCCCTTAACCACCACATAGCTGGCGCCGATGCGGGGAATCTCGATGCGCCCGATGGCGCTGCCGCTCTTGGCTTTGTGCTGGAAGGCGAGGGCGAGCAGGGCGATCCGATCACGCTCGCTGGGCAGGTGCTCGAGCGCTCGACGCACCACGGGGGCCGGCTGGGCGCGGTCGAGCGCCCGCAGCGAACCGCCCAGTTCGTCCTGCTGGATCCTCGCGTACAGAGCCGAAAGCGGCTCCTGCCACACGAGCGTCACACCGGTGTCCAACAGCAGCAGCACTCCCGCCAGCACGAGCAGCCACGACAGCGCTCGCACGAAGCGATAGCCGCTCGAGGTAAAGCCCCTATAGGTGAGATCAAGCGATCCCGATCCGCCACCGGTGAGCAGCGGGCTGTGCGGGCGCGACAGCGACAGCGACGCGGAGCCAGCGGGACGCGAGAGCGATTGCGGCGTCATCCTGGCTTGCGGATGACGCGGCGAAAGGGCGCTGAGAGAAGCTTCAGACATTTTCACCTAGCGACGTAGAGCAGACTCCGTTCCACCCAATGACCCGGGTCCAGCATAGGAGACCGGCCCTCTAATCGTAACCTCTGATGAGCCGCTCGTGTGCGATTTCCCCTGCAGCGCCACGAGCACCACCGCCACCGCCGACCCAGCGGTGATGCTGGCCGCCGCCGCCGCGGCTATCCCCAGATGACCGCCGGTGAGCATCAGCACCACGATCCAGGATCCGCTCAGCAGGCCACTCCCGAGCTCGTGAGCGTAGTAGAGGGCAAGCAATGCGGGCGCCGCCAGCCCCAGCGCCACGAGCGCGAGCCCGAACGCCCGCCTGGGACGAAGCTCCGGCGATACGAACACGATCCACAGGTGAAGTGCCGGCAGCAGCAGGGCCGCAGCGAAGGGGTTGGCCACCCACACCGCCACGCTCACCGCGGCGAGCACGATCTGCACTGCAAGGCCCGCCGCGAGCGAGTCCGGGCGCCCGGACGAACCCAGTCGTCGCAGTAGCGACGGCCAACAGAGCCACACCAGCACGAAGCTCATGGCAAGCAGCGCCAGCGTCGCCAGCACCGAAGCATCGAGTCCCACCGCGCGCGCCAGCACCGGAACGGGCGGACGCTCGCCGATCACACCCACACGCCCGAGCGCGACCGCCAAAAGGGCACATGTGAAAAACGGCAGAGCACAGGCGAGTACCCAGCCGATCCACCGTCCGAGCGGTTCGCGGCGGCGGCGCACACGGGCCAGGGTGTCGGCGGCCAGTAGCAGAACGGGCAGCAGCAGCGCCCCCACGAGCAGCCGGATCGCCCATGCGGGAATCTCTCCTCGGGCCAGCAGCAGAGCCGGCTTGGGAGCCGAGGAGATGTCGGGGCTCTGATCGAGCGCGTCGATCGAGCTCAGTACCGCGCGGCCAAAGTCCTGGAGGTGCGCCTGGCTGAACGGGGCGCTCGGTGAAGCCCCCCGTTCGCCGCCGATCTGCACGAGCACCGCCGCCAGACCATGGGCGCCCAGCGGGCCCTGCTCACCGACCGCCAGCGGGAAGGCCAGATGGGCGAACTGGACCGCCAGGCTGGGGGTCTTCGGTTCACTGCCAACCTCTTGGGCGATCGCGCGCGACACCGTGGCGGCCAGCGCCACGGGGGCGCTTCCCAGACCGTCCGAGTAAGAGACGACTGACGGCGCGCGGGCGTCGCCGGAGGCAAGGTCGCCGAGAACGATCACCCCGTCCACGGGCGTCGGGGCGTTGGCGGCGAACTCGGCGGCCCCCGCGTCTCCACCAAAACCGGCGCTTGTGGACAGGAGAATGATCGTGCGTGTGGTCGCGCGACTGGAGAGCGCCCGTGCCAACTCGAGCAGCACAGCGGTGCCGGAGAGCTCTGCGCGTGAGCCCCTTCGTGTGCCGTCACGATGGGCGAGTACCACTATCGGACTGGCGCCGGTCGACCCGGGACGCTCAGCGATGACCGTACTCAACCCGCGTTCACCGGCTGCTGTCTGACCCTCGAAGTGGCGGATCCGCACCTGAAAGCCGCCGCTGGCCGGGGTGCCGAGACCTTCGATGGTCTTCGCGATACTTTCGGCGAGCCGGTCATCGGCCGATCCGCCGGCGGGGCGATCGGGGAATGACCGGGCGAGGGAATCGAGCGTCTGGATGGTCCAGGGTCCGTCGAAGGCATCCGGGGCAAGCGTGGTGTAGAGAGCGTGCGGCCGGTTGCCAAGCGACAGCGCGGCTATGACCACGGCGATCAGTACAAATAGGAAGCCAGCGCGGTAGATACGTCCGTCGAGCATCGCGTGAGCGCAACCTTAACCCTCCTGGCAGCTCACTACCCGCCAGATTCCCGTTGGCGGCGGGAGCAAGCGGATCCGCTTGCCTGGGCTTTATCCACATCTGCAAAGCTTGAGCTGGTCGCCATGACCGACCATCCGTCACGCATATTGCTGGTGGACGACGAGCAGGCGATCCTCACCCTGCTCTCCTATCCGCTGCGAAAGGACGGCTACGAGGTCGTTCAGGCCTCCAACGGGGGCGAAGCGCTCGAGCGCTTCGCCGAGCGAACATTCGACCTGGTGGTCCTCGACGTGATGATGCCCAGACTGGATGGGCTAGAGGTCTGCCGGCAGCTTCGCGCGAAGAGCTCCGTTCCGATCATCATGCTCACTGCCAAGGCCGAGGAGATAGACAAGGTGCTGGGTCTGGAGCTGGGGGCGGATGACTACATCACAAAGCCCTTTTCGATGCGCGAGTTCCGCAGCCGGGTGAAGGCCGCTCTGCGACGCGCAGAGATGGGCTCCGCGGCAGCGCTCTCGAGCGCCAGCGAAGAGGAACCTCCGCTTCATGCCGGTGAGCTTTCGATCGACTTCGGCAAGCGTTCGGTGCGGGTGCGCGACGAGCACGTGCAGACGACCTTCATCGAGTTCGAGATCCTCAGGACGCTGGCGCTCAGTCGCGGACGAGTGTTCACGCGGGATGCTCTTCTGGAGCGCATCTGGGGTGACTCCGCCTACCGCGATCCGCGCACGATCGACGTCCACATCCGCCACCTGCGCGAGAAGGTGGAGCTCGAACCCAGGGAGCCGGAATATCTGTTCACCGTGCGTGGGGTCGGTTACCGGTTTCGCGACAGCGGCCCGTGAGAGACAGCACACCAGCGGGTGGCGCCGGTGGCGCAGCTCTCGGCGCCACCAGGAGAGATCGGCCACGCGGGATCCGCTCGATCAAGAACCGGCTGGCGCTGCTGTTCTTCTCGATCACCTTCGCGGCGATCACCGTCGTCTACCTCTACGTCGCCCCGACGCTCGGCTCGAGCCTTCGCGCCCAGAAGGTCCACTCGCTGGCGATCGCCGCCAAGGCTTATGCCAGGCCGCTGACACAAACCGCCGGTGAGCGTCACGCCAGCAAGCGCGCGGCTCTCGCCGTCCGCCACGCCGCCGCGCTGTCAAGCGACCGAGTCACCCTGCTCGGGGTCAGCACTGGCCCACAGCCGGGGATGTTCTACGTATATGACTCATCCACCGAGGTACCCGGGACCCGCGGCGGCAGCAACCTGCACTTCCCAGTCGCCTTCCGGGCGGCGCGGGCGGGCCGGCTGCTGACCGGGATCGAGACCGGCTCAGGCGGGCCGGTCGGGGAGGCCGCCAAGCCGCTCTTCTACAAAGGCACAGTCGCCGAGGTCGCTGTCTTCTCCGGAACGCTCTCCGACGTCGACCGCAGCGTGGCGCAGATCAGGGAAAGGATCCTGATCGCCGGGGCGATTGCTTTGGCTTTTTCGCTGGCTGCGGGCTACATGCTCGCTCGCGTCCTCAGCCTGCGGGTGGAGCGCCTAGAGCTGGCCGCACGCAGGGTCGCCGCGGGCGACTTCTCCGCGCGCTTCCCAGTCGACTCGGCGGACGAGCTGGGCAAACTCGCAGGGGCGCTTGACTCGATGCGCCAGCAGCTGGCGGAACTGGACCGGGCCAGGGAGCGCTTCATCGCGGTCGCCTCACACGAGCTGCGTACTCCGATCTTCTCGCTCGGGGGCTTCTTGGAGCTGATTCAAGACGAAGATCTCGACGAGGACACACGCCGCCAGTTCATGGAGCAGCTCCGCACCCAGGTGGAGCGGCTCGGGAAGCTGACGACCGGACTGCTCGACCTGTCGCGCCTGGAGGCCGGTGGGCTGGACCTGCACCGCGAGCGAGCCGACCTTTGCGAGATCGTGGACAACGTCAGCGCCGAGTTCATACCCGCCCTGGCGGCGCACTCCTCGACGCTTCGCCCGCGCGTCGCGCACAACCCGATCTACGCCGTGTGCGACCCCGAGCGGGTGGCGCAGATCCTGCGCATCCTGATCGACAACGCGATCACCCACACCCCCCTGGCAACCAACATAATCGTCGCCGCGAGCTCCGAGGAGGACTCCGCGCGCCTATCGGTACGCGACTTCGGAGCGGGCATAGAGCCTTCCACGCTAGGGCGGGTATTCGAGCCGTTCTTTACTTCCGATGGCGTGCAGGGATCCGGATTGGGACTGGCGATCGCCCACGAGCTGGCCGATCGCATGGACGGTCAGCTGACGGTCTCCTCCACGCCGGGACGGACCGTCTTTACATTGACGCTGCCCTCTTGAGTATCTTCCGCGCGTGCTCCAGCCCGTCGCCACCGCCACCAAGACACTCGCCGATTACACACACATCTGCGGCAGAGGCCTGATCGAAGAGATCCGTGAGCTGGCCGAGCCGCTGAAGGGAAGCCGCGTCGTGCACATCTCGGCGACCGCGTTCGGCGGCGGGGTCTCAGAGATCCTCTACACGCTGGTACCGCTGATGCGTGACGTGGGACTGGAGTGCGAGTGGCACGTCATCTACGGGCGCGAGGAATTCTTCAACGCGACCAAGCTGATGCACAACGCGCTTCAGGGCGCCCCCCAGGACCTCACAGAGGAGCAGTGGGCCACCTGGCGCCAGTACAACGACATGAACGCGCGTGAGCTCTCAGACGGCTGGGACGTGTGCCTGGTGCACGACCCTCAACCGGCCGCGCTCTATCACCTGGTGCCCGAGAAGGCGGCCGGTTGGGTGTGGCGCTGCCACATCGACCTCTCCACGCCCAACCCGCAGACGATCGAGCGCCTGTTGCCCTACATCTGCGACTACCCCCAGTCGCTGTTCCACACCCCGCAGTACGTGCCAGCGGGCATGGGTGGGCACGTCAATGTCGTGCCGCCGGCGATCGACCCGTTGACACCCAAGAATATGGCCCTATCGCCGGAGGACGCCTCATACGTGTGTGGACAGTTCGGAATCGACATAGACCGCCCGCTGATGTGTCAGGTCTCGCGCTTTGATCCGTGGAAGGACCCGCTGGGAGTGATCGACGCCTACCGGATCGTCAAGGCTCAGGTGCCCGAGATCCAACTCGCGCTAGTCGGCTCGATGGCCTCCGATGATCCAGAGGGATGGGATTTCTTCAACGCGACGATCGCGCACGCCGAGGGCGACCCCGACATCCACATCCTCAACAACTTCAACAACGTCGGGGCGATCGAGGTCAACGCCTTCCAATCGCACTCCGACGTGCTGATCCAGAAGTCCATACGCGAGGGTTTCGGGCTGACAGTCGCAGAGGCGATCTGGAAGGCGCGCCCGTTCATCGGCGGTAACGTGGGAGGCATTCCGCTACAGGTCGAGGATGGCGTGACCGGTTATCTGGTCTCTAGCGTGGCGCAGTGCGCCCAGCGAACCCTGGAGGTGCTTGCCGATCCCGCGCTCGGCAAGACACTGGGGCGCAGGGGCAAGGAGCACGTGCGATCGCACTTTCTCACGCCCCGTTACCTGCGCGACTATCTGCGGATCTTCAACGAGCTGCGCCAGGCATGACCGGGGCACCGGCACAGCGAGTCCCGCTGGTGCTGGTCAGTAACCGCGGCCCTGTCACCTTCCACGCTCACGGCGAGGTCCAGCGCGGCACCGGCGGGTTGGTGACGGCACTGACCGGACTAGCCTCGCACCGCGACGCGATCTGCATCGCCTCGGCGATGTCAGAGCACGACATCGAGGCCTCACGCGAGCACGGCGGGCGGGCCTTTCCGGTGCGACTGCCGACCGGCGAGCAGTACCAGATCCGACTGGTCGCCTCCGATCCGGAGGCCTATGACCGCTTCTACAACGTCGTGGCCAACCCGATGTTGTGGTTCATCCAGCACTACCTGTGGGATCTGTCCAACGCGCCCGACATACGCCGCGAGGAGATAGAGGCTTTTGAGTTCGGCTACAACGCCGTCAACGAGGACCTCGCGCGGGCGGTGGTGGAGGAACTGGAAGGTGTCGAGGAGCCCGTGGTGATGGTCCACGACTACCACCTCTACACCCTGCCTGCGCTGGTGCGCAGAGCGCGTCCGGACATCTTCCTGCACCACTTCATCCACATCCCGTGGACACAGTCCGACGCCTGGCGGGTGCTGCCATCGCGCATCCGCAGCGAGATCTTCTCGGGCCTTCTGGCCAACGACATCATCGGTTTTCACACACGTTCCTACAGGCGCAACTTCCTGCAGTGCTGCCGTGATTTGATGGATCTGGAGGTCGACTTCGAGCGTGGCGTGGTGCGCTACGACGAACGCGAAGTCTGGGTCCGTGCCTACCCGCTGCCGATCGACCACCGCGCGACCAAGCGCATCGCGCAGGGCGAGCGCGTGAAGGAGTTCGAGGCCGAGCTGTTGCGCCGCCGGCGGGACTTCTTGATCCTGCGCGTGGATCGCGCAGACCTCTCCAAGAACGTGCTGCGCGGCTTCTCCGCGTTCGACCTGTTCCTGGAGCAGTACCCCGAGTTCTCCGAGCGCGTGACGTTCGTGGCGCAGATGATGCCCTCGCGTACCGATGTGCCCCAGTACGCGGAGTACCTCGAGCGCATCGAGGCGCTGGTGGCGGTTGTCAACCACCGCCACGGCACACCCGACTGGATGCCGGTGCAGCTGAAGCTGCGTGACGACCTGGACGAGGCGGTGGCCGCGTACAAGCACTACGACGTGCTCTTGGTCAACGCGATGTTCGACGGCATGAACCTCGTCGCCAAGGAGGGACCGCTAGTCAACGAGCGCGAGGGCGTCTCGATCCTCTCGGAGAACACCGGCGCCCACGAGGAGCTCGGGCAGTTCGCCCTGTCGGTCAACCCGTTTGACATCCAGGAGCTTGCGGACTCGATTCACGCGGCGCTGACGATGGGGCCCGAGGAGCGCCGTCGTCGCGCGGAGGGGCTAGCCCAGATCGTGACCTCGCGCGACCCCGGCGACTGGATCGACGAGCAGTTGGCCGATATCCGCGCCAAGAGACAGGCCGGCTGATTACGGGCGCTGTTATCATTGCCGCCCGCGGATGACTAATCCCCAGCAGACATACGATCTGGTGCTGCTTCTGGACACTAGTGTCGAGGAGACACTGCGCACGAAGATCCTCAGCGAGACCAGCGAGGCGATCTCTGCTAACGGTGAGCTGTTGCGCCACGATGCGTGGGGCGAGCGGGCGCTGACTTACCCGATCGACCACAAGACCAGCGCCGAGTACCACCTGTTGCAGTTTCTCCCGTCAACGCGACAGTTGTTGAGCGACCTAAACCGCACGCTTCAAATCACAGACGGGGTCGTTCGCTTCCGTATCGTCAAGCTGAAGCCCGGCACCCCGCCGGCGCCGGACATGAGCGGCGCCCAGGAGTCGGGCGGGCACTCAGAGCCCGAGCCGGTCCTCAGCGAGCACGCCTAACAAGCGGGCCTCTACACCGTGGATCTGTGACGGCTTTGTGCCGTTCCTGACAGCACTGTGACGTGGCGTAATAAAATCTCCTCATGGCCGGGGAGAAGAACGTGAGCACGGCGCGGGGCGGAGGCGATCGCACGCGGGCGGGGAGACGCACCGACGTGCTGCGCGCCTCGCCGCCGATGTTCGAGTCGCGCGTGCTCGACGCCCTCTCGCGTGTGCACCCCGTCGTCCCCGTGATCCTGTTCGTTCCCGCGATCGTGCTGCTCGAGGCATGGGGCCTTGAAAAGGTGAACGTGGCACTGGCCATTGGCCTACTGATCGCGGGCTACGCCCTGTGGACGCTGTTTGAGTACTGGCTGCACCGGATCGTCTTCCACTTCGAGCCGGAGGATGGCCTGGGAGCGCGCATGCACTGGATCATCCACGGCGTCCATCACGATCACCCCAACGACCCGATGCGCCTGGTGATGCCACCGGCGGTCAGCGTGCCGCTGGCGGCAGCCGTGTTCGGTCTGCTGTACGTCATCTGCGGCTCGCGCTACGCGCCGGGCCTCGGCGCCGGATTCTTCATCGGCTACCTGGTCTACGACATGATGCACTACTACCTGCATCACTTCCGTCCGCGGGGCCGTCTGGGACGGATGCTGCGCGAGCGCCACATGCGCCACCACTTCCAGGACGACACGCGCGGCTTCGGCATCAGCGCCCCCTACTGGGATGAGATCTTCGGCACCTCCTCGCGAGCCCGCAGGCCCGCGAGCGCCAGTTCGAAAGATTCGTCATCCCTATAGGGATGACGGCCTGACTCAAATCCCGCAAGTTGCGGCGCTGGCAAAAATGACGCCCGGCGGCGCCTCTACACTCGGCCGAGAGTGAGCTGAAACGCTAGATAAGAAGAGATTGAAAGGAAGATGAGCCGTGGCCGCTAGCAACATAAACAGAGTCGTTATGACCGGAAACCTGACCGCTGACCCGGAGCTGCGCTCACTACCGAGCGGGATGTCGGTGTGCAGCCTGCGGATCGCGTGCAACACGCGGCGCAAGGACGGAGCCTCGGGTGAGTGGGTCGACAAGCCCAACTACTTCAACGTCACCGTGTGGGGGGCGCAGGGCGAGAATGCCGCGCGCTACCTGGCCAAGGGACGCCCCGTTGCGCTCGACGGACGCTTGGAGTGGCGCGAGTGGGAGGCACAGGACGGTACAAAGCGCCAAGCAATCGATATCATTGCTGACTCTGTCCAGTTCCTGGGCTCACGTGAGACCGCTCCGGTTAGTGGCGGCTTCACGAGCAATGGGAATGGCATGGACAGCGACATCCCGGTGGACGAGCGAGATTTCCAGCCCGTACCGGTCGGCGCTAGCAGCGCCGGTGATGACGACATTCCGTTCTAAAGTCAGCAACACATACAGCGAGGTAGGTAAAAGTGCCAAAGGCCCGTGGTCGCGGTAAGCCGACCCGCCGAAGAGCAGAGAAGAAGGGCGGCGGGAGCGGGCGGCGTAAGCCATGCCAGCACTGCCGCGACAAGATCGAGCAGGTCGACTACAAGGATGTCGGCTCGCTACGCAAGTTCGTCTCCGAGAAGGGCAAGATCCGCTCTCGGCGGATCACGGGCGCCTGCCGGCGTCATCAGGGTCAGATCGCCCAGGCGGTCAAGCTCGCCCGCGAGCTTGCGCTGCTGCCCTACGTGAACGAGGGCGGTCGTGACGACGGCCCCCGGCGTGACCGTGGCGATCGGGATCGGGGTAGGTAGGCGGAGATGCCTGAGGCGATACTGCTAGCTGATGTGGAGGCCCTTGGCGAGAAGGGCAAGGTGGTAGACGTCTCAAAGGGCTACCTGCGTAACTACCTGATCCCCCGCAAGCTGGCCCATCCGGCCACGAGCGGAGCGATCGAAGTCGTGCGCCAGCGCCAGGAAGCCGCTGAGCGCACCGAACGCGAAGCGATCGAGAAAGCCGAGGAGAACGTAAACCTGCTCAACCGCACCGTGCTGACAATTCCCCAGCAAGCCGGAGCGGATGGGAGACTGTTTGGTTCGGTCACGGCCCAGGACATCGTCAGTGCGATCCGCGACGCGCGGGGCATCAGGCTCGACAAGGCGGGCGTACACCTGCCCGAGGCGATCAAGAACGTCGGTACCTACATGGTCATTGTCGATGTAAACGCGGGCGCCAGCGCGACGGTCAAGACGATGGTGGTCGCGCAGAAGTAGGAAGGTCTCGCAGCGGCCCTCGGTCGCTGCGCTGAACACCTCGAGCCCCGGCATCCGCGCAGATTTCTCTGCAGCGGCAGTTACCTTCGAGTGCCCGCCGGTGGGCGTGCGACCATTGATCGGTGTTCATGAATTCATGCCGATATAGCGGGTTAGATGCGATAGACCACGATATCGGCGATCTACACTCGCTGAGCTCATGAGCACGACCTACTCTCCCACGGTGCGCAACGGCAACGGCTCCGCTTCCGCCGGGGCGGCTCTGGTACCTCCGCACAACCTCGAGGCAGAGCAGTCTGTGCTCGGGTCGATCCTGCTTTCTGACCGTTCGCTGTACGCCCTTGTGATCGAAGAGGGGCTACGCACCGAGGATTTCTACCGGGAGCGCCACGGACTGATCTACGAGGCGATGCTCGCCCTGTACAACGAATCCGAGCCGGTTGACGTGTTGACTGTCACAGACCGACTGCGCCAACTGGGCAAGCTGGAGGATGTTGGCGGGCAGGCGGCGGTAGACGAGCTGACGGGTGTGGTGCCGGCTGCGGGACATGCCCGTCGCTACGCCCAGATCGTGCGCGAGAACGCGCTGCTGCGCCGTCTGCTGGCAGCCTCTTATGACATTCAGTCGAGCGTCGCCGACCACCGGGCCGCCCCGCGCGAGCTCGTCGAGGAAGCCGAGAAGGCGATGCTCGAGGTGGCTCGCGACGATCGCAAGCAGGATTTCCGCGCGATCGAGGAGGTGCTGCACGAGGAGCTCGACAAGATGCACCGGCTCTCGATCGAGAAGACCTCGCTGACGGGCACCCCCTCGGGTTTCAAGGATCTGGACGAGATCACCGGCGGCTTTCAGCCGGGGAACCTGATCATCATCGCTGCGCGCCCAGCGATGGGCAAGAGCGCCCTGGTCTGCAACATCGCCGAAAACGCGGCCGTGGAACACAAGCGGTCGGTAGCCCTGTTCAGTCTGGAGATGGCCGAGGCCGAGCTGGCCCAGCGATTCGTGGCCTCTCAGGCGCGTATCAAGGGCGAGGAGCTGCGCAAGGGCCGCGTGGCTGAGCAGCGCTGGCCGAAGATCCTCTCGGCCAGCCAGCGGCTCGCCAGCTCGCCACTGTGGGTGGACGATTCCAGCGACGTGGGGATGCTCGAGATCCGTGCCAAGGCCCGGCGCCTTCACTCTCAGTGTGAGGGCGGGCTCGGCCTGATCATCATTGACTACCTGCAGCTGATGCGCACCGATAGCCGTTACGACAGCCGGGTGACGGCCGTCGGCGAGCTCAGCCGTGGACTGAAGATCCTCGCCCGCGAGCTCGAAGTCCCGGTGATCGCCCTCTCCCAGCTCTCGCGTGCCGTCGAGCAGCGCCCGGACAAGAAGCCACAGCTCTCTGACCTACGCGAGAGTGGAAACCTCGAGCAGGACTCCGATCTGGTGATGTTCATCTACCGCGATGAGTACTACAACGAGGACTCCGAGCGTGTCGGCGAGGCCGACTTGATCATCGCCAAGCATCGCAACGGAGCGGTCGGCAAAGTCACGCTGACCTTTCAGAAGGAGTACCCGAAGTTCATGAATTACGCAGGGGAGCGCTTCGCCCAGTGAGCTTTGACCCTTACGCGCCAAACGAGAGCCCAGCCAGAGACGGGGACGCCTGCCCGTTCGGTCTGTGCGACGGGGGCGGCTTTCAGATCGATGAGCAGTCAAACACGGCCTCAGACTGCCGTTGCCGGGCCGGGCGGATTGCACGGATGCGCGTGGCTGGCCTGGAGGGACGCATACCCAAGCGCTACCGGGGCGTCTCCTTCGAGCGTCCCCCGGTACCGGGGATGTCCGAGCCGGTCGTCTACCAGGTGCGCCAGTACGTGCGCAACCTGAGGGCGCGCCTGGATGAAGGCCGTGGTCTGTGGCTCGTCGGAGACGTCGGGACGGGCAAGACAACGCTGGCGATGCTCGTCTCCAAGGCTGCCTTGGAAGCCGGCCATTCGGTGGCGATCTACTCGCTGCCGCGGCTGCTGAACCTGATTCGCGATGAGATCGGCACAGACAGCAACCTGCTGGATCTGCTCGACCGGCTCTCTTCGGTTGATCTGCTGCACATCGACGATCTCGGCGCGCAGCACACCACTCCGTGGCGCCTGGAGCAGCTGTATTCGATCGTTGACGCTCGCTACCAGTCCGGGCGCGCGATCCTCGCGACCACCAACCTGATGCCCGACGACCTCTCACTACAGATGGCCACGCGGGTGCAAGGCGCGGATGAGAACCGCGAGCGGGTACTGGTCAGCGACAAAGCCAGCGAGCAGGTCGGCAAGCGCATCGTCTCTCGGCTGATCGAGATGTGCGGCGATCCGCTGCCGCTGTTTGGCGATGACAAGCGGCGCGAGTTCCGCCCCCACCTACACTCCGCCTGACCTGCCAGTCCGACCGGCGCTGGCGAGGGACCATCCGGTCACCGGCGGCCCTTTCGTAGACTGCATTGCGCGATGCCGGGAATAGTCATAGTTGGCGCCCAGTGGGGCGACGAGGGCAAGGGCAAGATCACCGACCTGCTTGCCGAACACGCCGACGCCGTGGTGCGCTTCCAGGGGGGCAACAACGCCGGGCACACGATCGTGCGTGAGGACGGCGAAGAGTGGAAGCTACACCTGATCCCATCGGGGATCCTCTACCCTGGCAAGCGCTGTGTGATCGGCAACGGTGTGGTGATCGACCCGAAGGTCCTGATTGACGAGCTCGACGCGCTGCGGGCGCGGCGCGTCGACGTCAGCGGCCTGCGCATCTCCGCAAACGCTCATCTGATTATGCCCTACCACCTGCTGCTGGATTCCGCCGGAGAGGCCAAGCTGGGAAGCCTTCAGATCGGCACCACTCGCAGAGGGATTGGACCCTGTTACGCGGACAAGGCCGCCCGGCTGGGCATCCGCGTGCAGGATCTCCTGGACGAGAAGATCCTCAAGAAGAAGATAGTCGCGGCGATGGAGCCCAAGCGGCTATCGCTGCGCCCCTTCGAGAAGGACCCCTCGCTCGACCTGCACGCGATGACCGAGCAGTACCTCATCTACGGCCATCGGCTCGAGCAGCACATCGCCGACACCGCCAAGCTGATGTGGGAGATGCTCGACTCCGGCAAGAAGGTCATCTTCGAGGGCGCCCAGGCGACGATGCTCGACATCGACCACGGCACCTATCCCTTCGTGACCTCCTCCAATCCGGTCGCCGGGGCGGCCTGCGTGGGCGCCGGCGTGGGACCGAAGGACATCGATGAGGTCTGGGGGGTAGCCAAGGCATACGCGACACGGGTGGGTGCGGGGCCGTTTCCCACCGAGCTTGACGACGAGATGGGCGAGCACCTGCGCCAGCGGGGAGGCGAGTTCGGTACGACGACCGGGCGCCCGCGACGCACGGGCTGGCTGGACCTCATCGCTTTGCGCTACGCGACACGCCTGAACTCGCTCACGGCGCTCGTGATCACCAAGCTCGACGTGCTCTGCGGCCTGGACCGGATCAAGGTTTGCACCAGCTATCGCGGCGCCGAGGGGGCCGAGTTCGAGGACTTCCCATACCACCAGACGGTGCTTCACCATACAACCGCCGAGTACACCGAGCTGCCCGGCTTCAGTGAGGACATCAGCGAATGCCGCAGCTTCTCCGATCTGCCGAGTGGAGCTCGTGAGTACCTACAGTTCATCTCCGAGAAGGCTGGCGCTCCCGTAGGGATTGTGGGCGTCGGGCCTGGACGCGAGCAGGTCGTGTGGACCGACGCCGGACAGCAGATGATCGCCGCACACCAAGACCCGGCGCTCGCCAACGGCTAGACGCCCGAGCAGGGGCGTCCACTCCGTGCCGGCGCGGGCGAGCAGCCGCAGCGCCAGCGCGGCCGTAGAGAGGCCGCCCAGCAGGCCGAGTGCGATCTGCACGCTGATCTTGCCCTCGGCCGACCAGTAGACATCCTCGAGGTCGAGCAGCAGCGCGAACTCGTCCACGGTCAGCGCCAGGCCCGCGCCGAAGGGAACCGCCATCTTCAAAGCCGAGCGTCGCTGCGGCGAGAGAATCGCCCCGGCTCCAGCCGAGAAGCCGACCACGATCCCCGGTACGAAGTGATGGATGTGCCGACTGTGGATCATGAGGTTCCCGAACGGACCGAGTCTGCCGTGGCGGCGGATCACATGGGCGAGGACGCGCACACCGACCAGCGAGGTCGCAAACGAGCCCAGCATGCCGAGCAGCGCACTCTGGGTGTGGGTCAGGTCGCGGGTGATCGCCGCGGGAGCCATAGTGGTGATGGAGTTTGCGCTGACGGTGTGCTTGCCGAGCTGGGGATTGCGCGCCCGGGCAAGCTCGATGGCGGCCACCGCCGAGGTGCTTGCCACCGCCAACACGCCCAGAACGAGTGTGCCCGCAGCCTCCCGTTGGCGGCCCGGCCTGGGCGGCGAGAGAGCCACAGTCGACTTGGTGGCGATCATCACAATCCCGACTGTAGGGGCGCCTTCGGTCGGCCCGCTGCGCCGCGCGATCCGCGCCCCGCGCGGCACTTATCTCCTCGGCTGGCTCTAGCATCTGCGCGCAGACACCCAACGAGCAGGAGGACATTGACATGGCCCCATTGGCCCAGGCGATCACCGGTGTTGACTTTCTCGCCGTGCCGACACGTGACATCGAGCGAGCCGCCGAGTTCTACGGCCAAACACTCGGGCTTCACCGCTCGGTGTACATGAAAGAGAGAAACTTCGCCGAGTTCGAGGCTGGCAACCTGACGCTCAGCGTCATCGACGCGGAAAAGATGGGGCTCGAGCACCACACCCAGCGGATGGGGATCGCCCTGCAGGTCGTGGATGTAAAGGACACCCGTGGCGAGTTGGAGCAGCGCGGCGTGAAATTCAACGGCGACACGCTTGACACCGGCGTCTGCCACATGGCCTTCTTCGAAGACCCAGACGGCAACACGCTGATACTCCATCACCGCTACGCCCCGCGTGTAACCGAGAGCTGACGACCGACCGCCGGATAGCTGCGGCCATAGACCCTGATGTCAGGTGTCGATATCGCTGCCGATGCATGCGGCGGGAACGTGGGGCAAAATCCGATCCCCGCCCAAGCGAGCGCTGCTCACAGCGGCGAGCGATCCACCGCGTAGAGCCGGACATAATGCCCAATCATGGGTACAACCATCGATCTGCACGTGCTGCGGGTCTTCTGCGACGAGCACGGCGGCGCAGGCAACCCTCTCGGGATCTTCCCCGACGGTCGGCTCGTGCCTAACACACGCCGGCAAGCGATCGCCAAGCACCTGGGCTTCTCAGAGACGGTCTTTATCGATGACAAGGACGCCGGCACACTGGCGATCTTCACCCCCACACGAGAGCTTGGGTTCGCTGGCCATCCACTGGTGGGAGCGGCCTGGCTTCTGGGCCACGACAACCATGGCCTCTCGGCGTTGCGCCCGCGGGCCGGTGAAGTCAGAGTCCAGCTCGAGCCCGAGTCAAGCTGGGTGCACGTGCGAGCAGAGTACTCCCCCAGTTGGGAGTGCATACAGCTCCAGAGCCCGGACTCCGTGCTGGAGCTAACGGGCCCGCCGGAACGCCTCGGGCACGTCCAGGCTTGGGCATGGCTCGACGAGCCCGCCGGGTTGGTGCGCGCGCGGGTCTTCGCCAGCGACTACGGCATCGCGGAGGATCCTGCCACGGGTTCGGCCGCGATCGTGCTGTGTGCGCAGTTGGGACGCGAGCTTCGCATCACTCAAGGCCCGGCTGGATCCGAGAGTGAGATCCGGGTCAGGCCGCTGGCCGGCGACTGGGTGGCGCTTGGCGGGAGAGTCCGCGCGGAGGGTGGCGTGCGCGGTTATGAGGTGTAGCCGAGACGTCGCGGTTTGGAGATGGGCCGTGCAGGAATCGAACCTGCAACCTTGGGCTTAAGAGGCCCCTGCTCTGCCAATTGAGCTAACGGCCCGGATGGGCACCGGCCCCCGAGAGGGCCGGATTTGAGCCAGCGATTCTAGCGGGGACGCTGCCCGCCTACTTCTTGGACTTCGATTTGCTCGTCTTCGATGTGGTACTCGCCCCGCTCACCGGGTAGGTCTTGCCGCCGATTTTGACCGTGCTCGGCGACGATCCGCTAGCGGGAGCTGGAGTGGTCGTGATCTGGGTTCCCGTGTAGGAGCCGTCGGGAGCTTTTTTGACCGCGTAGGTCTTGCCGTTGGTAGTCGTGGTGTAGGTCCGCCCGGTCGGCGACTTCTTTATTTCGGCGAGTTCGGACTTCAGCCTCGCCCGTTGCGCGGACGGAGCGATGCTGACCGCCTTGGCGGACGCCAGATCGCCCTCGCGGGTGTTGTGCGCCATATAGGAGTACTGCGCCAGCTCCCCGTACAGAGCCGCGCTTGGAGGTCTGGTGGGAATCACGATCTGCAGCGCCGTAACCGCCGCGGATGGTTGGTCGAGACCTTCTTCGGAGAAGACGTTGAACATTCGTTGCGCCAATTCTGGGCTCGGGTTTGAGTCGAGCGCCAGATAGTGGCTCCAAGCGATTGCGACCTGTCCGAGCAGTTCCTTGCCCTTACTCGTGTACAGCCCGGTTGTCGGGCTGGAATAGGATTCGTTGCCCGCTTGATGTAGCTGTGCGTTGATCAGAGCGGCCCACGCCGCGACGTCGTTGGGGCGCTTCTTGAGAATCCCTTTTTGCTTTTCGATCTGGCTGGAGAAGCTCGCGCCGCCCGTTTCTTCGTTCTTGCTGGCGTTGAACAGGCCGCCGCCGCCGATCCCTCCGCCGATCCCGAAGCCCACGAGTCCGACCCCCATCAACAGCGCCAAGCCGACGTAGACCACTCGCACAGTCGTGCGCCGGCCGCGTCCTCTGAGGTCAAAGAGCATCGGTGGCTGATTCTAGGGCCTGCGAGCGATCCGGCGCCGGCAGCGTCTAGTCGGAGAGGTCGCGATCCACGTGGTCGATTATCTGCTCGACGCTCATGTCCTCGCGCCCGTCGGTGACAGCGGAGCCCGTCGGTGACGGCCTAGGCTGCTCAGCCGGGCTGGCTGGTTGCGGTCGGTTGCGATCCCTACGAGCCGCAAGTGAGGCGATCAGCACACTGAGCTCATACAGCAAATAGAGCGGTCCGGTCTCCAGTAGCAATGTGATCGCGTCACCCGGTAGGAAGGCGGCCACCGCCGCGCACACCAGCAGCGCGTAGCGGCGATTTTTACGCAGCTGGGCCACAGTGACGATCCCGGCCCGCGTGGCACCGAGAATCGCCACCGGCACCTGGAAGACCAGCCCCATCGCAAGCAGGATCGTGGCGGCGAAGCGGTAGTACTGGTTGGCCTGTACCAGGATGTTGAACTCGCTCGAGTTGAAGTTCACCAGGAAGCGTAGGGACGCTGGCAGCACCACGAAGTAGCCGAACAGCACGCCCACTAGGAAGAGCAGCGGGACCGCCGCCAGCAGCGGAGTCGCGACCCGCCGCTCGCCGGGACTGAAAGCGGGCAACAGAAAGCCGTAGAGCTCGAACAGCATCACCGGCAAGGCGAGAATCAACGCGAAGCCGAGAGCCACAGCGATGGTGGTGGTGAACGACTCGCCGATTCCCAGCGCAACCAGCTTGTCGGCGGCCTGGGTGTGCGGCACACGGGCTTCCAGCGCACGCAGTCGTGGCTGGATTCGCTGGAGCGCGCCGCGGGCCGCCGGCGAGAGGCCGCTGCCGCTACCACTGAGTACACCGACCAGGCTCTGGGTTTCGTGGGCGAGTTCGAGCACCCCACGCTGAGCGAGCGTCGTCTGGCCGAGCAGGCCCTCGCCCTTGGCGACCTGTTTCTTGGTCTGGGCTATCTCAGGGCGGTTGATTACTTCCAGCAGCGTGTGGTTCTGCCACAGGCACAGGCCGAATGCAATCGCCAGCGCGAGCACGCAGACGATCAGACGCGTGCGCAGCTCCTCCAGGTGATCCACCAGGGAGAGCCGATCTTCGTGGCCGATCGTGCGGATAGCGGTAGCCATAGCGATGCGGTCGTGCCGCGGGGACGGCTCGTGCCACTGAAAAAGACTATCGGTTGGGTGGCGCGTTTAGATCGCTCTCGGCGGTGTAGGAACACATAGCCGAACCTACGCAAATCTCACCCTATGAGAGGGAATTACTAAAGCCGGCCACCGCAAGCGTCGATTAGGGACCTGAGCAAATCATGCCTTCCGAAAACGCCCATCAAGCCCATCAAGTGCCGCTGGCAGGCGGCTCGGTGCCCGCCGAGGCGACCAACCTTCTGCACGTGTGCCCTTACTGCGAAGGTGAACTGGTCTACCCGCTGGACTGGATGGAAGAGGGTCCGGGACACTGGCGGATCCTGCTGCGCTGCCCCGACTGCGAGCAAGTCGACACGGGTGTGTTCTCCCAGGCGGCGGTGGAGCGCCTGGACGACGAGCTCGACCGCGGCACCGCGGAGCTGCTCAACGATCTGCGCTGCATCACACACGCCAACATGACCGAGGAAGTCGATTTCTTCGTTCGCGCGCTGCAGGCCGACGTGATCGTGCCGAGCGACTTCTAACGGTAACGCTCGACCACGGCGTCGGCGACCAGCGCCAGCAGCTCTCCGCGCCCGCCCGAAAGACACTTTGGCAACATCTCCTTGGCGTCGGCGACGAGCGCGAGCGCTCGCTCGCGAGCCTTCTCTAGAGAACCGGTCGCCTCGATGCGATCGCACAGCCCTTCCGCTTGCAGGGCATTGGACAGCGAGCGCAGATCAAAGGCCGCCAGCTGCGGATCACGCTCACGGGCGAGGATGAAGGGCAGCGTCACTGTTCCGTCGAGCAGGTCGGTGCCACGCGACTTGCCAGTGTGCTGGACCGAACCGGAGACATCGAGGACATCGTCGAGCAGTTGAAAGGCCAGGCCGATGCGCCTGGCGAACGCCCCGAGCTTCTCGGCCAGAGCACTCGACCCTTCGATTGCCAGCAGAGCTCCCAGCCTGCACGCGGCCTCGAACAGAGCCGCGGTCTTCAGCTCACAGCGGTGCAGGTAGCGCTCCACCGCGACGTGTGTTGCGTAGGCGTCCTCACGCTGCAAGAGCTCCCCCGCCGCCAGCGCCGAGGAGGCGCTCGACAGCGCCTCCAGCTGGATGATGTCCCCATTACGTGCCAACTCGGCGAACGCCCGCGAGAAAAGCAGGTCGCCGGTGGCCACCGCGACTTGCCGCCCGGCCACGGCCGCCACAGTCGGATGTCCGCGGCGCAGCGTGGCGCCGTCAATGACGTCGTCGTGCACGAGTGTGGCCGAGTGCACCAGCTCGACCGCGACCGCCGCGCGCACGAGACTCTCCTGGCCACCTGGGGTGTCTGGCGGCCCGCCGGCCGCCTGGGCGGCCAGCAACACCAGTAGTGGGCGCAAGCGCTTTCCTCCCGCGAGCACGGTGGCGTTCGCGTGGCAGGCCAGCGGCGATCCGGCATCCTCAGTGACCTGCTTCAGGTGAGCCTCCGCTCGGCCCATCAGCTCCCGCAGTTGCTCCCCACCCCTGGCCATGATCGCCTCGAGAGCCTCCAGGTCGCCGCTGGGACTCTCAGAGACATCCTCAGCGATGCTCATTGCGCTCATCATGCGTCATTTGGGCACTGTGCCGGCGTGGACGGTCACGATTCCTCCGGCCGTGAGCAGATAGCTGATCCGCTGCAGCCCGGCTCGCTCCATCTTGGCTGCCAGCGCTTCGGGGCTGGGGAAGTGCTTGACCGACTCGGGAAGGTAGGCATACGCACCCGGGTCAGCCGAAAAACGCCCCAGCTGCGGCACGATGTGATCAAACCACACGCGGTAGAACAGCGCCAGCGGTCCGCCGTGGGGTGTGGTGAACTCCAGTACCACCACCCTGCCACCCGGCTTGACTACGCGGGTCATCTCCGAAAGTCCCCCGGCGAGGTCGGCAAAGTTGCGGATACCGAATCCGACTGTCGCGGCGTCGAAGGAAGCATCTGGGTAGGGAAGCGCAAGCGCATCGGCCCACTCGAAGCGCAAGCGGTCGCCGAATCGGTTCTTGGCGCGGGCGCGTTCGAGCATCGCCTCGGAGAAATCACTGCCGATCACCCGCCCGTCGGGTGCCACCCGTCTCGCCAGCTCGATCGCCAAATCGCCTGTGCCGCTGGCGACGTCAAGCACCCGCGCGCCGGGGGCGATGTGCGCTAGATCGGCCGCACGCTCGCGCCAGCGATGATGAAGACCGGCGGTCATGGCGCTGTTCAGCAGGTCATACACACCGGCGATGCGGTCGAACATCGCCCGCACCTGGTCCGCTTCAGGACTCCCGGGCGTGGCGGAGGCGGTCTGGTCTGTCATCGCGCCGGCCCAGGGCCGCGCCAAGCGGGCATTGTGAGGCCTCCAGCTATTTCAGCTGGCTGAGGAAGTATTCGACAGCCGCGAACTTCTTCGGCGGCAGGTTCTTAAAGGGCGGCATCGGCGCCGTCGGGTTCACGAGCGTGCGGGCGATCCCCTGCCGGGGCAATCGTGACGCGATGTGAGTCAGTTCCGGTCCCGGACCGTTGTTCCCGTTCTCCCCGATCTTGTGACACGCCTCACACCCAGATGCGGCCACCACCAGCCGGCCTTCGTTGAACTGATTGACCGCCGCTGGACCCTGCTGCACCACACCTTTGGGGACGGCGATGTTCAGTGCCGTGGGAGTGCCGGCGTTTGCGCCCTCATAAGTGAGGAAGGCCATCGCGCCGATCACGAAGATGGCGGTGGTCGTGGCAATCGGGCGGCGCTCGGGGCGGCGCTCGGGACCACGGTCGTAGAACGGCAGCAGAAACAGCAGGATCATCCCCAGCGTGGGCACCCCGATCGTCGCGAGCGGTACCAAGCTCGGTGGCTTCAGGACACGCAGAACCTCGAAGAGGAAGAAGAAGTACCACTCCGGGCGGGGCACATAGGTGGTGGTGGTCGGGTTTGCCTTCGAGCCGAGCTCGGCGCCGAAGACAAGCGACAGTGTGATGATCGCCGCCATCACCACACACGCCATCGCGGCGTCCTTGGCCACGGCGTAGGGGAAGAACGGCTTGCCCTGGCTCTTCAGGATCGCGTACTCGCGGAGGTACTGCTCCTTCTCGCGCTGATTCATACCTCAGCCTTGCGCAGCTCGGGGTTCTTCTCCGCTTTTATCCACGGCGGCGCGGTCGTGCCGAGCTTGGCGACCAGGTATAGATGCGCGCCGATCAGCGCGGCTATCAGCCCCGGCACCAGCAGCATGTGGATGGCGTAGAAGCGCGACAGTGTGGTGGCGCCGAATTCGGGGCCAGCACGCAGGAAATCGGACAGATACGGGCCGAGCAGAGGACCGGTTCCGTTGATGTTGACGCCCACGATCGTCGCCCAGTAAGCGCGCTGATCGAAGGGCAGCAGATAGCCGGTGAAGGACATCGTCATCGTCAGGATCAAAAGCACCACACCGATCACCCAGTTCAGCTCGCGCGGATACTTGTAGGCGCCGAAGAAGAAGGTTCGTCCCATGTGCAGGAACACCAGGATCACCATCACGGTCGAGCCCCACTTGTGCATGCCGCGCACGAACTGCCCGAGGAAGACGTCGTTGGTGACGTAGCGAATCGATTCATAAGCGCCGCCGGCGGGGTCGGGCCGGTAATACATCGCCAAAAAGACCCCGGTCACCGCCTGGTTTAGAAACGCAAACATGGTCGCCGAGCCCAGCGTGTAGAACCAGTTAGTGCCCTTGGGCACCTTGCGGAACATCAGCCAGCGGCCGGCCCCCGACAGCGATGTGCGCTCATCCACCCAGTCGACAACCGTGATACCGGCGGAGGCGGCCTGATCGAGCGGACCGGCCTTGCCGCTGCCCTCACCTGGGCGCGCCGGCCGAGCCTTTAGAGCCGAGGGCAGGGGCGGGAGAGGAAGCTTTGGTCGACGGGGCATCGGCTAGAGCTTGCGGGCCGAAGGACGAGATGGATACAGATACTGGCCGATGCCATCCAGCGGCTCGCCGGGGTCGCGCGGCGAGAAACGCCGCAGCTCGCTGTTGACTGAGAAGCGACCGCTATAAATCTGCACGCGGCCGGACCGTACTCGCGTGGGGAAGCGGTCCAGCGGGCGAACCGGCGGTCCCCCGACCGGCTGGCCGAGCAGGTTGTAGACACCGCCGTGGCATGGACAGATGAAGCGCTCGGCTGCGTCCACCCAGCGCACCGGGCAGCCGAGGTGCGCGCAGCGGGTGGAGATGGCGATATAGGGGGTGGTGCGGTCATAGCGATCGGTGTCGATCGTCGGGTTGTGCTTGCGCACATAGGCGGTCGACTTGCCAGCCTCGCCGATACCCGGGGTGATCGTGATCACAACCGGGACGTAGTTGTTGGCCGGAAAGTCATCGACCGAGCCGATGTCCTCCCAGAAGTGCGGTGGTGCTTTGAAGATCGGCCCGATCGCAAAACCGAGCGCTGGCAGGGCAAAGGATGCGGCGGCAACCGCACCGGCGGTGTGGGCGGTTCCGGTCATGAACCGCCGACGGGTGACCGTCTCGCCCTCGAAGGCCCCCGGTATCCGGCGGTCGAGTGTGTACTTGGACTTGTGCTGGTCGTGCTTGTCGGGCACTCTGGGTCTCCTATAAATGGCGGCCATTGAGCCGGCTAGGCCACCGGGCCTCACGCGCTTGGGCTGGCGCGGGCCGCAAACAATATCGAGTGAGCGGGGACGGGGGGACTCACGATCCCGTGCTAGTGCGCATTGCCGCGAGCGCCTGCGGGGCGCCCGCGAGGGCGAGATCCTTGGCCTGGGCGTAGAGCTCGCTCTGACCCCAGCCGACCGCATGTGCTCCCGCGCTCCATATCGCCTGTGCGAGCTCGCGCTCACCGGCGCCCTGGGCCAGCGCGCTGAGGGTGATTACATCGGCCAACTCGATCACGGCCCGCACGTCGCCCATCGCCACCAGCCGGGACAAACCCAGGGCATAGAGTTGATCACCGGCGAGCAGACGCAGATCCGCTTCGGCCACGCTGGTCACACGCGCAGTCTCGTAATGCAGCAGATAGCCCTCGTAGATCGCCTCGATCAAGAGTTCGTACTCCTCTCCCTGACTCTCGGTGCGCGGGCCGGCGGCGGCAACCTGCGCGGGTCCCGCCGGGGCGGCCTGTTGCTCGGAGGCCTCCGGTAGCGGCGAAACGAGGCTGGCCATCAGCCCTCCCTGCTCGCGCAGCAAATCGATCAGGCGCTCGAGCGAGTTCACCACACGCATCTAGCGAGGATCCTCGAGGCTGGAAAAGGCGGCGGCGGCGGCCTGGAAAGTGAGCTCCAAATGCTCTGGTGTGTGGGCAAGCGATGGAAACCAGCCCTCAAACTGCGATGGCGGCGCGTACACCCCGCGCGAATGCAGGGCCCGGCACCAGGCGGCGTAGGAGTCCAGATCACAGCTCTGGGCGCCCGCTAGGTCCTGCACTGGCTGCTCGCTGAAAAACACGGTCAGCAGGCCGGGGGCACTCACCACCTGCACCGGATAGCCACCAGCGGCCTCGCACAGGCCTGTGGCGAGCTCCTCGGTTAGGGAGGCCAGGCGCAGATATGCGGCCTCGTCGAGCAGCTCCAACGTGGCGAGCCCCGCGGCAACCGCCAGCGGATTACCGGACAGCGTCCCGGCTTGATAGACCTCTCCGGCCGGCGCCAACATGCCGATCAGCTCGCGAGGACCACCGAGCGCACCCGCGGGCAGACCGCCGCCAATCACCTTGCCCATGATCGTCAGATCCGCGGTGACTCCCGTGAGTTCTTGCGCGCCGCCTCTGGCCACGCGAAATCCGGAGATCACCTCGTCGAGAACCAGCAAGGCACCGGTCTCATCGGCGCGTTGGCGCAGCAGCTTCAAAAAGCCCGCGCGCGGCGGGACGAGGCCCATGTTGGCCGGCATCGGCTCGGCCACGATGGCGGCCAGTTCGTGCTCATCGGTGGCACGCTCCAGCGCCTCAATGTCGTTCCACGGCACGAGCACCGTGGTGGCGGTGACCGACGGCGGCACGCCGGGGCTAGATGGCAGCCCCTGGGTTGCCAGACCCGAGCCCGCCTGGGCCAGTAGACCATCGAGGTGGCCATGGTAGGCGCCGGTGAACTTGAGGATCTTCTCGCGACCGCTGACAGCACGGGCGATACGTAGCGCCGTCATCGTGGCCTCGGTTCCCGAGGAGGTCATGCGCAGCATGTCAACAGACTCAACCCGGCGGCTGATCTCTGCCGCCAACTCGACCTCCGCGGCAGTCGGAGCGCCGAAGCTCGTCCCGCGCTGGGCCGCCTGAGTGACCGCGGCGATCACATGCGGGTGGGCATGACCGTGGATCAGGGGCCCCCACGAGCAGACGTAGTCCACGTATCGGTGGCCGTCTACGTCGATCAGCTCAGCGCCCTCGCCCCGCTCAATGAAGATCGGGTCGCGGCCGATCGCGCGCATCGCGCGCACCGGAGAGTTAACGCCGCCCGGGAGAAGCTTGATGGCCTGCCTGTAAAGCTCGGCAGAGCGCGTGTCAGCCAGCGACGCAGTCACGAATCTGCGCTCAGGCGTGTCTCGCGCCTACGCCGTCGCCGTAGACCGCGACGACCATCTCGATCTCGACAGGAATATTGAGTGGCAGCTCTGCCATGCCGACGGCCGAACGGGCATGGCGCCCGGCTTGCTCGCCAAACACCTCCACCAGGAGATCAGAGCAACCATCGATCACGCCGGCTGTGTTAGTAAATCCTGGCGCACAGTTGACCATTCCGAACACCTTCAACACTGAACACACAAGATCGAGCGAGCCAACCTCCACGCGCAACGCCGAAAGCAGGAAGAGCCCGACCACGCGGGCGGCCTCATTGGCGGCCTCCAACGAGATCTCACTCCCGACCTTGCCTTGGATCAGTGCTCCCAGCCCGGCCTCCAACGAGATCTCATCGCCAAGCTTGCCGGGTAGACGGGCCAGCGCGAGCGGTCCATGACCCGAGACGAAGACGAGATCGCCATGGCGCTTCGCCGGCAGGTAGTTGCCCACCGAAGGAAGAAGGCCTGGAAGCTCTATCCCCAACTCCGCCAGACGCGCCTCGGCGCTCATGAAGCATGCTCACGTTCCCACGCCTTGTACTCATCCGTGAAGTACAAGAGGCGGATCTTCTTGAACTCAGTCGAGGAGTAGAGGGTGGCGCGCTCGTGGATTCCGGTCTGCTCGGCGATCGCGTCGAGCACCGCGTCGCACTCCTCCTTGGAGCGCCCGTGGGCCATGGTGAACACCGAGTAGGGCCAGTCATCGTAAGTGGGCCGCTCGTAGCAGTGAGAGATCCCGCGGAAGGAGGCCATCCGCGGGCCCAGCTCGTTGATCTGCTCGGGGGAGACCTTCCAGACACCCATGCCGTTGGCCGAGAACCCAGCGCGGCGGTGGTAGAGGATCGCCGCGACCCGCCGCAGTAGGCCGCGCTCGTGCATGCCCTGCAAGTGCTCCAGCAGAGCCTCGACGCTCAGACCCAAGCGCTCGGCGGCGGGCGCATATGGCTCGGGGATCACCGGCAGGTCCCCCTGGGTGGCGCGGATCACGTCCTTGTCTAGCTCGTCGTAGCCGACCGGTTCGAGGTCCACGGGCTCCTGGGCGACGCCCTCGCTGGTCAGCGCACCCGTACCGCCCTCCATTTCGAGGTCCATGCGGATCTTGAACAGCTGCAGAGTGGGCAGCTGCCGGATCGACTCCGCACCGGTGAGCCGCTGGAGCACATCCAGCGTCCCATCCAGGCCGAGTTTCGAGTCGGGCTCAGTGGCGAGCGTGAACCACATGTTGAAGTCGTGGTTACGCAGGTAGTTGTGGGAGACCCCCGGGTGGGAGTTGACGATCTTCGCCGCCTGCCACGGGTTCTCTGGGTCGATCTTGGCAGCCACAAGCATTGAGTCGTAGCCCAACGCGCGGGTGTCAAAGATAGGCGTCACCTGACGGATGATGCGCTCGTCGAGCAGGCGCTGGACGCGCTCCAGCACTTGCGCTTCGGCGAGCGCCGCGGCACGTGCCACGGCCTCATAGGGTTTGGGCGCCAGCGGAAAGGAGCCCTGCATCAGGTTCAGCAGCTTGCGGTCGAGGTCGTCAAGCGCAATCGCCGCGCCGTCCTTGCGACTGCGTGTCTTGGGGATCGCCGCACCTGCCCGCTCCGCGGCGGCGGCCTGCTCCTGCTCTGTGATGTCTATTGGGCTAGCCATAGGGCGGCATCCTTCGCGTGGTAGGAAATGATGACGTCAGCGCCCGCGCGGCGTAGAGAGGTGAGGACCTCCAGCACCGTCGCGCGCTCATCCAGGTACCCGGCGGCAGCTGCTGCCTTGACCATTGCGTACTCGCCGCTGACGTTGTACGCCACGAGCGGCAGTCCCGTCGCCTCCTTTACCGCCCGGATCAAATCGCCGTAGGCCAGCGCCGGCTTGACCATCACTAGATCAGCGCCCTCCTGCACGTCCAGCAGCGCCTCCCGCACAGCCTCGGCGCCGTTGCCGGGGTCCATCTGGTAGCTGCGGCGATCCCCGAAGGACGGCGCTGAACCCGCCGCCTCGCGGAACGGCCCGTAGAAGGCAGAGGCGAACTTCGCCGAGTAGGCCAGGATCGGTGTTTCAGCGAAACCCTCGCGGTCCAGCGCAGCTCTGATCGAACCCACGCGGCCGTCCATCATGTCCGAGGGCGCTACCACGTTCGCACCCGCGCGCGCGTGGCTCACGGCGGTACGCGCCAGCAGCTCGAGCGAGGCGTCGTTGTCGATCCGGCCCTCGGCGTCGGGGACCCCACAGTGACCGTGGTCGGTGTACTCGCACAGGCACACGTCGGTGATCACCAGCAGCTCGGGCAGCGCCTGCTTGATGGCCCGCACGCCCTGCTGCACCACACCCTGCTCGTCCCAGGCCGCCGAGCCCTCGTGGTCCTTGACGGCGGGTATCCCGAACAGCAGCACCCCCCCAACCCCCGCGGCGGCTGCCTCGCGGGCCTCAACCACAGCCTCAGCTACCGAGAGCCGCTCGACGCCTGGCATCGCTGCGACTTGCTCGCGCTCGGGGCCGCCTTCGAGAATGAAAATGGGCAACAGGAGCTGCCCTGGCCGCAACACGGTCTCGCCTACCAGCCCACGCAGAGCAGCCGATGAGCGCAGTCTGCGCATACGCGTTTGGGGAAAGGCCATGACTACAGGCAGGATACCGCCGGGCGTCTGTGCGGCATCCGGGTGTCCTCTTTTGCCGGACGCGACCAGCGACGCTTCAAGTGGAGCGCGAAAGCGCCCCGCGAGCCAGCAGCACGTAGCCGGCGGTCAGGCCCGCCAGGTGGGCCACCGAGACGCCGACACCCGGTGAGGCGCGGTTCACGGCCGCGTCCAGTGCCTCCAGGGCCGCCTTGAAGGGAAAGACGAAGGAGACCACGCGGATCACTTCATAAAGCCCTCCGGCAACCGAACCGGCGGGGACGAGCGCCAGAAAGGCAAGTGGCAACGCCAGCAGGAAGGCGAGTAGAGAAGCCGCCCGGACCTCCCTGGCCAGCGCACCGAGTGCGATCCCGAGCGCCCCAAACGCAAGTGACGCGGCCGCCAGCGACAACAACCAAAACTGTGCGCGTCCCCAGTCGAGATGCACGAACGCACTGATCCCCGCGAGCATCCCGAAAGCCACAAGAAAGGAGCAGCCGCCTGCCAGCAGGGTCTTCTCCGCGAGCACCACAGACCGCGAAACGAGCGCTGGAGGCCCTCTGGTCAACCGCGCGAGCGTGTGCTCTTCGCGCTCGAGCGCGAGTCCGCCGGCGGCCAGGAGCACGCAGATGAACATCAGCGAGATGCTGACCGCGACAACAACCGCGTAGCTGTCCAGCGGCGTGCGATCGCCATGCAGCAGTCGGTCCTTGATCTGGATCGGCTGGCTGACGGTCGCGAGCACCTCCTTTGAGAGGTCGAGGTTCTGCGCAGCGAATTCGGCGAAGCTCGAGACGCGCTCGAGCTTGGAACGCACCGGCCCCGGCGGCTGCACTCGCAACACCTCGTGCAGGACCGAGGTGATGTTCTTCAGGCCAAGGATTTCATGGCTGCTGCCGAGAACGTCGAAGTTGCCGCCCTTGAGAATGAGATCGATGTCTTCGGCGGCGAGTTGCTTGATTTCCTGTGAGAGCGTGAGGTTTGCCTGCGCCAGGGCGGAGTTGATCGTGGACTGAACGAAACTCTGCTCCAACGCGTTGCCGTTGTAGAGGATTTCGATGTGGGCCTGGGTGAGCACCGAAGAGAGCTTCTGGGTGATGTCAGCTGGCAGTACCACAGCGGCCAGCACCCTCCCGGAGGAGACCGCCTGCACGGCGGCGGCGCGACTGGACAGTGCCACCGGTGTGATACCGCTGGTGAGACTGCTGGTGTAGTGGGAGATGCCCAGGCGGTTGTTGCCGATTTCGATCGCCTGGCCGGGAGGCGAGAGATTGACGATCGCCACCTTCGGCTTGGCTGGGGCGCGCGAGATCGCAAACCCGATCAACAGCGCGATCAGAACCGGGTAGAGCACCAGCACGCCCACCAGCAGCCGCGATCGTCTGAGGATCACCAGGTCCTTGCGCAGCATCCAGCGCACTCAGTGACCGCTCTCTCTCAGGAACGTCACAAACGCCTCTTCGAAATTCTCCGCCGGCGCGTTTTTGCTCGCCTCCGCTGCCAGGCTCTCAGCCGACCCGCTAAAGAGCAGCTCACCGTCGGCGAGAACGAGCACCCGATCGGCGTGACGCTCAGCCTCGGCGACGTTGTGGGTTGAGAACACAACGCCCGTACCTCGCTCGGCGAGACCGTCGATGAACTCCCACAGACGCTCCCGCTGACGCGGATCAAGCGACGAGGAGGGCTCGTCCAACAACAAAACACCCGGCTCGCAGAGCAAGCCGACAGCGATGTTCACCCGCTGTCGGCTGCCGCCAGAGAGATTGGCTAGCAGCTCGTCGGAGCGCTCACCCAGTCCAGTCAGCTCCAGCATACGTTCGACGATCCGCCGTGGCGCCGCGATCTTCTCCAATCGCGCGAACAGTTCGAGATTCTCAGCAACGGTGAGCTTCGAGTAGACAGCCGGTTCCTGGGGCACCCAACCCACCTCGCCGGGGGCACGATCGACCGTTCCCGCGCTCGGTTGCTGGATCCCGGCGATGATCGAAAGTAGCGTCGTCTTGCCGGCGCCATTGGGCCCGATCACCGCCACCTGCTCGCCAGCATACGCCTGGAAGCTTACGGCGCGCAGTGCCTCACGCTCGCCGTAGCGCTTGCTCAGCCCGCTGACGGCGAGAATCGGCGTGCCGGTGTCCACATGATGGGAGGGCGAGCGCGCCTGACGGCTCACAACATTCCCGGTGGCGAGCGCGGCCAGGACTCAAGTTCGAGATGGCGGTTCAAATAGAGCGCCGTCTCGCGCAGCACTGAGAGGATCGGCAAGGCCAGCAGGGCACCCATCAACCCGTAGATCTGCTCTCCTAGCAACAGAGCCAGAATCACCAGCAGCGGATTGATGCGCAAGGTGTGACCGAATATCTGTGGGGCCACGATGTGGCCCTCCAGTTGCTGCATAGCCACGAACAGCAGCGCGACCCACACGGCGGTGATTGGATCGGTCAGCAGCGCCACTAGGATCGGCGGTATGGCCCCGAGGATCGGTCCGACGTAAGGGACCAGCTCCATGATCCCCAGGAACACTCCGAAGAAGATCGCGTAAGTTCGCCCGTCGGGGAAGATCCCGAGTACCCCGAACAGGTAGAGCGACACGCCCGCGGTCACACCCATGATCAAACTGAACAGCAGCTGTCCGCCGAGATAGCGTGAGAGCGCGTGCTGAACCAGCGTCGGATAGTCATCGGCTTTGCTCCCATCCCCCTTGGGCATCCACCTTCGCACCAGTGCCCCGATTGGCTCCCCATACACCAGCATGTAGACCGAGAGCACGAATATGACGATCAGGTCAAAGCCGGCGCTGACCGCTTCTGTTAGCAGGCTCCCAAACGAGGAGGCGATTTTGCTGGAACTCTTGGCGAGTTTGTCCTCGATCGTCTGCAGCGCGGTCTTGCCCTGCTTGACCAGATGCAAGTGAACCCCTTGACGGTCGAAGTAGCTCTGGACTTCTTCGATGGTGCGGTTGGCTTCTTTGGTTAGATGAGGAAGGTTGCGCGTAAACGAGTGCACCTGATTGGAGATGGGGTTGGCCAGCAGAGCGCCGATCCCGGCTAGTGTCAGGAAGAATGCGAGATACACGGCCAACACCGCGAGCCCGCGGGGAAGGCGCTGACGCTGCATGAACGAGACTGCCGGGTTGAGAATGAGCGCAATCAGCGCCGCAACGACGAAGATAGCCAACACTTTGCCCGCCGCTCTAGCCAGCTCCCACAGTGCAAGCAACACCAGCGGCAGCAGCACGAGCTGGATCCAGCGCGGCACGACCACCCGCGCTGGCGGCTGGTCGTGTGGCTCGCTCTCTGTCACCAAGCGCTCCTCGGCGCCCGGCGGCTGGGCGGCCGCGCCAGCTGCATCCTCCTCTTCAGTGTTCACCTGTGACCCATCCCCGGGTAGCTACATCCCACGATGACCAGAGTATTGCTCAGGAGCAGGCGTCGACTTACCCGAGGACTTCCCCGATGAGTCAACCCTCCTTGGGCGAGCACAAAGCGCGGATCCTGTTCGTGGGGGATCTGGTCGGGGGACTCGGCAGACGCACGCTGCTCGAGTGCCTGCCGGTGCTGCGCGAACGCCACGACCCGACGTTTGTCGTCGTCAACGGCGAGAACGTCGCCGGGGGACTGGGGATAACACCCAAGGTCGCCGGGGAACTGCTAAACGCCGGTGTCGACGCGATCACACTGGGAAATCACACCTACCACCGCCGTGAGATCTACGCCTACCTGGACGACGAGCCTAGGATCCTGAGACCGGCTAACTACCTTCGGTGCCAGCCGGGCCACGGTACCTGCGTGGTCGAGAAAGATGGCATCAGCCTCGGCGTCGTGAACCTGAGCGGGAACCTCTATCTGCGCGCCGGGCGATCCGCCTTCACGGAGATCGAGACCGCGCTAAAGGAAGTCGGCGAAGTCGACCACATCCTGCTCGACATGCACGCCGAGGCCACCTCGGAGAAGGTGGCGATGGGCTGGCATCTGGATGGTCGCGTAACCGCCGTGGTCGGCACCCACACACATGTACCAACGGCCGACGCGCGCGTGCTACCTGGTGGCACCGCCTACATCACCGATGTAGGGATGACCGGTCCACGGGGAGGGGTGATCGGCGTAAAGCGTGAGCAGGCGATCGAGTCGCTGTTGACACAGATGCCGGTGCGCTTTGAAACCTCCCAGGAGGATCCCTGGCTGATGGGAGTGTTGGTGAGCTGCTCAAGGCCGCGGCGGGCGGACTCCATCGAGCAGATCATGATGGCCCGCCCGCCGGCGGGCCCCTCTGGCTGAGTCCGGCTGCTACAGGGCAAAGGCCTTGGGTCTCGAGAGTGAGAGGTCGACTGTGGGTTGCAGCGGTGCCCTGGGCGCGGGCTCGGCTTGGACACCTACGACGCTTGCCAGCAGGGCAATCATCACAAGACCAAAGAACCACGGTATGTAGAGATAAAACCAGTGATCGATGCCCAGTTGCGCAGCTATCAGGATCGCGGCACAGCTGGCCGCTAGCCCGATCACGTCGGCGCGTCTGGGAAGAACCGCCAGCGCCAGCGCAAGTCCCACAGCGGCGAGCTGGAGCGCACCCTGCACAACCCCCAGTCCCCCATACAGCCCCCACACTGAGAACGGTGAGTCCCGGTTGGCCTGGTAGGCAATGGTGCGCTCGTAGATCTGCTGCAGCGAGTTGTGGCGCAGCGCGGGTACGGCCACGAGCGCCGAGACGACCAGAAAGCTCAACAGAAATGATGCGAACGACTGCAAGCGGTGTGATCTGTCTGTCTCGCGCAGAGAGTGGGTGCCAAACAGCGGCGCCAGCGCAAGCGGAGCAAACTTGGACAGCCCGGCGAGGGCCGCGAAGGCGCCACGGACCCTCGGTCTGCTGGCAGCTAGTACGGCCGCCAGAACGAGCACCGCGACGAGCATGTCGTTGGAGTTGCTCTCCAGAGCAAACAGCGTGAATGGAAACGACACCCAGGCGTAGGCGAGTGCCACGCCCAGCGCCGGGCCGCACAGCGACACACCGATCAAGAACAGCAGCGCGACCGCAAGCAGATCGAAAGTGATCGCGGCGGCGTGCGCAGCCGGAAGATCATCCCAGCGCCCGCTGAAGCCAAAGATCTGCTCGAACGGTATGTAGGACTCATAGTTGGCTGGCCCGTAGGTGTCACCGTGTTCGTTGTTCGACGGCCACCGGCCATAGAGCGCGTGGTTGTGCACGATCTTCTGCGCTCCGATCACACCCGCGTAGCCGACATCGATCACGTTGGAATCGGTGACGTTCAAAGCGATGCGGAAGCCGAGCAGAAAAACGACCGCGACCGCCATCAGGCTGACCGGCATCCAGCTGACCGATGCCTCTCGCCGTCGTGGGCGATAAGGCACCAGTCGTGTATGCAGAGTCTGCCGACCGACTGCCTGCTGTTCAGCCACGGGGTCTTCGTGCGTGACCCCGAGGATCCGGCCACCACGCTCGCGCGAGCCCGCGACGCCGGCTAGTAGCAGCATCCGCACTAGGAGATAAACCAGCGGCGGATAGGTCAGGGGAACCGACGCGTAGATGTTCCCATGATTGAAGAACGCCAGAGAAATCGAGAATGAGATCAGCACCAGCAGATCCAGATGGAGCAGCGAAAACGGTTTGCGCCACCGAAAGAACGGTGCCAGGAACAGCAGGCACAACGGCAGCCAGATATAGAGCGAGTTGATATGGCGCCCAAAAGCGCCGGGGTACCCCCGCGCCATCGTCCACGCGACCTGAAAGCCCGTCCACTGTTCCAGCACCCTGCCAGTCGCGTCATTGATGATGGCCTGGCCGATCTCCTTCTTGCCCCCGCGAGAGAAGTAGCTGACCTGCCAATGCAGCGGACCCTTCAGGTAAGCGCCTCCATAGGAGCCCGGATATTCGCGGCGTACCGAGCGCATCTTCGGCAGCCTCGACGCGATCACGAGTACCTCGTTGGAGGAGAGCCGACGTCCGGCCGGCGGTACATCAGAGGCCACGACCGGCACGGGGGATTCGCCTGAAAGGGTGCTCGGCGTAGCGAGCGGGCCCAGAGCTGTGGTGGTGGACACCCCCGGTGAGCCTGCCGTGGTCTGGGTGGACAGCGTGGCACTTGCGTGCGGCGGGGATGCCGCGAGGTAGGCAGCAGCCAACATCACGATCAGATGGAGCTTTGCGGGCACGCCATGAGGCATCGTGCCGAGGGTAGCGCCGGTGGCGCGGTAGCGACTCAGCTAGGCGCCGAGGGCAGACCGAAGTGCCCAGCGATCACGGGAGCAACGTCGCGGATTGCCCACGGCGTTGTGGGGCGTTCGAATTCCAGCCCGCAGAGAATCAACGCGCCGAGCGAGTCACTGCGGTGCAACGACCCGTGACTTCCGCCCCCCACGTGCGCCTGGCGTCCCCAGTCTGAGAACTCATAACCCTCACTCGCGGAGAGCAGCACATCACCCGAGGTCGGGCACTGAAGCGCCGACCACACGCGTGTTAGCGCATCCGGATACTCCACTGCCCGCAGAACACCATCGTGTACATCTGCAGCGATCACCGCGAGGTCCCCCTCCACGCTCCAGCGCCCCCCACGCTCGTCCCGCAGATCTCCCCCCGGGGCAAACCGCAGCTCACCCTGAGAGGGCTTTGCTATCACAGCCCAAGTGGAATCTGCGCCCTGCCCGCGCTCCATCCACATCACAAGGTCCACGCCGTCGAGCTGGAGCGCTCGCCTGGTGACATCCGAGCGCAGCTCCTCACGACGATGCTCGGACAGCAGGTACACCATCGCGGCGCGCTGGGATGGGCAGACAGCGATCCGCGCCGCGTCACGAGACCCCGAGGAGCGAGCGGACAGTCGGGTGGGCGTCAGGACCTCGAGGTCCTCTAGCTGGTCCTGCAGCGCGATTGCGTGGGTGATCGGCACCTGTGAGTGATCAGCCATCACGATCACCGCATGCTCGTCCAAGAAGCGCTCCATGCCCCCACCGGCGTCCATCATCCGGGCCAGCTGCTGGTCAGCCAGAGCCAGCGAACGCACCTGTCCCTCTGGGCCGTGCTTGTGTGAGTACCAGTCGTTATCCGGTAGCGAGAGCAACAGAAAGTCAAATAGGTCATGCTCGACGAGGTAGGCGCCGACGCAGCCAGAGTGCTGATCGCGTACACCCGGCATGCCCAAACCCGACGTGCAGCCAGTACGACGACTGGCGAATATGTCGGCGTAGAAGAGCTCGCGCGGACCCTCCACGGAGTGCCGCATCAGCGTGGACGCCAAGCGCGTGAGCGGACTATCGCGTTGTGGCTCGTGTCGATGGCGCCCGCGATACATCAAATAAGTGGTGCCCGCAGTGCGTACCTCGGCGTCGTCGAGGGACTCGAAGATCGTCAGTGGCTCAGTGGCCAAATGAACGCGGTTCATGTTGTAGACCGTGTCGGTGAGCTGGCGCGCGATGCCAAATCGCTGGGCAGCCCTAAAACTGGAGCCGTATTCGATGTAACGGCCCTCGACGCGGTGATACCAGTTCATGGCGGGAATCAGGTGCCGGTCCTGCCAGGCTCCGGTAACGATCGAGGCGGCACACACCGGGGTAACCGAGGGGAAGGCGGCCACACAGTCGGGTATGTAGCTCCCCCGCTGCATCAGCGCGCCTAGGACCGGCGCCTCGCCTCCCTCCACCGCACGCTCGAGCATTTGCGGCGCCATCGCGTCGATCACGCACAGTACGAGCTTGGAGGGATGGGGCACTAGCGTCGCAGTATTCTCAAGCCCGCATACTTCTCACCGGCGCGGCGGCGCGAAGCGCCCAGCAGCCATAGGAGTAGGGCGAGCGCAAGGTAGCCGACCGGGTGCAGCACTGCCGTGAGCGCGGCCAGGGTCAGGGCGACGCCATCGAGATAAACCGTCAGGGCCTCGCGTGCGGCGCGATCGGGAAGTCGGTCGCGTGCCCGCGTTATTACTGGTCCGACCGCGGCGTTGGCCACTGCACCAAGCAGACCGCCCGCTATCCATCCCGGCCAGGCGGGGTCGCCGTGTGCGGCCAGCGTACCGCCGAACAGTAGCGCCGCCACCCCAATCTCGATCCCGGCGAGCGCAGCCGCGAACGGGCCCTGACTGAAGCGCTCTGAGCCGAGTCTCAGTTGCAGCAGATAGGAGCCCACCAGAGCCGCTGTGAGGAGAATCAACCACCAGCTCGATTGCAGAAAGTCATAGTGCCCGCTGAAGCTAACGCCCAGGTCGCCACCGGAGGCAAGCCCACCTGCAAGCAGTGCTGGCAGAAAGGGGCGCAGGCCCGCGGCGAGCGCCAACCCGATACCTAGGCTTATGTAGAAAAGGGGGCCGCTCATTAGCAAGTGCGCTACGGTGCCAGAGGCCATGACGATAGACCAAGCGCCCGGCGCTTTACCGCGCCGGGGCGGCAGGGTCCCAAGCCGCTGACGGCGAATAGGCTCCTAGCAACCTCACAATCACCGGTCAGATTCCAGTGCACAGAGCGCCACACAGAGGTCACTGAGAGATGGATCGATCAACAGGCCCCGGCCGGCGCGCCAGAGCGCCTGCTCACGAGCTCAAGCGCTACGAGGAACTGTTCGCCACCCGCACACGTGGCATGCGCTCTTCGGCGATGCGGGACATGATGGCCCTGACCGAACGGCCGGAGGTGATATCGCTGGCCGGCGGACTGCCTGACACCTCCACGTTTCCGCCCGAGCTCTACGCCAAGCTGATGGCACACGTGGCTGCTGAGTCGACCGCCCGGGCACTCCAATATGGGCCCACCGAGGGGATCTTTGCAGTGATGCAGTGCATAGCCGAGGTCATGGCGGCAGAGGGCACCATCGTCGATCCCGCCGACGTGATCGTCACCACAGGTGGCCAGCAGGTGATCGATCTGGTGTGCAAGATCCTGATCGACCCCGGCGATGTAATTGTCGCCGAGGCACCGACCTACCCTGGGGCAGTGCCCACGTTCGGGGCCTACGAGGCCAACGTGGTGCAGATCGAGATGGACGGCGAAGGGATGCCCATCGACGAGCTCGAGTGCACCCTCGACGAGCTAGCCAAGCAGGGCCGCCGGCCGAAGTTCATCTACACGATCCCCAACTTCCAGAACCCTGGCGGAGTGACGATGTCGCTGCCGCGAAGACGAAGACTGGTAGAGGTTGCGCGTGAGCGTGAGATCTTGATACTCGAGGACAACCCCTACGGTCTGTTGCGCTACGAGGGCGAGCCCTTGCCGACCCTTTACTCACTCGACGCCTCCAGCGCAGCCCGCGGCGGTGCGTCGGACTTCGTGATCTACCTAGGCACCTTCTCGAAGATCCTCTCGCCCGGCGTTCGGTTGGGTTGGGCGGTGGCGCCCAGACCGGTACTGGAGAAGCTCAACCTGGGCAAGCAGGGCGCGGACCTGTGCTCCTCCCCGGTCACGCAGCTGTTTGTCTCGGCGTATTTCAGAGAGGGCGACTGGCGCGGATATCTCAACACACTCACTTCGCTCTACCGACGTCGGCGCGATGTGATGCTCGAATCTCTGACTGAACATTTCGGCCAGTCTTCGCGCTGGACCGAACCCGAAGGCGGCATGTTCATATGGGCCACCCTGCCTGAGTACATCGACACGACGGATCTGCTCGCGCGGGCACTGGAGAGCGAGGGGGTGGCATTCGTCCCCGGCCGCGCCGCCTACCTGGACGAACGCGGTGGCTCCTCGATGCGCCTGAATTTTGCCGGTGTGCAAGAGGAGGAGATCCGCGAGGGAATCGCCCGTATCGGCAAGGTCATCGGGGAGCAGGTCGACCTGTTCGGAACGCTGACCGGCACCGAGATTCCGCCAGCGAGCCAAGCGCGTCCCGAGCGCGGCCCTGCCAACGAGGAGCGGCTCGCCGACGTGGTCGAGCTCCCGAGACTGGGGGAGGAGCACCCTCGGCGCCGGCAGGACCGATGAATATGCGCGTAGCGGTGCTGAAGGGCGGACGATCGCTTGAGCGCGGCGTCTCGCTGCGCTCAGGGGCACAGGTAGAGGACGCACTGGAGCGGCTCGGACACGAGACGATCGTGATCGATGTCGGCCCCGAACTGGTGGAGCGTCTGCGTGAGAGCAAACCGGATGTCGCGTTCATAGCCTTGCACGGCCGCGAGGGCGAGGACGGCACCGTCCAGGAGTTGCTGCGGGCACTCGGGATCCCCTACACCGGCTCAGATCCATCAGCTTGCATTCGCTGTGCCGACAAGGTCCTGGCCAAGCAGTTGATGGCCGAAGCGGGCATACCGACGCCCGACTTCTACTTCTTCACCGAGGCCTCCTTCAAGGGCTTGGGCGCCGCCGGGCTCCTAGAGGACATCGAGCGGGCACTCGGTTTTCCGTTGGTAGTCAAGCCGGCAAATCAGGGCTCGGCTCTTGGCATCAAGTTTGCGCAGGCTGTCACAGAGGTACCGAGCGCACTGGTGGCGGCTTTCTCATACGACCGCAAGGTGCTACTCGAGCGCCACATAGACGGGCGCGATCTCGCGGTGTCGGTGCTGGACTCACCGCCAGGCGAGTCGCCCCGGGCCCTACCGGTACTGGAGGCGGTTCCCCGTGGGGAGGACTTCTACGATTTCCAGGCGCGATATGAGATAGGCCGGACCACATTCGTGTGCCCAGCCGATTTGCCGAATGGGGTCGCTGAGCGTGCCCAAGAGCTGGCGCTGGGTGTATACGAGCTGCTCGGCTGTCACGGCTTTGCCAGAGTCGACCTCATGCTTGCCGCCGACGGGCAGGACATGTTCGTACTGGAGACAAACGTCGTGCCCGGCCTGACTGAGACCAGCCTGCTGCCGCAATCTGCCGATGCCGCCGGGATCGGCTTTGATGAGCTAGTCAGCAGCATCCTCGCCAGCGCCAACACCAGATAGCTCTAGGAGTCTCCCGCGGCGAAATCCTCCGGCGAGACGTGGTCCAGGAACTCCTTGAACTTTTCCACCACGTCCTCAGACTCCTCGACGTCGTGCTCGAATTCGATCGCTGACTCGGCGATCACCTCCTCGGCGGCAAAGATCGGTGCGCCGGAGCGCACGGCCAAGGCAATCGCGTCGCTGGGGCGCGAGTCGATCTCCAGCTCACGGCCATTCACTGAGAGGGTGATCGAGGCAAAGAAGGTGTTCTCGCGTAGCTCGGTGACCGCTACCTGCGTGCATTTGACGTCCAGCTCGCCCAGCACCTCGCACAGCAGATCGTGGGTCATCGGCCGCGGTGTGTTCGCGCCCTGGAGCTTCATCAATATCGAGGCGGCCTCTGGATGACCGATCCAGATCGGTAGAAACTTGTTGCCCTCGACGGTCTTTAGAAGCACAATCGGCTGCTTGCCAACCATGTCGAAGCTGACTCCGTAGATGACCATCTCCTGCACAGGTAAACCTCCGGGAGGGTGCTAGGCAGAGTATAGGTGCCCATTAGTGAGGCCCAGCGACGGACACGCCAACTGGCGTCCGCGGCGCTGGACGCCACTCAGGCCGCCTTGAAACTCCACAGCTTGTTGCCCACGAAGTTCAGCGGCGTCGACGCTGCCACGGCGAGGGCCTCCGCCGGCACCTTGGCCAGACCGGCAGCCTCGACCAGGAGCGTCAGCAAAAGGAAGCTGAACAGCGCCGCCACGACGCTCACTACAAAGAACCGGATCGCCTGAAAACGCACGCTGCCAGCGCGAGCATCGAACGTCCAGTGGCGGTTGAGCACGAAGTTATTCGTGACCGCGACCAGCCAAGCGAGCACAAACGAGTAGCGATAGTCGATCGCGGCGACGTGTACGCAGAGCGCGTACACACCAACATTTATTACGAATCCGGTACCGCCGACCATGCCGAAGCGAACCAGCTGAAGCCAGTTCGCCGGGCGGCGCAACCCATGAAGCAGTCGCATGTGTGGACGGATATCAACGGTCGATGCTTCCTCGCGCATCTGCTCAGACTAGCTCAGTGAGCAGACTTCCTGCTCGCCGTCACCGCAAAGCGCGGCACCCAATACCCCAACTGACCGGGGCTTGGCTGGGGGCAGACTCGCTAGCCTTCATCGGGATGGCAACCTCCGGAGAGAGTGAGTCCTGGGCGCATTCAAGGATGGGCTTCTCCCGCTATTCCCTGGCAGGAGCGCTCCTTGCCGTCGGTGTGCTGGGAGCACTCGCCGCCCTAGTGTTCAGCGGAAGCGGCCACTCCTCCGGCCCCAAGCATCCCCGCACCTCCCAACAGGCGACGGCGACGGCTGATTCCAGCGCTGGTCCGGGCCAGACAGGAGGGGCTGTCACCAAACACCACCCGCGACTCTCCCCCACGCCGGCGCCGATCGTATCTGGCGTCGAGCAGAGCGGGGGGCAGACAGTTGCCACCGAGCTACCAGATCCTGAAGAATCCAAGAGCTTCCCGGTATCCCCCTCGGTGCACCACAAGCAGGCCGAGACGCCCACCAAGGCGGCCGACGAAGCAATCGTCGCCCCGGGTGCTCTTTCAGAAGCCCAGGTACGCCGAGAGCTGCACGAAGAGGAACATGCCCGAGCCCAGGAACGAGTCACCCGCCAGCGCGAGCTCATCCCCCAAAAGGGCGGCTTCTCCGTCGGCGGCGACGGCACGATCCCGATCCCTTCAGGCATTCCCGAAGCGGTGCAGCGAGTGATCGCCGGCGGCAACGCGATCACCGACTTCCCATACATCTGGGGTGGAGGACACGCCTCATTTATCGCTAACGGCTACGACTGTTCGGGCTCGGTCAGCTACGCACTGGCCGCCGGCGGGCTACTGGACGCACCGCTGGTCTCCGGGCAGCTAGCCAAATGGGGGGCTCCCGGCCCAGGCAAGTGGATCACTATCTATGCCAACGGTGGCCACACGTTCATGGAGGTAGATGGCGTGTGGTTCGACACGGCGGGACGCAGCGGCCCGTACGCCTCACGCTGGCTGGTCTCCCAGCCAGAACTAGCCGGCTACGCCGTGCGTCACCCGCAAGGGTTCTGAGCTCACTCACGCTTTGGCGGCGACCGTGACAGCGCTACTCACACCCGTCTTGGCGCTTGACGGCGAATCGATCGCCGGCAGCAGCACCGCGATCGCGCTGCTATCGGTGATATCGATCGTCGCTGGCTACCTGGTGCTGTTCGGGCTGTGGTATTTCATCTTCCGAGACCCGGAGCGGCGGTCTGAGAAGCAGCCAGCCAACGACCAGCCCAGTCGACAAGAGGACCCGGGATGCCAGACTCCAGCAGGGAAGCCCGCCGTCCAGCGCAAGATCGGTCCGCGGTTCAGACGACGCTAGCGATGCAGAATGCCGGACGCGAGAACCGTGGCGGTCTTGGGGTTCTTCGAAGCCCCATTGTGTACAAACAGGCGCAGCATCACGGTTATCTTTTTGCCCGCCTTACGCAGACCGCCAGCGGTACGCTTGGAGAGCTTTATCTTGATCGTGTTGTGGCCGGCACGGGTTGTGACCAGGATCGCGTGAGCTATGACGACAGACCTTGGTGAGCCCTTCGGCAGGCCCTGCGCAAACGAACCGTGGATCCCCAAACGCCTGGCCATGCTGGCACTTAGGATCACTTCGAAGTTGCCTGCTACCTGCTCATTTACCGAGTAGCGGGCAACCAGTCCACCGCGAAGCACCGCAGGGATCGACGTCGACACGATCCGCGCG
>DATBPE010000053.1:0-4281 GCA_036561505.1 Solirubrobacteraceae bacterium
CCGCCTTGCCTCCCCGTTGACGAGCCGCAGAACCGGGACCGAGCCTACCAGTGGCGAGACCCCAGCTCTGACCGCAGCCCCCAGCGTTCGTTAGCGGGCTAGCTTCTTGCCTGGGTTTAGGAGGTTCTTGGGGTCGAAGACGCGCTTGACCGCCTCATGGAGCGAGACGGCCGGATCTGTCCACTGTCGGGCCAGGCCACCCCGCTTGACCATGCCCAGGCCATGCTCGCCGCTGATTGAGCCGCCGAGCTCGATTGTCAGCGCGAATAGGTCGGATGCTGCGTTCGCTGCCAGCGTGAGCTCGGCTTCGTCAGCCTGGTCAACGAGGAAGGTGGTGTGCAGATTGCCGTCGCCGGCATGTCCCCAACTGCATGACTCGAGTCCATAGCGTTCTGCGATCGCTTCGGTCCCCGCGAGGGCATCTCGCAGCCGGTCGAGCGGAACCGAAATGTCCTCGCTGACTTTCCAGCCCTTTATTGATGTGACGGCGACTGACACCCCGTCGCGCCAACGCCAGAGGCGAGCGACCTCGTCCGTGTCCGCGACTCGGTGCACGACCAGTGCGCCCTCCGCGAGCACGCCTTGCATCTCGTCAGCAAGGCGCTCGGTCTCCGCCCGGCTCCCGTCCACCTCGGCTACTACCGCGAATCCGGAATGCGCCGGAAGCTCGAAGGGGAAGGTTGCAGCGGAAGCTGCTAGTGACCTCCCGTCGAGATACTCGAGCGCAGCTGCCGGGATGCCGTTACCTAGAACGGCCTCGATGGCGGACACGCCGGCGTCGCGGTCCGGGTAGATCCCGATCAGCGGCAGTGCGCACTCCGGCGCCGGGATCAACCGAATCCAGGCTGCCGTGATGATCCCGAGCGTGCCCTCCGAACCGATGAGCAGGCTCTTCAGGTCGTAGCCAGCGACGTCTTTGCGCACCGGCCCCCCGATCGTGATCAGCTCGCCCGGCGGGACCACCGCCTCGAGCCCGAGCACCCAGGCGCCCGTGACTCCGTACTTGAATGCGTGAGGGCCGCCGGCGTTCGTAGCGATGTTGCCACCGACCTGGGACGTCTCTGCCGCTCCCGGGTCTGGCGGGAACCAAAGGCCACTTTCTCGGGCGAGCTGGTGCAGCTTGGCGGTACGAACGCCCGCCTCAACCTGGATTCGCCATACCAGGGGGTCAAAGGCGCGGACCCTCCCCAGTCGCTCGAGAGAAAGGACAACACCCCCGTCGAGTGGGACGGCGCCGCCCGCGTAGCCTGTTCCGCCGCCGCGCGGAGTGATGTCTACATCGTTTTCGTAGCACCAGGCAACAACGGCAGCGACCTCGGCGGCGTCTCCGGGGAGAACGACGGCGTCCGCACGGCCGCGGATGCCGCGCGTCTCGGTCTCGTCTCGCAGGTACTGCTCGAAGTTCGAGGAAAGGACAAAGTTCTCACCCACGATGCCCCCAAGCGCAGAGGCGAGTCCTCTAGAACCGGCAACACTCATCTAGCCACCGCGGTAGCCCTCTAAGGGCGGTACTGACTCGAACCGGTTTATCCCCCCAGCTTACGAATCGAGGGACACCGAGGTCCGGCGGCGCTAGGTGAGAGGACGCAGCACGTCGCCGCATGCCTCCGGGCGTCAGTCTTGTCGGGGGAAGATCTGCCGAAGATGCACCGGCCGCTATAGGTTGCGCGGTGGGGTCATCACACACACATCGGAGAGGAGCGGCGATGCCGACGGTGTTCGCTCACCACGACGTCAAGGACAAAGACCATTGGCTCGCGTCACCCAAGCGCGAAGAGTTCTTCGGGCCGCTGGGGGTGACGAACATTCGCACCTTTGTGGATCCAGAGAACCCGACCCGGACCGGGGTCCTCATGGATGTTCCCGACATGGATGCGTTGGCGGCGGCGATGGAGACCGAAGGAGCGGCTGAGGCGATGGCGTTTGACGGGGTCTTGCCCGAGACCTTGGTGATCCTGGTCGAGCGCTAGTCGCTCACGGCGCTTTTCCGGTCGACAGGAATGGCGGGAAGGGGACGTTCGCATGAGCATTCGCGTACACGTGGTCGGTGCGGGGCCGGTGGGTCTCCTGCTCACGGCGCTGCTCCAGTCAACGGAGAGTTGCTCTGTGCACCTCTGCGAGAAGCGAGACGAGTACACCCGGACGCGGATGGTCCAGCTTGCGCCCTACCTCGTCGCCGACTCCGTCGAGAGCTACCGAACGGACTCCATCGACGGGGACAGCGTCGAGGCGATCTTCGATCCGCTGGAACTCGAAGAAGGCCTGGCGTACAGACAGTCCATCGCGCCGGACCTTGCCGCCCTTCTGCAGGGCTGGGCGCAGGGCTTCTGCCCGCTCAACTCGATCGAGCGCTCCCTCAGCGATCTGATCGATGCCCGTGGCCACGGCGTGGAGCGCACCGCTGCGGCCATTACGGCAGAGGACGCGATCTCGATGCTCGAGCCTGGAGACATCCTCATCGACTCGACGGGTAGCAGGGCGCTACTTCGAGATCAGCTGATTCCCACCTCGGACCAGGTGATCGACGGCGCGAACACGGTCAACGTTCGACTCGAGTACGCGCTCGTCATCACCTTCCTCTACGGCCAGCCGTACGACTGCAACGAGTACTGCAAGTACTACAAGAACAAAGAGAACCCGCAGTACAAGTTCATCCCGATGGTGCACCGGACGCACTACGACGGCAGCGTCAGCCACGTCACGGGCATCGTCAACATCAGTGCCGAGGAGTACGAGGCGATGCCGTCGCGATTCGACGGTGAATGGCTGCGCGAGAACGCCCCCGAAGTCGCCCAGTCGATGGACCGCTTCATCGACCTGATCAAGCAGGAGACCGAGGGAGAGATCCTGGGCGACCTCGAGATCGTGCGGATCCCTCTGGACCTCTACCGCGCTCGCAATGCGACCAACCGGCAGTGGCTGGAAGCGGGACCCAGCGACCACCCCTTTGCACGCTCACCGGTCTTCCTCGCGGGCGACTCGGCGATCGGATCGCCCTACTTCCAGTCGATCTCGCTCGGCTTCGAGAACGCGATGTTCCTCGCGAGGCTCGTCGCGCAGCGTGACCGGCCGGTGAGGGACATGCTTGATCGCTACGAGCTGTACATCTACAAGCAGTGGCTGCGTGTCTACATGCGGAGCAAGATGATCAAGCACAACAAGGATCTGTTCGAGTCGATCGACGATCCGCTCGCCCTCCTGGACAAGCTGCACATCTACTAGCCGAACGCATACGCGCCTCGTGGGTCTGCCTCGATGCGCGTAACTCGACGAGGAGGAACCCAGGTGGTCGGTCGCATAGACGCACGGGCACGCAGGTCGTAGGCTCACGGGCATGAGCCGATTTCGTGGACTGTTCCGCCTGCCTTCCTGGGCCCGACAACCGGCGCCGGAACCGACTCCCAAGGCGACCGGTGCGGCCATTGAGGCGCCGCCACCCGAGGCGACACCAGCCTCAATCGCAGCGAATGAACGACTGCAGAATCCGCGTCGGTCCTCCCCGCCGCCGGCGGAGCACCCCGAGGACGCGAGCGAGAGCGAAGACCCCCAGTAGCCCCGATGGAGTAATCGTCGAGCGGCGCTCCAGCCAGGGCGACTGGGCACCCCTTAGCGCCGGCGGCGCCTTCGCGCTCTCGGTGCGGCGCGCGGAGTCTCGACTCCGGACTCTGCAAAGGCATGCGCGTGACCGACCGCTCCGGCTAGCCGGCTGACGTCGAGACGCTGCTCGGGAAGCACCAGTGTCACCCCGGTGCCGGTGCGGCCGGCGCGGCCGGTTCTGCCGATGCGATGGACGTAGTCGTCGGGCGTGCGGGGAGGGTCGAAGTTGATCACGTGCGTGATGTCGTCGACGTCGAGCCCGCGCGCTGCGATGTCGGTGGCAATCAGCGTGGAGACGCGGCCCGACTCGAACTGTGCGAGCGAACGCTCGCGCGCGTTCTGCGACATATTCCCGTGCAGCACCGCAGCGCGCATGTCGTGTGCGCGCACGAGCTTGCGTGCGAGCTTGTCGGCGCCGTGCTTGGTGCGGACGAAGACCAGGGCTAGCCCGCGTTCGCGTTGGAGCTGTTCGGCGAGCCGCTCGAGCTTGTCGTCGACGGTTACGGCGACGAACTCGTGTCCGATGTCGCCGCGCACGCTTTCGATCTGCGCGCCGGTGGTGAACCGGGACGCGTTGTCTGTGTAAGTCCGCGCCAGGTCGGCGACCGGCCCCTCGAGCGTGGCCGAGAACAGCAGCGTCTGCCGGTTCTGCGGAACCTGCTCGAGGATGCGGTCGACCTGCGG
>DATBPE010000054.1:0-9971 GCA_036561505.1 Solirubrobacteraceae bacterium
AAAGCTTACGTGAACGTAAGGATAAATATAGCAGCGCGAATCCCACACTCGTGATCCTGTCCGCCGAACAACAAATCCGCCTGGCCCAAGCCGGTGCTGGAGGCCCTTCAACCCGCACCCGAAGTCCGCCGGCGAGCGCGTCCGGGCGGCTCAGGTCTTCATCAGGACCCCCAAGCATCGATGAGAGTGCTAAAACGAGTGGCGATGAGCGACACCGAGGTATCAAAGACCGACGAGCAGTGGCGCACCGAGCTGACTCCCGAGCAGTACGACGTTCTGCGTAAGGCGGGTACCGAGCCGCCATTCACCGGTGCCTACGTATACAACAAGGACAGCGGCTCCTACCGCTGTGCGGGATGTGGCACGCAGCTTTTCAGCTCGGAGGCAAAGTTCGACTCGGGCACCGGTTGGCCGAGCTTCACCGAGCCCGCGATCGCGCAGGCCGTGGAGCTGCGCCCGGACAACGGTCTGTTCATGCGCCGCACGGAGGTCATCTGTCGCACCTGCGGCGGGCATCTCGGTCACGTCTTCGACGATGGCCCCGGACCCACCGGCCAGCGCTACTGCATCAACTCGGCCGCGCTGGACTTCAAGTCCAAAGAAACAGCCGACGCCTAAACTTCGTCGACCATGATCATGGTCGACCAATCCAAACGCTTGTCCGAACCGTTGCGCTGGGGCAGGCGTGAGAAGAGCGCGATCGCGGTCTTCCTCAGCTGCGTGGCGCTGGCCGCCATCGGCCTCGGAGCCTATGCGCTCACCAGTGGCTCACCGGCACGCAAGGACTGCATCGAGGTGACCTTCGCAAGTACGCTGGGAGGGGCGCGAGTGCACGGTTGCGGCACGCGCGCAAGGCGAATTTGCGCCTCCGGACAATTCCGGCAGATCGAGCAAGAACTGCAGGCCGCTTGTCAGCGAGCCGCGCTGCCCTTCCGTCCGTCCAGCTAGCCCCCCCATCGCATCTCGTTAGGCATTCTGCGGCAACCAGGCCGGCCCTTCGCCTGCTCACAGACGATCCGTGGCTATGAAAATGCCCAGCGATAAGCGTTGGGGGAGGCGCGTTCTAGACAAATGTCGAAAACCCGGGCGCAAGTGTTGGCCAGGATGGCCCTAGCGGTGCCCGGACGCGCCGGATTTCATACCCGGACGTAATTGCCGCATCCGGCTCGAAGTCGATTGGGCGGGTGAGGGCAGGTCCACAACGGTAGGAAACGGAGGCACATGTCCTGGCTGGCATACCCAAGTTGGCTTAACGCAGGTGACAACGCCTGGCAGATGACCGCGGCGACCTTTGTGGGGCTGATGAGCCTCCCGGGTCTGGCGGTTCTGTATGGCGGTGTAATGCAGAAGCGCTGGTCGGTAAACAGCATGATGCTCACGTTCGTGGCGTTCTCGCTCGTGCTGGTCGCCTGGTGTCTATGGGCGTTCAAGATGGGCTTCGGCACACCGATCGGAGGACTCGGGCATCACGGCTTCTTTGACACCTTCTGGGGTAAGCCGGGAAGCGTGCTCGGGCATGTTGACGAGGAGGGGCAGGCGCTGATCCCATCGATCACCACCGGTCCGCCGTTCCATTTCCCGATGTCCTCGTTGGTGTATTTCCAGTTCGTCTTCGCGGCGATCACTCCGATCCTGATGTTGGGCTCGGTCCTTGGGCGGATCAGCTTCAAGGCGTGGATCCCGTTCGTGCTCCTGTGGATCACGTTCGTGTACACGATCAACGCGTTCCTGATCTGGGGTGGCGGTTTCTTCGCGGCCCACGGCGCTCTGGACTACTCCGGTGGTTACGTGATCCACTTGGCGGCCGGTATCTCTGGCTTCGTCGCGGCGGCGGTGATCGGGCCTCGATTGCAGCGAGATCGAGAGGTAGACGCTCCGAACAACCTGCTGATGGTCGCCTGCGGGGCGGGCCTGCTGTGGCTGGGATGGAACGGCTTCAACGGTGGAGACTCCTACTACGCCGGTGCCAACGCCTCGGCGGCGGTGCTGAACACGAACCTCTGTACCGCGGTGTCGATGCTCGTGTGGATCGCGTGGGACTACATCTTCCGCGACAAGCCGTCTCTGCTCGGCTCGGTCAACGGCATGATCACCGGTCTTGTGGGCATCACCCCCGCGGCCGGCTTCGTCAACGGCTATGGAGCGATCATCATCGGTGTTGTGGCCTCGACAGTGGTCTGGATGGCGATCAGGTTCCTCAGCCGAGCGCCCGTGTTCCGACACGTGGACGACACGTTGGGGGTGATCTATACCCACGGCATCGCTGGCCTGGTAGGTGGCCTGATGGTCGGAGTGCTGGCCGCGCCGAACATAATCGAGTACGGCAGCGTGAAAGGTTCTGGCAACCTGCCCGGGCTTTCGAGCATCGTCAACGGTGGCAGCTGGACGCTGTTGCGCTGGCAGGCCGAGACTGCGCTGTGGGTGATCCTGTTCAGCGGTCTCGCAACGTTCCTCCTGCTCATGTTCGTCAAGCACGTCCTGCGCATTCCTCTGCGGCTCTCTGATGAGGAGCTGGAGATCGGCGATCACGCGATCCACGGCAACGAGGTGTACCCGTCGGATGTCCCCACACTCGGCGGTCCGCACGCTCCGAGCTGGCAGCCTGCGACGAGCTAGTCCCAGGAAGCTCTCCCGGATGCACCCTGGCTCCTGGGTGCATCCGGGAGCGGACGAGCAACACGACTCCGTGGCCCCGCATCGAGCGGGGTCTCGGAGTTTGTGTTTCTAGGACTCCTTGATCAATCCCACCGGGCAGCTAACCCCGGTGCCGCCGAGACCACAGTAACCACCGGGATTCTTGGCCAGATACTGCTGGTGGTAGGCCTCGGCGTAGTAAAAAACGCCCGCTGAGGCAATTTCCGTGGTTATCTGGCCATGGCCAGCTTGTGTCAGCATCGCCTGGTAGGCCTCTCGCGAGCTCTCCGCGGCCGCGAGCTGGGACTCGGTGAAGCACAGCACCACAGAGCGATACTGGGTCCCTCGATCGTTGCCCTGGCGCATACCCTGAGTGGGGTCATGACCCTCCCAGAAGAGCCTCAGCATCTCCTCGAAGCTGGTAACGGTGGTGTCGAAGACGACGAGCACCACCTCGGAGTGACCCGTGGCTCCCGAGCAGACCTCCTCGTAGGTCGGATTCGGGGTATAGCCGCCCGCATAGCCGACAGCGGTCGTGTACACACCCTGGGCTTCCCAGAAGATACGCTCGGCGCCCCAGAAGCAGCCCATCCCGAGGAGCAGCTGCTCGGTCTGCTCGGGAAATGGCGCCTGCATCGAAGTACCGAGCACCTCGTGACGCTCCGGCACCGCCATTGCCTCGGCGCGGCCGGGCAGGGCGCTGGCGCTATTGACCAACTCGCTCTTACGGGAGTTGAAGAAAAGCATCTGTTGCAGGCTAGCCGATGGCGCCCCGCTGTCCCACGCTCACGATGACAGGTCGCTTTGCCCCCAGTCCCACCGGCCCGCTTCATCTGGGCAATTTGCGCACCGCTTTGATCGCCTGGCTGTTCGCACGCTCTGAAAGAGACAATTTTCTACTGCGCGTAGAGGACCTCGACCCCGAGCGTTGCCGTCCCGAGCACGAACGCGGCCAACTTCAGGATCTGCAGATCCTCGGTCTGGATTGGGACGGCGTCCCCGTGCGCCAATCAGAACGCGGCATGCTCTTCCGAGACGCGTTTGAGGATTTGCGCCGGCAGGAACGGCTATATCCGTGCTGGTGCACCCGCGCGGAGCTGGCACGGGTGCTCAGCGCGCCCCACGACCGCCAGAACCAGGGCGTCTACCCGGGGACCTGTCGGCGGCTGAGTGACTCGCAAAGAGCCGCGTGCGAGCACGAACACGGCCGCCCGCGCGCATGGAGGCTCGACGCCAAGCGCGAGCGAGTCGGGTTCGTCGATCGCCTACACGGGCCGGTCGAACTAGAGGTCGAGGACTTCGTTGTCTGGCGCGGCGATGCAGTGGCCGCCTACAACCTCGCGGTGGTCGTGGACGACGCCGCACAAGCGGTACAGCATGTGGTGCGCGGCGACGATTTGCTGGAGGGCACCCCCCGTCAGGTGCTGCTGGCACGACTGCTAGGCCTTCGGGCTCCCACCTACACGCATCTGCCGCTGGTGCTCGGTCCGGACGGCCGTCGCCTGGCCAAGCGCGACGGCGCGGTGACCCTCAGCCAGCGACTGGCGCTGGGAGAGCCAATCGAGGCGATCGTGGGCTGGATGGCCGCCGGTCTCGGTCTCATCGACCAGGACGAGCAAATCAACGCACAAGCGCTGCTCAAATGCTTTGACGCCTCCAAGTTGCGGCGCTCACCCACCGTATTCCGGGGCACGATCACGGGACCGTAAAAGCGCTCTGATCAAGAAAAACCGGAGTGGATGGCGTGGCCGAACGGGGCCGGCACAGCTGCTGGGATGAGATCCTGCCTGTCGCATGTTTGATTCTCGGGAAATCGGGAATCCAATGCAGTGAGGGACCATTCCTCCCCCCAATTCCTCCCCGGACCGGCCCGCCTTACCTCGCGGGCCGGTCTTTTTATAGGCGCGAGCGTTAACCGCGCCCATCCACGGCGGGCGGTTGCGCTCTGTGGCGTGCTCGGGTGCTGCTGAGATGCCGGCGGTCGGCTGGTCCAAGCGCACACGATCACCACACGCCCGCGCGGATCGTGTCCTGCCAGCGACGGCATCGTGCCATCTCAATCACCTCCTACTGTTCTCGGCGACTATGGGACGTCTCGCTATCTGGACAATCGGGCACTCCAACTACCCGCTGGAAATGTTTGCCCGGCTGCTGCAGATGCACCGGATCGAGCTGATCGCCGACGTCCGCTCCTTCCCGTACTCGCGCTTTGCCCCGCAGTATGGACGTGAGGAGCTGGCTGAGGTGCTCTCACAGATGGGCCTGGAATACCAGTTCATGGGCACGGAGTTGGGCGGTCGTCCAAACAAGGAGGAGCACTACGACGAGCAGGGCCACGCCCTGTATCAACCGATGTCTCAGGAGCCTGGTTTCATCGCGGCGATCGACGGGCTCGTCGAGCACGCCGACCAGACGCGGATCGCGCTGCTGTGTAGCGAGGCGCATCCCGAATACTGCCACCGGCGTCTGCTTGTCGGGAAGGTCCTGACCGAGCGGGGTGTGCAGTTGCGGCACATCCTCCATGACGCCTCGGTGGTCCCTGAGCTATCGGTACCACTGCCACCCTCTAGCAACCAACAGACCCTGTTCGGACCACAGGAGCAGCCATGGAGATCTACACAATCGGTTTTACACAGACGACTGCTGAACACTTCTTTGATCGACTGACACACGCCAAAGTGCAGCGGCTCTTGGATGTGCGTCTGAAAAACACATCCCAACTGGCCGGCTTTGCGAAGGCTTCGGATATCGAGTTCTTCTTGGAGCGGGTGGCCGGTATCTCCTACCAACACGAGGAGCTGCTGGCCCCAACCGAGGACCTTCTAGGTGCCTACCGCAAACGCGAACTGGACTGGCCCGCCTACGAAGACGGGTTCGTCGAGCTGCTGGCCGAGCGCGAGATCCAGAACACGCTTACCGTTGCCGACTTTCAGGCCACAACCGCACTGCTGTGTAGCGAGGCGACGGCCGAGTGCTGCCATCGCCGGCTGGTCTGCGAGTACCTGGCCGAGTACTGGAGTGAGCTCAAAGCGGAGCATCTGTAATGAAGATCCTGCTCAACCACCTGACCAGGATGCGGGGAACACGCATCTGCGTCGCGGGCATGGATCCAACCGGCCGCCACGTGCGCCCGGTCACCTCAAGCACACGTCATCTGACGCGGACGCTTCTGACCGAACGGGGAGGTCCATTCGAGATCGGCATGATCCTCGACCTCGGAAAGGTAGCCGCTGCACCGTCCGCTCCCGCCACCGAGGATCACCGGTTCTCGGTGACGAACACCAAGCAGATCAAGCGTCTGGAGGGCGAGGAGTACTTCCATCTACTCGAGCGTGTCGCACACGATGATCTGCAGTCGATCTTCGGCCCCGACCTCAAACGCTGCAAGCAGACCTTCGCTGTGGACCGCGGCCAGGGCAACGCGTCTCTGGGCGTGCTCCGCCCAAAACGCAAAATCGACCTGATGAACGACCGCTACGGTCACCTACGTCTGCGCTTCAACGACGAACGACCGTCAGTCGATTTGCCGGTCACCGACATTCGCTTCGTCGAGGAAGATCACAAGACCATCAAGTGGGATGTCGTGGAGGATGTTCGTTGGCGGCTGCACTCGGGCGTACACGTGATTCTGATGGTGGGTCTCACTCGCCCCTTCCAGGTCAAAGAGGACGACGACAAGCGCCACTGGCTGCAGGTCAACGGGATCTGCCTGGCGGATCGGCCGTTGGGCCCGCGACCCTAGCCGTCCCCGTCGCACAACCGCGGCCACTGACCGCGGTGGACTGCAAGGATACCCACGCAATGGAGAGCTCGATTGGGAATCGAATTGACCAGGCGCGTCGATGCCCCGAGGATTGATACCCACGATACCCAGGGGTTGGAGGGTCGTGGTCGCCTACAGCACACTGGCGGCCGTCACGCAGATGCTGTGGCTGACCTTCGCGGCGATCACGACCGACACGGCCAAGCACTACGACGTGTCCGTCAGCGCCGTTGGATGGCTCTCGGAGATCTTCCCGCTGCTGTATGTGCTTCTGGCGATCCCGGCGGGGATGCTGCTCGATCGCTGGTTTCGACCTGTGCTTGGCGCCGGTGGGCTGCTCGTGGCCCTCGGCGGATTGGTGCGCGTCGGGGACACGTTTGTGTGGGCGATGGTGGGACAGATCCTGATCGCGCTGGCGCAGCCGGTGGTGATGAGCGCGGTCAGCAAGCTCGCTGGCGAGTATCTAAGCGAGGATCAGCGAGCGTTGGGGATCGCCGTGGGCTCGGCCGGCGGTTTCGCGGGGATGCTGATCGCGCTGCTGCTCGGCCCGCTTATCGGCGGCTCCCACCTAGGGCTGCTGCTGAGCGTGCAGGGGACGATCGGGTTGCTGGGCGCGTTTGCCCTCTTGGGCGCTCTGCGCCACCCACCTAGCTACCGCGGTGAGTCACCGACCATCGCGCGCGGCACCGTCAGCTCGTTGTGGGCAGCCCCGACAATGCGGATCCTCTCGGGTCTGGCCTTTCTGGGGTTCGGGGTGTTCGTCGCGCTTGCGACGTGGCTACAGACGTTGCTGCACCCGGATGGAGTCTCCGACACGACCGCTGGCGGACTGCTGGTCGGGATGATCGTCTCGGGGGTCGTTGGCTGCGCGGTGTTGCCCACGCTGGTCGCTCGGAGAGGCAACGAGCGTGGCTTCATGATGGGCGTGGTGTTGGTGGGCGCACTGGGCAGCGTCATGCTCGCGCTGATACCGGCGCTCGCCTCACGCCTAATGGTGTTGCTGATCATGGGTGCGGTGCTGCTGCCGGCGCTGCCTGTGATCCTCACCGCCGCCGAGCGGTTGGCTGGGATCGAGCTCGCTGGAACCGCCGGGGCGATCGTCTGGCTGGCCGGAAACCTCGGGGGATTGGTGGTGGCGCTACTGGTACAGGCGCTGGTTCACCACCCGCTGAGCGCGTTCCTGGCGATGGCTGTCATCTTCCTCTCGGGCGCGCCCCTCACTCTGCGACTGACTGTGCTCCCCGAGCGTCCCTCCCTGGCGATCTCCCCGACACAACGTTGATCGCCGTCACGGCGGCCCGCGCGAGTCCCTGGTGGGCCGATCGTCCCCAATGGGCAACATCCGGCGCCATCTCTAGCTTATTTAGGGAGTGTCGAGTACGAGCGAGAGCACCATTGCCGAGGACACCCTCTCGGTTTCCCAAGTCGCGCGCCGCGTAGACGGGGCGCTGCGCGAACTCGGTGACGGTTGGATCGAGGGCGAGATTCGTGCCATCACCCAACACCGTTCCGGTCACGTTTACCTGACGCTGGCCGACGAGGACTCAAACCTTGACGCCTGCATCTGGAAGGGACGCGTCAAGCGCTGCCTGCCATTGCCCCAGCGCGGCGAGCTCGTCCAAGCCCACTACGAGCGCATCGACTTCTACGCGCCCCGCGGCGCCACCAAGCTGGTTATCGACCAGATCAAACCCACCGGCGAAGGCGAGCTGCTTCGCCGGCGCGCGGAGACGCTCAGCCGGCTGCGTGCCGACGGTCTCTGTGAGGAGGATCGCCGCAAGCCGCTGCGATCGTTCCCGCGGCGTGTCGGCGTGATAGCCGCACAGGGCTCAGATGCGAAGGTCGATGTCATCCGTCATCTACGCGAGCGTATGCCTTCTCAGGACGTCATCTTCGCCCCCGCGTCGGTCCAGGGTGTCGAGGCGGTCGGTTCGGTGATCGACGCGCTCGGTGCTCTGCAGTCAATCAGCGACGTTGACGTGATCATCATCGCCCGCGGCGGCGGCTCGGTAGCGGATCTGGTGGCCTTCGACGACGAGCGGCTGTGCCGTGCCATCTTTGCCTGCTCGGTACCCGTCATCACGAGCATCGGGCACACCAAGGACCGTCCGAACTGCGACTACGTGGCCGCGGCGTTCGCTCCGGTGCCGGCGAAGGCCGCCGAGTACGCGATCGCGCGCTCGGCCGCAGAGCTCTCAGAAGAGTTTGCTCGCCACGCCGAGCAGCTACGGTCGACCCTGGTCGCCGTGCGCCGCCGCCGGGAGCAGATAGCCGATTGCTGGGCGCGGGTGCGGCCCAGGCAACGTGCTGCCAACCTAGCCCAGGATCTGCTCAACACCGGTGAGCTCTTGCGCTCCAGGGCCCAGGCCTCCTACCATCGCCGTGAAGTCGCGCTCGCCGGCGCGCAGCGGGAAGTCGATCTGGTGGGCGTCAGCCTCCCGCGAGCCGACACGCTAAACGAACTGCGTGAGCGCCTTGGAGGAGCCGCCGGTCAATTCAACGAGGCGTGCCTGCGTGGCCTGGACGAGCAGGCCCAAGGCCTGCGTCTCGGCGCCGAGCGCATCCCGAAGCCGGCCGCGCTGGAAGTTCCCGCCGCCCGCTTGCAGAGCAGCGGCATACGCACACACGAACGCCTGCGTGACTACCGCCGAGCGTTCGATCGCCTCGCCACGGACGGTGCTCGTGATCTGCGACGACGTCACAGCGGCGAGACACGCAACCTCAACGTACAGATACAAGCCCTCACTCCCGCCGCCGGACGCTCACTAGATCGCGTGCGTGAAAGGGTGAGCCATCTGGGCGCACTGGTGGACGCAAAGGACCTTCGCCGCCGTGGCTGGGTGCTGGCCACCGATCGCAACGGGCAGGGGATACGCGGCGTGAAGAGCTTGAAGGTTGGTGCAGCACTCGGACTGTGGTTCGCGGATGGAGAGGCCGCCGTGACCGTCGATCAGATAAGGCCCGCAGAACAAGGAGAGGAAAATTGAGCCAAGAAAGCGCCCCCGGGCACGAGAGCATCACCTTTGAGGAGGGATACGAGGAGCTGAAGAACATTGTCGCCCGGCTAAACGACGAGGACATCTCGGTTCACGAGATGTTCGAGGGATTCCGTCGCGGCAAGGGCCTGGAGAAGGCTCTGCGCGGCTACCTAACAGAACGCGAGGGCGAGCTGACCGAGATCGAGCAGGGCAACAACCTGCCCGAGTTCAGCATCGTCGCCCCCTCGGCACACAAGCCAGCCGAGAGCGATCCCGACGTGTCCTTTGAGGATGTCGATCTTCTAAAAGCTCACAGGAGCACTGGAGCCAGTACAGAAGTGGCAGACGCAGAAATCCCGTTCTGAGGTGCGACTCTGAGCGAAATTTGAAGTCCGCCCGGCAAGAACTCTTCAGTTGCACCTCGGAAGCTGCCCGGCCATCGGGCAAAGTGGATGAAGGTGTGGTCGCGAACTAACACTCGACCCAACCCGCAACTACCAGCCCCCACACCCGCCTAAACTGTCCACGATCTCCCGAGACACGTGTCCGGGATGCCCCGAGACACAACAGGAAGCGGATGAAGGGATTCGAACCCT
>DATBPE010000055.1:0-15921 GCA_036561505.1 Solirubrobacteraceae bacterium
TCAACCATGTCGACGCTCCCTTTCCATCGATGCGGTAACCAGCCCGCGCCATACGATGCGCGGGAGCGTCGACAACTACAGCCAACAGGCCAACAGACGCAAGCCCATACTGTCTAAATAGTTCTTCCTCGGCGCCACCGGCATTCCCCGTCGCCCGCACCGCGAAAAGAAGGCGTCGTCTCGAGGAAGCGGGGGCTTTCGGATTGGACGATTTGAACGCCAAGCTTGGCCGAGGCGGTGGTGGCCATCGGGCCCGGTGGGAGTGTGTCCGCGATGCTGACCGGGTGACCGCGCGGTGCCTCGAGCGCTAGGTGCTATCCCCTGTTCGACACCGGCCTGCTGGGAGTGCCGATCGAGCAGACCTTCCGTTCGATCATGCTGCTGATATCTGTGAGCGCATCGCGTGAGGCGGCAAGCTCGGCAAGATCGTCCTGAGATATGACCGGCTGAGAGCTGTGACGGCAAGCCCCGTCCGCGGGCCACCGCTGGCTCTCCGGCTGGGCGGTGAGGGCAGGCGAGGCGGGGTGGCTCTCGCCGATCCCTATTTGATCGAGCAGGAAAGGTTGACGCGGGTCGTGCGCCCTCGCTTCAACTGCACCGATCTCGTTTGGCATACCCGGCCTACGGTGACATTGGGCGGCAGGAGCAAGGCCGTTATCTCGTAGCGCCCGCGCCGGAGATGCACCCTGAGTTTGCCCGAGTTGCTGGTCGCCACGGTTCGGGGTCCAGGTGGGACGCAGGGACGATCCATCACCCCAGTGCACTCGGCCTGTTGGGTTACTCGAATACCACCGTTTGCAAGCGGAAACGGTTTCGCCCCAACTGGGCCGGCCCCACCCCAGACAGTGACTACTAGTAGGGCTAGTGTGTTCATTGTCGGTTCTCCTCTCCTACGGACACTCACCGTAACTGCCGGTGTAGACATTGCCAGGGTAGTTCCAGGGGTGTATTTGGCTACACATATCTCTTTGTAGCTCTGCTCTCCCTGTTCTTTATACGGCCCATCGTGTGCGAGTTCCACTGGTACGCTTGGCCTCCTGTTGAGATCCCAATTGGTTTCGACATCGGCGGCGTTCAGCGGCTTTGCTTCGTCGGCCATCTCGTTGCGTCTTCAAGGTCTTTGAGTACGATCGAACAGCCAGCTCTCGCTGCCGCTTGCCCGACGCAATGAGTGAGAAATAACGAGCACTATTAGCGCCGGCCCTCCGGAGCGGGCGCGTGGCGGATCCTTCTAGGAGCTCTCGTGCAGGCGGGCCGCCGCGTCGTCCAGGCGGTCATCGCCCCAGTAGAGATCCGTCCCGATGGCAAGCGTTGGAACCCCGAAGACACCGAGGGCGTGGGCCCGGTCGGTTGCCTGGCGCAGGGCGAGCTTGATCTGGGGGTCCTCGGTCCCGGCGCGCACTTCTGCCGGATCCAGGCCAGCGTCGCGGGCAGCGGCGAATACGTGCTCGGCGATGCTCAGATCTCGACCGTGAACGAAGGCTTGGCGAAGGGCCACGGTCGCGAACTGGTGTCCCGCTCCGGCCTGCTCGGCGAAAGTGGCCGCTCGCATCGCGCTCAGATAGTTGCCCGGCCAGGGGTCGGGCCAGCGCACCTCCGGGAGTCCGTAGTGCTGTGCGCGACGGGCGACCTCGGCCATGCCCGCGCCGCGCCGCTCAGGGTCGCCCAACGCCCAGGAGGAGCGGCCGGTGAGCTTGAACAACGCCCCCAGTGAGACCGGTTGCCAGTCCAGCTGCTCGCCCATCAACTGGGGCAGGCGCTCGGCGGCGAGGTAGGCGTAGGGCGATCCGAGATCGAAGTAGAACGTTGGCCGTGGCATCTTTGAATCCGATCCGTAGTTTACTATAACGAACGAAATGTTCGATATAGAATACCAAGGGGATGGCGAGGAGGTGCGGGCGCTGCTGGCGTCCAACCTGCGCAGGCTGCGGATCGCACGGCGCCTGTCGCTGTCGGAGCTCGCCCGAATGACCGCGATGAGCAAGGCCACGCTCTCGGGGATCGAGCGCTCGAGCGCCAATCCCACGATCGACACCCTCGCGAGCATCGCCGGCGCGCTGCGGATCCCGATGACCGAGCTGTTGGGGGCACCCGCGATCGGGGAGGTGCGGGTCGTGCGCGCCGAGCGCCCGGGCGTCGTGCCCAGCACCGGCGCCGCTCTGCGGACGCTCGAGACCGCACCGCTGGATGGAGAGCTCGAGCTCTCCCAACTGAGCCTGGCGGCGGGGCACCTGCACGAACTCCCCGCCGCGGCGCACGGCTCGCGCAGAGGACTGCTGGTGCTCAAAGGCACGCTGATCGCCGGTCCGCTGGAACGCGTCAGCGAGCTCGGGTGCGGGGACTACATCTCCTTTCCCGCCGATGTCCCGCATCTGTATGAGGCCGTGCGCGGGGCGGCTAGCGCGCTGCTGCTGGCTCAAACACCCACCTGATATGGGCGCGATGTCAGGAGTGCCGGCAGTAGTTCTGACCAGCCCGAGAGAACCGCTCGCATCCGTCGTTGCCTGGAAGCGGCGCTTGCGATGACCGAGCAGGGTCGCGCTCGTTTGCGAGGCCGACTCAGCGCCGGCGAGTTGCCATGGCCTCATCGCGATGACCCATCCGCTCGAAGTCGGGAGCGCCCACGTGGTGGCGACCAAAGTAGTCCAGCCACGAGCGATCGCTTGCAATTGGGCGCAGGAGCATGAGCGGGGAGGAGGCTCGGGCGCTCGCCCGGAGGAGCCGCTGGAGATGCTTGTTCGGTGCCTCGAGGTGGAGCGCGGCGCGTAGGGCGTCGTCCATCAGGGCGAGCAGGGCCTGCCGTCCCAGGAATCTGGCGGGGCGCGGGAACCAGCGCGTGGTCCAGTCCTCGAAGAAGCGCTCGACGACCCGGCGCCCGTCGTCTGTGTAGCGCCAGTGCTCGCGCTCGTACTCGAGCATCCACCGCCTGAGCTCCTCGGGCGTTGCCGGCAGACCCCCTAGCGGCATCTGCTCGGCCACGCTCAGCCAGAAGCGCCAGATCGCCTCTCGCTGTCCGGCTGTGAACTGATCGACGCCGAGATGTCGTGCAATGCGGTCCGGCTCGAGGATGAGCGTGGCCAGGGTGTAGCGCTTCTGCTCGTCGGTGATCGGAAACCGGCTGTGGATGCGCTCCATTCGTGCAATCGCTGCCCGTCCCTCCGGGCTCGATGGACCCCATTTGAGGAACGCGCCGAACAGGGCGAGCGTGTCGTCGATCCGCCGCGCGACATCGCGCAGAGTGTCGCCGCCACCACCTCGGTAGATGACGCGGGCGATGCTGGGCACGGCCACTTGGCGCGAGAACCCGATCAGAAGGCCGGCGTGCACAGCGACTGGATCGCCGTAGAGCACCTCGAGCGTGAGCCGGGCCACCTCCTCGTGGTCCTCTACGGGGTCAAGCGCGGCGATCCGCCGCTTGAGCGCGTAGCCGAGTTGGCGCTTGCGCGTGACTGTGGCGGCTGCCATGTCTCTAAGGCATCGCTTTCGCAAGGTGCGGTTCGCGCCTGTCCGTTTGGTGAGGGCTCGATCGCTTGCGGAGGGCGCGCTCGCGCAGCAGCAGGAATAGCGCAACGGCGAAGCACGACCCCACCAACAGTGAGGCCGGGACCGGGACCCACCACGAACGCATCGCCAGACGTCGCCCCTCCCAAGCCGCCCAAAGCGCGGACGCGACGAAGGCGATGCTGACATCGAGGGCGAGCTGGGTCGCCGGCAGCGACTCGCCCCAGTGTCGAAAGTACCCATCGAAGGTGAGGCCGTGCCGCAGAGCGAACAGCGCGACCATCGTGTTGGGCACGACGAACCCGACGATCGCGAGGGCCAGCAGGGTGCGTTCACGCCAATTCATGCTGGCACCGATGGGCCTGCGCTAGGGATCAGGAGCCGGCCCACGACCCGCGGGTCCAGGAGGTGAAAAACCGAATGCTCCCTGGCGAGGACCTTGCCGAACGCGCGTGCGAAAACTGGGTCGACGCTGACCCGCTGGAAAGCGCGACGCTCGAGTGGCGTTATCTCGCGAGCGCTCGAGAAATCCACCAGGGCGACCAATGCGCCACGGGAAGCAAACAACCGCGCCGTCGTGCAGCCACCAACGACCGCGACGTCAAAGTCCTTAGCCGACATCGTCATTCGGTGCGGTCATCGCTCGTGCCGCCGCTGCTCTCCCACGCTTCCCGCCCCTGTCGCATCACTGCCGGATAGATGATCAGATGGCGGAAGGGCTTGATTGCGGCCATGTAGGCGTCCCCGAGGCGTCCGTTCGTCTTCACCAAGACCGCCATCTGGGCGCGCAAGGAACCGTCTTGCGCTTCAACCGCGCCGATGTGCATCACCCCGTGCATCGTCTTGTTTGCGATCTCGGCGGCGAACTCGTCGTCGCTTAGATAGAGCGGCGTGAGCGGGATCGAAGCGAAGTCGGGGCCGTGTCCGCGGCGAACCAGATCGGCAGGGAGCCGGTCGCGCAGCGTCGGCACCCTGGAGTTCAAGCCCCCGTCGGGGTCATCCCAGCCGAGCAGCCCCCCGATCTTCCATCGGATGTCCCAGAGCGCGCGGTTGACGCGGGAGTGGCTCTGCGATAGGTCCAGGGATGTGATCAGTTGCACGAGCCGAGGAAAGTCGCCCGGTTCGGCTCGCCCCGGCAGTTCCCACACGTCCTCGAGCTTGAAATCAGGCGCGATCTCGTGGATCCGCCAAGGCCGGGAGGTGTGCGCGGTGTTCGGGAGTCTCATCGCGATATACGGTAGCGCATATATACGTTACCGTATAATAATGTTGCAATGGACCTCAGGCAAGACGGGAGATAGAGAGAGATGCCAGCGACCCGCACGTCCCCAGCGAGGTGGGTGCAAGAGGGGCTTCGCGCCCTTGCGGTCGGTGGTCCCGATGCCGTCCGGATCGAGCCGCTGGCCCAAGCGCTCGGCGTCACCAAGGGCGGCTTCTACGGCTACTTCAGCGACCGGCGTGCATTGCTCGAGGAGATGCTCGACACGTGGGAGCGGACGGTTCTCGACGAGGTGATCGAGCACGTCGAGGGAGAGGGCGGGGACGCCAGGGCGAAGCTGAGGCGACTGTTCGCCCTGGGCTCCTCTCTGGCCGGCGAAGGGCTGAAGGTCGAGCTCGCGATCCGCGATTGGGCCCGACGTGAGGAGACTGTCGCCAAGCGGCTGAAGCGGGTCGACAACCGGCGGATGGAGTTCATGCGCACGTTGTTTGCTGACTTCTGCCGGGACGGGGACGATGTCGAGGCCCGCTGCCTGCTCGCCTTCTCCCTGTTCATCGGCAGCCACTTCGTCACCGCCGAACACGACGGGCACAGCCGCGCGGACGTGGTGAAGCAGGCCCTGGAGTGGCTCGCGAGCTAAAGCCGCGGGCCGTGTCGATTTCGATCATGGCGCAACCGCAACCGACAACCCACACCTACGCCGGCTCATCAACACGGCAACGTTCCTGACACCCCACTAGCTCCCAGCGCGGGAGATCTAGCCGCGGCGCAGGATTGGTTCCAGGCGCCTGATCACGCCGAAGTAGCGTTCCGGTGCGATCCGTGTCAAGGCGGAGACGAACGCGGCGTCCGGTCCAATGAGGATGCGCTCACGCCCGCGTCGCACGCCTCTGTGAATCGTCTCGGCGGCCTTCTCGGGGGAGGTGCGGGCGACCTTGCGGAAGTCGCGCTTGAGGGCCTCGTGGTCGCTACCGCCGCGGTCGTCGACGTGAAAGCGGGCGTTGTCGACGATGTTGGTCGCGATGCCGCCCGGGTGAACGGTGACCGCTCGCACGCGAGTGCCGCGCAGCTCGTGGCGAAGCGACTCGGTGTAGCCACGGACCGCGAACTTCGACGCGCAGTAGGCGCTCTGCGTGGGCCAGCCCATCACCCCGAAGATGCTCGACACGTTGACGATCGCTCCACCGTTCTGGGAGAGCAGGATCGGAAGGAACGCCCGTGTCCCATGCACGACCCCCCAGAAGTTGACGTCGATCACCCACTGGTCGTCCTCGGGCGAGGCGTCGGCGGCGGTTTGGGAGACCGTCACTCCGGCGTTGTTGAAAACCATGCCAAACGGCTTGGGTGCCCACTCGCGCACATCCGCTGCGAACGCCATCTGCGCGCCGCGGTCGCGGACGTCGAGCTTTCTCATCAAAAGCGCTGTGTCGAGGGTCGCGGCGGTCTCCTGGAGCCCGTCCTCGTTCCAGTCGCACAAGGCCAGCGGGCAGCCGTGAGCGGACAGGCGCTGGGCCATCGCGCGGCCGATCCCCGATCCCGCACCGGTGATCACGGCTGTGCGCCCGTCGATGATGATCGGTTCTGCCATTGGTGCCTGCGCGGCGGGGCAAAGTCCCCCGCGCCTTCCACGCAAGTACGGTAGCGCCTCAGCCAAGCGCGTTCAGCGCCAGCATCTCATAGGCGATAGTCGCCGCCGCCAGCGCGGTGATCTGAGACGGGGAGTCATACGGCGGTGAGACCTCCACCACGTCGAAGCCGACGAAGCGCATGCCCGCAAGCGCTCGCAGCAATCCCAGTGCCTGGCCGCTCGTGAGTCCGCCTAGCTCCGGGGTGCCCGTGCCGGGTGCCGCCGAGGGGTCGATCACGTCGATGTCGAATCCCATGAAGGCGGGCGCCGAGGCGACGCGCTCACGCACACGGGCCGCGAAGCTTCGCTGCCCACCGGTGATGAGCTCGTCGATCGTGATCAGCTCAAACCCCAGTGAACGCGCCTGCTGGAGGTCCTCAGGCCCGTACAGCGATCCGCGCAGCCCGGCGATCACGGAACGTTCCGGGTCGAGGATCCCCTCCTCGACGGCTCGGCGAAACACGGTTCCGTGGAAGATCCGCTCGCCGTAGTAGTCCTCCCAGGTGTCCGCGTGCGCGTCGAGCGCCACCAACGCGAGCGGGCCGTGCACGGCGGCGTGCGCGCGCAGCTCTCCCAGCGCGATCGAGTGGTCGCCTCCCAGCGCGAGCGTCACCGTCCCAGCGGCGCTCAACGGCTCGAGCGCAGCGGCGATCTGATCGCTGGAACGGGCCGCGTTGCCGGGGGTGATCGACACGTCGCCGGCGTCCAGGACAGTCTGCGAGGCGAACACGTCAAGCTCGTGAATCGGGTGGTAGGGACGCAGTAGCACCGAGACCGAGCGGATCGCCTCGGGGCCGAAGCGCGCGCCGGGGCGATAGCTGGTGGCGGTGTCAAACGGGATGCCGAGCACCGCCACATCCGGCGGGTCCGTGAGCTCTCCCTGCAGCAGCGCGGGTCGATGGGCAAGTGAGGCGAACGTGCGCACGCCGGTGTAGCGGGGGGCTCGGCGAGGCTCGCTCATGGCTCAGAGCACCACCCGCACGGTCTGCAGCCGCCGGTCTGAGGCGCCGCGCACGCTTCCGCCCTGCTCGAGGGTGTGCTGAATATAGGAGAGGGTCTGCTCGGTCAGACGCTCGCCCGGCAGCACGTTTGGCACGCCCGGCGGGTAGGTCGCCAGCGACTCCGCGGCAATCCGCCCAGCCGCCTGCGCCACGGGCACCGCCTGCTGTTTGCCCAGGTATGCCTCGCGTGGCGTCAGCACGAGCTCGCCCCACGGCGGCGGCGCGGCGAAGCTCCTAGAGGACCCGTGCGGGTCGGTGGCGATCCTCCCCGCGGCGTCTCCCAGCGCGTCGATCAGCCTGCTGGCCTCCGGCAACGCACGCTCTCCCAGTCCGAACACCGCCACGATCACGTTCTGCCCGTACAGCTCGAGGTTGATGTCGTGGCGCTCGCGCAGCATCCTGGCCAGCTCGTAGCCGCTGCAAGCGAGACCTCGCACATCGATCGCCAGGCGCAGCGGATCGTAGGCGAACACCCCCGCCCGCCCGACGAAGCGCTCGTCGAGCACGTCGAGCCCCTCGATCTGGCGGATCTGCTGGCGCGAGCGGGCGAGCGCCTGCATCGTTCGCTCGAGCAGCTCACGGCCATGCACGACTGCTTGACGGCGGGCGGCGTCGAGCGAGGCGCACAGAAGCGAGTTGGGGCTCGTCGACTCGACCAGCGTGACGGCCCGGTCGACGATGCTCTCATCCAGCAATCCGTGCTCGCCGTGGCCGAGGTGCAGGATCGCCGACTGGGTGAGGCTGCCAACGATCTTGTGGGTGCTGGAGATAACCAAGTCGGCCCCGGCGGCCAACGCGTGCTCGGGCAGCGCCTCGTGAAAGGCCATGTGCGCGCCCCATGCCTCGTCCACGACCAGCGGGACGCCGTGGCCGTGCGCGACATCCACCAACGAGCGGATATCGGCGACCGCGCCGAAGTAGGTGGGGGAGACCACCCACGCGCCGACGGCGTCCGGTGTGCGCTCGAGCGCGTCGGCGAGTGTCCGTGGCGTCAGGCAGTGGGCGATCCCGAGCTCCGGGTCGATCTCCGGCGCGGCGAACGTCGGACGCATGCCGCTGAGTATCAGCGCGTCGATCGTGGAGGAGTGGGCGTTGCGCTGCACCACCACCCGCTCTCCGTAGTGCGCCAGCGCCAGACCGCTGGCGAGGTTGCCCTGCGAGGCCCCGTTGATCAGAAACCACGCTCGCTTGGCCCCCCAGGCCTCGGCCGCCAGCCGCTGGGCCTCTTCGAAGGGCGTCGGTGTGGTCCCGACGTCGATCCCGTGGGTGAGCGCCGGTATGTCAAGGCTCAGTGCCTGCGTGCCGATCGCCTGCCTCAGCGCGGGATCGGCGCCGGGTGCGCCCTTGTGCCCGGGCACGTGCAGCCGCGCGGGGTCACGTCGCGCGTAGGCCAGCAGGGCGTCCAGGTAAGGAGTCCGCTGCTGCTCCTCGGCGCTTGCCTGTGTCACCATCGCGCTCCTCGCTCACTTCACCGCCTGACAGCCCTGATGACGTTCGGGGTGTCTCTGATGATAGGCCGCAAACAGTGCACAAAAAGGGCCGCCGTCAAACGCACGCGGCTTGACGGCCAGATCGGTGTCGGCGATCAGCCGGCCAGTAGTTTCAGTCGCCGCGTGGCGCCGCTGGCGGGGGTGAGGATCAGCACGTAGCGTCCCGCCGGCAGCGTTCGACGACCGTGCAGGTGGCGGCGATTGGCTCCCTTGGCGGTGAGCAGCGAGAGCGTCGGGCCCACGGGTGCCAGGCGTCCGAGTTCCCCTTCGCGATAGAGCCTGACGCGTACCAGCGCCCGGGCGCTGATCGTAAAGCTGAACCCCAGCGCGGAGATGAGAAGGCCGCCACGGCGCAGCGCGATCGTCGCGGTGTGTGTGAGTCGTAGTGCCGAGAGCCGCACGATCGTGGTGGATTTACCGTTTGAGGTGGCGCCGCTCTGGGAAGTGCTGCCAGCCCCGTTCTTGGTGGCATTGGCTGTGCCGTTCGGTCCGCCGCCGAGGTGCCCGCCGGCCTGCTGTGCTTCTTGGATCTTCTTGGCAGCGAGCTTTTCCGCTTCGGCCTGTTCTGCTTTTTCCTGGGCCTGCTTCGCTTCCGCGGCTTCTCTGGCGGCTCTGGCGGCGTGCGCTTCTTCAGCTTCCCTTACTTCTGTGGCGTGTTTCACCGCCGCTTCTTCTTCGGCTCGTTGCTTGGCTTGCGCTTCGGTGAGTGGCGTGAACGCCGCGATCCCATTGGGTGTACCGACGCCGGTCGGGGCGTCGTAGCCGGCGGCGGCGTTACAGATCAGCACCCCCACACCGCAGTCCAGGGCGGAGAGCGGGTTCATCGAACCGGAGCAACTGGTGTAGACACCGTCGCATTCGCCGTTGCCGCCCACGGTTATGTCGTGCAACGCCGGTGTGCCCAGATGCCAATAGAGCGTCTGGGCGGGATGGGCCACGCCGTGTGAGCCCCCGGCCAGCGCGAACATCGAAGCGATGATCGGCGAGGCCACGCTGGTGCCACCGATCGGCGTCCAGCCGATCACTTCGCTGGTCTGGGTGCCTTCTTCTTCGGTGGGGTAGGGAACCGAGTCATAGACCGCAACACCGGTGTAGGGGTCCCCGTCGGCGGAGACATCCGAGACGGCGCGACGCGCTTCGCAGCCGACGCTCGACCAGTCGGGCACATCCAGCTGCCATTCCGGGGCGGGAAAGACTTCGCTGCACCCGCCGCCGCCGGCGCCCTGGTTACCGCCTTGGGGATCGGGATCCTCGTTCCAGACGCGCTCGCTCTGCCACACGCCCTGGGGTGTCAGTGACAGTCTCGTGCCGCCGACCGCCACCACGTTTGGGGAGGAGGCGGGGTAGTCCGCGCCGGAGTAGTAGCTCTGGCCTTCTTTGGCCTGGGTCCAGTTCAGATAGCCGTTGTCGCCGGCGGAGGCGGTGATTACGACACCTTCGTGCTGGAAGGCTTTGTTTTCGCCAGCGGGCTCCCGGCCGCCCCAGGAGTTTGAGATCTCATTCGCGCCGAGCGAAACGGCCGTCTGCTCGGCTACCTCCAGCGCCGAGTATTCCGCGGACTGCGCCTCGACGAGCAGTATGTGGCAGTTCTCACAGACGGCGTGGGCGACCTGGATGTCGGTCGAGATCTCGACCGCCCATTCCTGTGCTTCCCACAGTTCCGCGCACAGTTCCTGTGATCTGCGTCCTTTTTTCGTCAGCTGGCAGCTCTTGTCGAGCGTTTCCATTTCCAGCTTGCTTTTGGGGATCGGGAGATTGCCGGCTTCGCCGTTCTGGTTGACCTGCTTGAAGCAGCCGTTTTCGGTTGTGCACGGCGGCAGCGAGAATTCTTCGTCGTAGACCTTCAGGTCGGCTTGGGCCTGCGGGTCGTTGTAGGCATCGATAAGCGCGATCGTCTGCGGTTCAGAGGCGGGCGCGTCGGGTTCTTCGCCGGGGAAGTAGGCGCCGCGGAGGTCTTGCGGTCGCAGCCCGTCACCGCCTTCGGACGCCGAGAGGGGGTGGACGGAGCCCGGGATGACTCTCGAGAACCCAAGCGGATGGGTATGGGCGCGGGCGGTGCTCGTGCGCGGGAGAAGTCGCAGCGCCAGGCAACCGGCGTGGCCGGGCTGGGGCTGTGCACACACAGTGTGGACGGTGTAGTCAGTGGCGGGCAAAGGCGAAGCGGCACCTTGCGCAGCGGCTTTGGCCACGGTCCCCGAAGGTCCCACGGCGAGGGCGAGCAGGACGAACACCACCGTTGAGCGAGGGCTCCTGCGGTGGTGGGGCCGGTGGGGCGTCTGCATCACTTAGGTAGATCGGTTCTGCGCGGGCGTGCCTTGAGAAAAGGGTAGAACGATCGGCCATCGTGGGATAGAGCTAAAAACACTCAAATCAACCGGTCTTTCGCCGCCAGGAAGCGGATGTCGCGCCCCGCGGTGATCTACGCTGGCTTCGTGTCGCGTTCCTTGGGTCTTCTGCTGTCGGTCAGCCCGCCCCCACGGCGGGTGGGCCTGCTCGTGGCGCTGATCGCGGTGGCACTGTGCACACTGATCGTCTACCCGCTCGGGCACCTGGCCCCCGTCGTCTCGCTCGCGGTTGTCTACATACCGGCGGTGCTCGTCGTCTCGGTCATCTGGAGTGGATGGCTGGGAGCGCTGACGGCGGCGCTGAGCGCGTTGGCTTTCAACTTCTTTCACCTCCCGCCGGTGGACAGTCTCACACTCAAGGACTCCGAGAACTGGGTGGCGCTGGCAGCGTTTGTAGTGGCCGCGATCATCACCAGCTCGGTCGCGGAGATCACCCGCGAGCGGGCCCGCGACGCACTCGAGCGCCGCCGCGAGGCTGACCTGGCCACCGAGCTGGCCCGGCTTCTGCTCGGCGGCGCGGGGCTGGGGCAGGAGCTGCCGACAGCGGCGGCGCGGATCGCCCAGGCACTGCAGTTGCCCTCGGCGGCGATCGTGACGGACACCGTCGTCCCCGACGAGCGGGGTGTGGCGTTCGCTCTACGCGAGGGGGATAAGCGGCTCGGCACGCTGGTGGTTGGGGCCGACACTCCCGAGCGCAGCCTGCACCGGCTGCAGGAGCGGATGGTGCCGGTGCTGGAGACGCTGATGAGCGCCGCCTCAGAGCGCGAGACGCTGCAGGGCGAGGTCGTGGAGACGGCGTCGCTGCGGCGCGCCGACGTGGTCAAGACGGCGCTGCTGCGAGCGGTCTCGCACGACCTGCGCTCCCCGCTGACGGCGATCTCCGCGGCCGGTGAGGCGATCGCCTCACCCTCGCTCACCGCCGAGGAGCACGCGGAGCTCTCCGCGGTGATCGTCGAGGAGGCCGGTCGTCTCTCGCGGCTGGTGGAGAACCTGCTCGACCTGTCGCGTCTGCAGGCGGGGGCGGCCGAGCCGCGCCGGGACTGGAGTTCGGTCGAGGAGGTGATCGGTGCGGCGCTGTCCGAGCTGGGGGCCACCCCGCAGGAGTTCGGTCTGTCGATCGACAGCGACCTGCCGCTGGTCAGCTTCGATCCGGTGCAGATGGAGCGCGCGTTCGTGAACGTGCTGGAGAACGCGCGACGCCATCGCGGCGGATACCCGGTGTCGATTCGCGCACGCGAAGTGAACGGGAGGGTGATAGTACGCATCGTCGACCGTGGGCCGGGGATCCCGCCCGCCCAGCTGGAGCGCGTATTCGAACCGTTCTACCGGGCCGGTCGCCCGGACGGCGCCAGCCGCGGCTCGGGTCTGGGGCTGGCGATCGCACGCGGCTTCACCGAGGCAAACGGCGGGCGGCTCTCGGCCGAGTCGCTGCCCGGACAGGGAGCGACGTTCGTCTTCGAGCTGCCGCTGCGCTCACCGGCGAGCACCGCCCCGCCGCGCGGCGATCAAGCCCCGGTCGGCTCGGGCCCTCTCGGATGAGTTCCGATCCCCAACAGCCGCCGCCGGGACGGCCCCGTGTGCTGGTCCTCGACGACGAGCCGCAGATCCTCAGAGCGCTGCGGGTGGTGTTGCGCGAGGCGGGCTTTGAGGTGGTGGGCGCCGAAACCGCCGCGGAGGCGCTCGATCGTGTCGCGGTGCGCCCGCCGCAGGCGGCGATCGTCGATCTGGTGCTACCCGACGTGGATGGGGTGGAGGTCACGCGGCGCATCCGCGAATGGAGCGAGATGCCGATCCTCGTGCTCTCCGCGGTGGGCGATGAGGATCAGAAGGTCAGGGCGCTGGAAGCCGGCGCTGACGATTACATCACCAAGCCGTTCGGTGCTCGCGAGCTCGTCGCGCGTCTGGGTGCGGCGCTGCGCCGCACCGCCAGCGGGATGCAGGAGCCGGTGATCAGCGCCGACGGGCTGGTGGTCGATTTCGCGGCCCGCAGCGTGCGTCTTCAGGATCGCGAGATTCACCTGACTCCGATCGAGTTCGACCTGCTGCGGGTGCTGCTGCGCAATCGCGGCCGGCTGATGACCCATCGCTCGCTGCTCTTGGAGGTGTGGGGGCCGGAGTATCTGGATGACATCCAGCCGCTGCGCACGCACATAGCGCGGCTGCGAGCGAAGATCGAGCCCGACGGCTCGCTGCCGCACTACATAGTGACCGACACCGGCGTGGGCTACCGCTTCGCCGGGTGAGGGCAGCGCCCGCAAACCGGGTGGGCGCTCTACTGCACGATCACAAGCGCGAATCCGTCGTGGCCCTTCTCGCCGACTGTCTGGATCGCGGTGGCACTGAGGCGCGGATCGGTCGCGAGCATCTCGTAGAAGCGGCGCACGCCCTGTACGCCCTCGTCTCCAAGCGCCGGGTCATAAGCGTCGGGGTCGAGGATCGCGCCGTCGCGCACCACGTTGTCCGCGAGGATCACGGTGCCCGGCCGGGACAGCTTCAGCGACCACTCCAGATAGCCGGGGTTGTTCGCCTTGTCGGCGTCGATGAAGATCAAATCGAAAGGTCCCGCGCCTTGTGCGTGCAGTTCGGAGCAAGTTTCCAGTGCCGCTCCGAGGCGCACTTCCACGAGCTCTGAGAGTCCGGCACGCTCGATGTTCGCCCGGGCGAGCGCCGCGTATGTCGGCTCGGCCTCGAGTGTGATCATCCGCCCGTTGGCGGGCAGTGCCCGCGCCAGCCAGATCGTGCTGTAGCCGCCGAGCGTGCCGAGCTCCAGGATCGCTCGAGCGCCCTGCATCCGCGCAAGCAGTTCGAGCAACTTGCCCTGGTTTGGGCTGATCGCCGCCGCCGGCAGCCCCGCGGCGGCGCTGGCCTCGAGGGTCGCGCTGAGCACCTCGTCCTCTTCTAGGAGCAGCCCGGTGATGTAACGGTCAACGGCCGCCCAGCGCTGTATCGACTCGCTTGCTTGACCTGGCGCGTCGCTCACCGGCGCCTCGCCCGCCCGGATTCAGAGATCCCCATATCGGTGGTTACCCGCACCGCCGCGACTCTACATCTGATCGCCCAGGGAGGGGGATAAGGGCATCGACTGCTCCTGCCGGGGCCACACAGAATCGCTGTCGTGGGGCTTTTGAGTGCAGTTCAGAGACTTTGTTGATGTAGCTTCGCCGGGCTGCTCCCGTGCGGAGCGTGCGACATATTTGATGCGATTGATGCGATAGCCTGCGCATCATGCGCACCACTATTTCTGTCGATGATCATCTTCTGGAGTCCGCCAAGGCTCGCGCGCGCGAGCGCGGTCAGAGTCTTGGCAAGGTCGTAGAGGATGCCCTGAGGCGTGAGCTGGCCGAACCCCTGGAGAAGGCCCAGTCGCCGGAGGTGCCGGTGTTCCATGGTGGCGGAGGTCCGCTCCCGGGCATCGAGTTGACATCCAACAGGGCACTGCGCGAAGCGCTCGACCGCGGCGGCGAGCTCGACGCGCTGCGGTGAGGCTGCTCGACGTCAACGTTGTGCTGGGCGCCCATCGTGACGACCATCCTCATTTCGGATCGGCTCGAGCGTGGTTGCAGGACACGCTGGCCACTCGCTCCCCATTCGCCGTCCCCGACCTGGTCGCCGGCTCGTTTCTGCGTGTGGCCACCAACAGACGCATGTTCTCGATTCCCACACCGGTGCCGGAGGCGTTCGCCTATCTGCGGGCGCTTCGCGGGCAGGCCGCCCACGTGAACATCGGACCGGGGCCTTGCCACCTGGACCTGTTGGAGCGCATCTGCCGCGAAGCCGACATCACCGGCGACCTCATCCCCGATGCGCAGTTGGCTGCGATCGCAATCGAGCACGCCTGTGAGCTGGTGTCCTTCGATCGTGACTTCGCACGCTTCGCTGACTTGCGGTGGATTCGTCCTTGATCTGTCTCTGAGCACCTTCAAGCAGCCGCCGTAACGAAATCGTTATACGCGCGGGCACGATTGTTATGCGGCCGTGATGGCCTGCGAGCAATAGTGCTCTCATGGACTTCTTGGCACTCGCACTGGGGATCGCCGCCTTCGCGATCCTGCTTCTGCTGATCGAGGGAATCGACCGAGTATGAGCGCCTCGCCGATGCTCGGCTTCTTCGTCGCACACATGAGCGGCGCGGACTTCTTCGGTCTGGTCGTGTCGGTGCTCGTGATCGCGTACCTGTTTTACGCCTTGATCCGCGGGGAGAAGCTCTGAGATGACGTTCTCCGGGTGGCTGACGATCGCCCTCTTCGTCGTGATTCTCAGCGCCCTGGCGATGCCGCTGGGTACCTACATGGCGAAGGTGTACGGCGGCGAGCGCGTATTTCTCACGCCGATCTTCGGTTGGCCGGAGCGGTTCCTCTACAAAGTCCTGCGCGTCGATCCCAAGCGCGAGCAGGATTGGAAGTCATACGCCAAAAGCCTGATCGTCTTCTCGCTGGCTGGTTGGCTGCTGCTGTACGTGATCCTGCGCACGCAGGACGCATTCTTCGTTCCCCACGCCGCCAACCCACTCGCCTACCACTCAGCGCCATGGAATGTCACCTTCAACACGGTGTCGTCGTTTGTGACAAACACCAACTGGCAGTACTACAGCGGCGACACGACGATGAGCTATCTCAGCCAGATGCTCGGGCTGACCGTCCAGAACTTCCTCTCGGCGGCCGTCGGAATCGTCGTCGCTGTTGCGCTGATCCGTGGCATCGTCGGACGCAGCGGAAAAAGCCTCGGCAACTTCTGGCAG
>DATBPE010000056.1:0-3144 GCA_036561505.1 Solirubrobacteraceae bacterium
GCCGAGGTCCTCTCCGATCGCCTCGCACTCGCCTGTATGGACGCCGGCCCGCAGCTCGATGCCGAGCTCCGCGATCCCGTCACGCAGCGCCTCAGCGCAGCGCATCGCCATAGCCGGCCCGTCAAACGCCGATAGCGCACCATCGCCGATGTGCTTGACCACCCGCCCGCCGTGCTCTGCTACGACGCGGTCAACGAGCGCGTCGTGACGCTCGAGCACCTCACGCCACGCGCGATCGCCCAGCTCCGCCGCACGCGTTGTCGAGGCCACAATGTCCGTGAACAGGACGCTTGTCAACACCCGGTTCGGCTCAACGCGACTCACCGCGCCGGTGACGAACCGCTCGATCTCATCAACGAGCCCGTCGACGAGCCAAAAGGCATGGTCTATACCTTCGAATGTGACCAGGCGCGCCCCGGGGATGCCCTCCGCCAGCCCTTGGCCACCCGCGTACGGAATCACGCGGTCGCCCTTCACATGCAACACCAGTGTCGGCACGCGCACCGACGGCAACACGTCGCGTATGTCGATCTGCTCGACGACATCGACGAGCGCCCGGGCCATACGGGGGCTTGCTGCGGCCCGTGCGAATATCCCGAACGAGCGCTTCTGCGACTCGTTCAAAGTAACACTCGGGCCCAAGACCTCCATCAGCCTGCCCCCATCGCCCCAGTGCTCAATCAGCTCGTGCACCTGACTGCGGATGCTGTTCACATGCTCGAGCTGCTCGGCCGAAAAGTCTCCGGGCGCAGCCCAAGGGGTGCACCCGAACGAGCCGAAAAGGACCAACGAACTGATCCGCTGCGGCCGCATTGCGGCCAGTAGAATCGATGTGGGGCCACCCTCTGAAATGCCGAACAGCACGGCATGCTCGGAGCCTGCTGCATCAAGAACCGCCTCTATGTCGGCGACGCGCTCCTCGAGAGTGGGCAGGTGTGTGATCGGGTCCGACAGGCCTGTGCCCGGCTTGTCGAAGATGATCACCCGCGCGAAGGAGGCAAAACGAGACAGAAAGCGCGAGATCGCCGGGTCCGCCCACTGGAGATCGAGGTGGGAAAAGAAGCCGTGAGCGATGACCACATCGACCGGGCCGTCGCCCACCACCTGGTAGGCGATCGAGATCCCATCTCGCTCGACATACTGCGTCTGCGGTGGCTGCACGGTGAAAGTCTACGCCCGTGCGCGCGTGCGGCGATGGCTGGCCACGACCAATCGCGGATCGCAAGCGGCAGATCAAGTGAGGGTCTCCGGGATGAGACGAAGTCCCGCTCGGCCTGCGGCGGCATGCAACCGGCGATCCCATGTTGCGAATACGAGGTCCTCGTGCGGGAGCACGAGAGCCGCGGCGAGGTGCAGAGCGTCGAGGCTGCGCAATGCGTGATCGATCGCAAGCGCAGCGGCGTCTTCCACGAGGCGCTGGTCTATCTCGATGACGCCGAACATGGGCCACTCATCACCGACCGTCTTGGCGGCCGTCTTGCCAGCGGCTAGACCGACGGCGCGAACGGTCTCGAGGTAGCCGGCACGGCACATAAACCAGCCGTCGGCGGCGTCCATGGCGTCGCGAATTGCCTTGCTCTCGGGCTCTGCTACGTAGCGCTTGACGAGCGCGCTTGCGTCGAGGTAGAGATTCAGCGCTCGTCGTCCCGCTCTGAGAGTACTAGCGAGGATGCGCTGTGTCGGCTCTTCACGAGTCGTGGTGCTTTGGTTGGCCGCGTGCGCGTCGGCGCGACCAACCGGCCGTCGGCCACAAGCTTTCGTAGAGGATCATCCTCAGCTGAGGCTCCAGCGGGAACGATGTCCGCTACCGGGTTACCGCGGACGGTCACGCGCACCTGCTGTCCGCGGCTGACCGCTCGCAGCGTCTCGCTCAGCGACAGCTTCAACTCGCGGACACCAATCTCGCGCATGTGACCACCTTATCAAGGATGAGGTCACAAAATGCGAACTTGCCTATGCGCCAGCCGCGGCTCTAGTCAAACCATCAGGCCGCAGGAGACTGTCACCGAACTGCTACTGGAACCGGTCGGACCCCCGGCAAAGACACAGGTTGATCCAGCTACTGGACTCCTGAACAGCGACCAGTAGATGTACCCACTTTCTGGCAAGCGACACTCTCGACAGGATGCACGCTGACTCCTCGTATTCGGCCAATCCGGAAGCCAGCGACGGCTTGGCGGAGGCGACTCCTTTCACGCGATAGGGGGAAGCGCCACGTATGCAGTCCGAACAGGAACAACCGGCGCGCTCCTGAGGCGCATTTGCCGGTCTACCATGAGATCGTGCGCACGATCTTCGCGGCGTGGGTTCGCGGCGACTTCAGCTCGGCTAGGCTGGCGTCACTGTCATCAACCGTAGGATCACAGACAACACGGAGCCATGCCAGCTGGCTACTCTTCGACAAGGACCATGAACTTGAGGCGGGCGCAGGTTCTTCTGAGCCTCCTCTCGGCCAGCGCTATCGCGAGCGTCTGCCCCGCCGGTGCCGCGAGCGCTCACGTGTCGGGGACTGACGCTGCAGCAACGCACGCCTACCTTGAGTCGAGGCTTGCTCTACGGCATGCGGAAGCAGTTCACGCATCGGCAGAACTCGATGCCGTCGACGCGCTTGCCGAATCCGTCAAGGCGCAATGCCCAGCCGTCCTGAAGGACGAACCAGAATCGGCGAGCGGGGGCGAAATCTCGATCGAGCTCGCGGATGCCATCTTTGGAGCGGCCGAACGAGTCGGGCACACCGTCGCCGAGCGCTATTACAAGACCGTGCGGCGCCTGCGGTGGAGCAACCCCCGGTTGACGAAGCTCCTACACGACCTGGCGCTGGAACAGGCCGAACAGTCCGGCGTTCCAGCTCCGCCGCTGTGTGCCGATCTCAAGTTCTGGGTCGGGAGCGCCTACACCGCGACGTCTGCCACCACAAAGCACTACCTGCAGCGCCGCAATGACATATCGGCGATAACGACAATCGCACCCGAACCGCACGAAAAGCCATTCGAGGACTTCCTCCAACCTGGACGCCTGATCGCGCATCGTCTCTCCAGATACGAGGATCACACTGACCGGCTGCTCGCAAAGAAGGTGTTCCCGTCAAAAGAAGCATCCTCCACCAGCCCCGCGGAAGCGCCGTTCGTGGAAGCGGTGGGAAGG
>DATBPE010000057.1:0-2934 GCA_036561505.1 Solirubrobacteraceae bacterium
ACAGGGACGTTAGTGCTGGCCTGCCGCTCGTCGAGCAACGGCGATGAGCACCCCGCTGTTGGGCGCGAGTTCGAGCGCCAGGATTCCCGCGTGTGTGGCGGTGCTTTCTGTCCGTGTTGGAGGTTTCCAGGAGCCGTTGGCGGAGACCGAATGGCCTGCCAGCAGCACGCCGCCGGTCGCACTCTGTGCTGGCGCTGTGAGGCGCAGGGTGCTTGCCCTACCCATGCCAGCACCCACCTTCACCCGCAGCGCCAGCCGAGCAGCGCCCTGTGGTTCATCGTCTACCAGCAGCACCTTCAACGAGTGGTCGGGGGCCAGGAATGAAGTCGCCACGAGGTTGGGGGGGCCAACGGCTGAGATCCTGGTCGGTAGCGGTCGGTCGCCGATTAGGGAGCTCGTTAGCAGCAGTGCGTACCACTCGGGTTGGACGCGCAGATTCCCTTCCGCGAGGGCCGTCGGATTGGCCGCGCACAGCGGCGTATACCCGCTGCAATTCGTCGGGTTGCCCTGGAGGTTGATCCCCGCCGTACCGGCGCTCATCACCTGCGTGATGTAGCTACTCGCCCACAGCGCCGAGGCGAATGTGTTGCTGATCCCAGCCACTCCTCCGCAGGAGACGGTGTTGGTCTCGTCGATCCGCAGCGGAATGCCATTGCGGCGCGAGGCCAACATGTATGTCGCCAGCGAGGCCGCCTCACGTTCACGGATAACCGGACTCAGCAGCGCTTCGATTGAGGGCGCAGGCGTCTGCGAGCATCCGAGCGGATAGTGGTGTCCGGTCAACAGGGCGGGCGTCTGCGCAAGCGCCTCCTCTTCGCCCCATTCGGGAAACACGCCTGAGCCCGACACGTCGGGCCCGGCGATCGGTACACCGGGAGTGAGGGCTTCGATCGCTTCACGGTATTCGCCAACCTCTTCCTCATAGCCCTGAGCGATCCAGGGGAGTTCCCGAAAGCCGTGGTGGCCATAGGCGTTTGGCTCGTTGCCTATCTCGACCGCGGCCAGGTAACTACCCAGGGCACGGTGAGCGACCGCTACCTCGCGAGCGGCGGCTAGTGGTTCGAAGTGGGCCAGCCCGACCGTGAGCAAGACCCGCCATCCACTGCGGCGGGCAAGCACGCCGATGGCGCTCAACTGAGCTGGCCCGATCACACTCGAGGCCCATGACGGCCGTGGAGTCGCGGAGTCGGTCCAGGCGACGTTCTCATCCGCGGTGATGCCACCGAAGCGCAACATGCCGGGCCCCAATGAGCGCAGCAAACCCACGAGGTTGCCGCGCTCGGCGTATTGCCCGAGTTGGCCGAGCGCAGCAAGCTCGAAGGAGAGTCCGAGGAACCGCTGCGCTACCGGGCGGCCCGGGGCGAACCGGTTGATCGTCACGCTGACCGGCAGCGGGGATTGTTCGGCTGCGCCACCGCCACCGGAGACGGAGGGTGACGGAGGCTGTTCAGGGACCGCTTCAGCGTTGGCCACAGCCGCGGTGGTGCACATCCAGAGAATCACGCAGATCACCTCGAGAGCTACCAGCATCGTGACCCTCACTAGCGGAGGAGCCCTCAGACTCGCGTGGGACGCGGCTGGAGCATTCTCGAGGCATATAGGCCACCGTGTTCGGGTCATGCACCTGAGTTAACAGGCTAGAGGCGCCATCGGGCGCCGTTGGCGCCAGCCGCGACCATGTCCCGTCGCGGCTGCGCCACAGCGATGCTCAGCTGCGCTCGACGATCAGCAGCGTGTTGCCGTCGGGGTCGCGGAAGAAGAACATCGGCGGCACCGGTCCCCCCATGCGCATCACCTCCTCGTCCACGTCGACGCCGCGGGCTTGCAGACTCGCGTGGTCCGCGTCGATGTCGTTCGTCGCCAGGGCGATACGCGTCTGGACTCCCGTGGGGTCCCCTTCGCGCGGGGGGACGATCGCGATCGTCGTCGCCGCGCCCTGTGGGGCGACTTCAACCCAGCGCATGGCCTCGCCCATTGGGATGTCTGCGCGCTTCTCGAATCCGAGCTTCTCGGTGTAGAACTCGAGCGACTTGTCCTGGTCTGCGACGGGAACGATCACCGTTCCCACTTCGCTGATGTGCATGCTGGTCTCGGTGCTGGTCATTTTTCGTTCCTCCTGCTGGTCGATTGTCGGCTTCTCTGAGTCAGACCTCGTGTGCGCACGAATTCATCGCTCTCGGTTGGCATGCCAAAAATGGCGGCGAACGCGCAGATGCTCATCGCTTGGGCTGCCAGAAAGCTACCTCGCCGCCTGAGCTCGTTGCCACCACGCTGCGCCAGCCCGCCGGACCCTCGCGCGGCTCGAGCAGCACCGTTGCGCCCAGCGCTCGCGCATGGTCGGTCGCGTGGGTGATCTGCGCGACCTGGACATACGGCAACCACAGGGGACGCTCGATTGGGCACTGCACCATGCCGCCGCCGAGCCCCCCGCCCAGCTCGAGTGCCAGATAGGACCCGTGGCGAGTGTCGATTTGCTGCGGAAGCCAGCCGCACAGCTCCGCGTAAAAGGCCCTGGCGTGGGCGAGATCGCCGGTGTGGAGCTCCAGGTGCACCACGCGGTTGCAGGCAGCGGGTCTCATCTCTTGACTACTTGACTCGCGCAAGCGCTAAAACTCATCGCCGCGATGAGTTTCCCGCTCACGGTCGGTCTACTCTGGTTGAGAAATGCCCACTGTCTCCACACGCGCCAGCACTGAGGACGAACGTCTGCTCCAGCAGGCACGCGCCGGTGAGGAGGCTGCGTTTGCCCGTCTGCTCGAGCCCTATCGCGGCGAGTTGCACGCCCACTGCTATCGCATGCTCGGATCGGTGCACGACGCCGAGGACGCGCTACAGGAGACGTTGCTGCGCGCCTGGCGCGCCCTCGCTCGATTCGAGGGACGCAGCTCTCTGAGATCGTGGCTGTACACGATCGCCACTAACACATGCCTTGAT
>DATBPE010000058.1:0-6595 GCA_036561505.1 Solirubrobacteraceae bacterium
TCCGCCCGGCGTGAGGCCGATCTGGGAGCGTGTCGGTCACTATCTGTGGGAGCGGGGCGTTCTCGCCGTGGTGGCGCACCTCGAGCGCGTCCAGGTCGAGCTCGGCGAAGTTCGTTGTCCAGAATCCCGAGCGACGCCACACCGGCAGCTGCGACGCCTCGTAGACGTTCAACGCCGCCTCTCTCAATTGCTGGAGGGTGCGCCCGTCGCCCGCGCCGGCTCCCGCCAGTGCGTGGTAGAGGGTCGCCTCGCGGTGACGGCCTGGCTTGACGACGATCTCAGACACTGACGCCGTACTCCTGGCGGATCTGGTCATAGCCCTCGCGCTCCAGGCGCTCCACCAGCTCCACTCCGCCCTGCAGCACGATCCGCCCGTCGAGCATGATGTGCACGAACTGGGGTTTTATGTAGTGCAGTATGCGCTGGTAGTGGGTGATGATCAGAGCGCCCAGGCCCTGCTCGTCGTGTAGGCGCTGGACGCCCTCGGCGACCGTGCGCAGCGCGTCGATGTCAAGGCCGGAGTCGGTCTCGTCGAGGATCGCCACGTCGGGCTCGAGCATCGCCATCTGCAGAATCTCGGCGCGCTTCTTCTCGCCGCCGGAGAACCCGTCGTTGAGATGGCGCGAGACGAATGAGCGATCGACCTCCAGCAGCTCAACGGCGTGCCCCAGCAGGGTGCCGAACTCCTTGACCCCGATCGGCTTCTCGCGTTTGGCGTTGATCGCCATGCGCAGGAAGTTGGCCACCGACACTCCGGGAATCGCCACGGGATATTGAAAGGCCAAAAACAAACCGGCCTTGGCACGCTCGTGCGGCTCGGACTCGGTGATGTCCTGGCCCTTGAAGGAGATCGAACCCTCTGTGATCTCATAAGAGGGGTGCCCCAAGAGCGTGTTCGCGAGCGTCGACTTGCCCGATCCATTGGGTCCCATCAGCGCGTGCACCTCGCCACGGTCGACGGTCAAATCGACCCCTCTGAGGATCTCCCGCTCCTCGATGCGTACATGCAGATTGCGTATCTCAAGCTCAGCCATAGGCGTTCGTTCGGGCTCCCATTGCGATCGATTTCTCGGATGTACTGCGGGTTTGCTCGATGACGCCCGTCAAAGCGCCGGGCACGAGCATCTCGGCGGGCTGCGGCTGTGGCGCACCGCCGCCGGGGGGCACCAGGTCAGCAAGTGTCGTCTCCACCAGCGTACGCACTATCGAGAAGCGCACTCGTGTCCACAGCAGCTTCGTCGGGCACACGTGGTCTGGGCTGGACTCTCTTGAGCACACGATTGAGCCATCCGACGCTTGAGAGATGCACTCGATCGGGGCGATCGATCCCTCCAGCGCCTCGACGACCTCGGCCATCGTGATCTCCTCGGGCGCCCGGGCGAGCATGTAGCCACCACGTGACCCACGACGGCTATCGACCAGCCCGGCCTTGCGCAGGCGCGCCACGAGATGCTCCAAGTAGGCCAGCGGAAGACCGTCGTGTTCGGCGATCTCAGCCAACGGCACGGGCTCCTTGCCCTCCCGCCGAGCCAGCTCGACCATCACGCGCACGCCGTACTCGGCCTTGGTTGAGAACATCATCGTAAGAAAACCTACCTGGCTACTAGGGTATCAACGACTCTGCTCGAGGCCTCTAGCTTGCTTCCGCCTGCAGCCGGCGGATGTCGTGAGCAAGGGATTCGGGAGTCAGCTGTTCTGACTGAAACAGAACTCGCTCGCGGCCCCTGCGATCGATCAGCAAGACAGAGACGCTGCGATCGAAGTTCGCTCGTGAGGAGCTGGGGGGGACCACGCGATAGGCCCGCCACGCAGCCCGCAGTCGCGCTAGCGGCCCGGTGAGATAGCGCACCCGCCCGGTCAAGGAGACTGCTGCCAGAAAACGGGCTATGCGAGCGGGGGTGTCAGACACGGGATCGACGCTCACGAACAGCACCGGTGGGGGCTTTGCCAGTTCATCCAGCGCTCCACGGATCTGCTGGGCAACCACGACGCATGCCCCTCCGCAACTCGAGTACAGAAATGCCAACACGACAACCTGCCCCCGATAGCCAGACAGCGACAGCCGATCGCCACGCAGGTCGGTGAGCGTGAAGGCGGGGGCGGTGATGTTCGCTGGCAGCGCGGCACCCTCGAAGCCCGCTGTCAGGCCAACCGTGCTCGACGATGTCGAGGAGCCACTTGAACATCCCGCGAGCGCCAGCACGAACGCGATCGTGACCAGGGCATTCACAGCGGTCCGGGGCATGCCGGCAGAGTAGGGCAGTACGCATCTGGGACGGTCCGCTGGCAGGAGCTCACCATGTAAGCGTCGTACATAGGAACATGCGCTCGCGTGCAAGCGGCCGAAGAACGGTGATCGGCCTCATCGGGATCGTCTCGATTCTGGCGCTTGCCGTCGCGATCCCGCGCGCTGGCGCCGCCTCGGGCGGTTCGTCTCTCCCGGGCGCACGGGCCGCCGTCGTGGAAGTACCGCCGCCGCCGGGGAACGACACGCTCTCGGGCGCGCAGGCAATCCACACGCTACCCGCGACTCTCCAGGGCAGCACCGTGGGCGCCACCACCGAACCCCAGGAACACGAATCCGCCTGCCAGGGGAGCACAAGCGCCTCGGTGTGGTACAGCCTGCGCTTCCCGCAGACCCAGCGGATCGCGGTCGAACTGGCGGCGGGCGGGGCACTGGACGCCGTTGTGGACGTCTATCACGCCGTACGCTCCCAGGTGACCTCGGTCGGCTGCCAGGAGACCGACGCCCACGGCAAGGCCTCGCTGTCGTTCAAGGCGGTCAAGAACGGGCTCTACTACATTCGCGTCGCCGCGCTCCCAGACTCCGCGCTGGCCGGGTTCTCGCTGGTGGTGTTCCTACCGACCCCCGCGGTCGAACCGCCTGGGCGCCCGCTGTCGGCCTCGGGCACACGGGGGCAGGTCGATCGGCTGCAGAACGTCAACGCCGCCTACTACTTCACCATGCGCGCGGGTGTCAGCTACCTGATCAACCTTGCCAGCCAGACCAACGGCGCGTGCGTCAAAGGGGCGCTTTTCGCGCCCGGCACCAGCTCCTTTGAAGGCGGCGCGCTGCTGCGGGTCAGCTGCGGCGGCTACCGCCTGTTCACCCCCGGGCCCGGCCAGGGCGGTCGCTACAGCTATGAGATCACTCCCCAACAGTCCTACAAGCGCGTCCAACGCTTTCGCCTTCAGGTGGCGCCCGCGAACAGCTCACAAACCGCGCCTGGAGTACAGCTGGGCAACTACGCGCACGCGCACGGGCGTCTGAACAGCGAAGGTGTGCAGGTGCTGCGTCTATATCGCCTGGACGTGACCAGCCACTCCAATTTGACGCTCAAGCTGATCGCGCCGGGATCGGCGAACTTCAACCTCCAGCTGCGCAATCAGAACGGCAACGTGCTCGATTGTCAGTGCGGCGAAAGCGGATCGGTGACTCTGCAGCGCCAGCTGAATCCCGGCGTCTACTACGCGGTCGCGTCGACTCGTGGAGTGACGAAGGGCAACTACACGCTCGTGCGCGAATCGCGAACGATCACCAGCACCGCGATCTCCTTCAGTGCCTCGAAGATCCCCGCCGGGCAGAGCGTCGGGATCGACGTCAAGGTGACCCCGCAAGCATCCGGACCGGTCACGGTCGAACTGCAGCGCTTCGATCCGGTGTTCGGCTGGCAGTTCTACCGTCAAGATGAACTGCACGCAAGCGAAGGGTCGGCCAGCCTGTCCTTCACACCCCCAGCCGTGGGCCGTTGGCGTGCCAACGCCTCCTACGGTGGCTCTCGCGCGTCGAGTCCCAGCGCGGTGGGCTTCTCTTATCTGCTGGTCTCCTGAGCAACCGCTCGGCTAGCCGGGTACTAGCGCTAACAGGCGGCGATCAGCGACGCGGGTTGCCGCTATACTTTTTGAAGTCCCTATGAAACCCGACCGAGGTTCAGGAGTTTTGAGATGAGTCCGTCCGGAGCGGAGCTTCTCCGCCAGGTCAAGAGCCGGATCGATGAGGTCGACCCCGGCGTCGTGCACGAGCAGCTGGAGCTCTCGAACGCCGCGTCAAATGCCCAGGCGGCCTCCTCCAACGGCCACGCCGGTGCGAGGTCCACCAACGGCGCTTCTCCCGCCGGGCCGGTGCTGATCGATGTGCGCGAGGTCGAGGAGTTCGCGGCGGGTCACATCCCCGGGGCCAAGCACGTGCCCAAGAGCTACCTGGAGACACGGATCGAGATGGCCGTCCCCGATCGCGACGCGCAGGTGGTGCTCTACTGCCAATCTGGCAACCGCTCGGCGTGGGCCGCACGCACGCTGATCGAGGACCTCGGCTACACCAACGTGGTCTCCATGACCGGCGGCATCACACTGTGGAAGGACCGCGGCTACGAGGTCAAGACGCCACGCGCGCTCAGCTCCGAGCAGCGCGAGCGCTACTCGCGCCACCTGCTCATGGGAGAGGTCGGGGTCGAGGGGCAGATCAAGCTGCTCGACGCCAGGGTGCTTTTGCTGGGCGCCGGCGGACTGGGCTCCCCGACCGCGCTCTACCTAGCCGCGGCCGGTGTCGGCACACTCGGGATAGTCGATGACGACGTCGTCGATCTCTCAAACCTGCAGCGTCAGGTGATCCACTCCACACCACGCATCGGCACCCCCAAGGTCGAGTCTGCCGAAGAGAGCATCCGGGCGCTGAACCCCGATGTGCAGGTCCTCAAGTACCAGACGCGCATCGACGCCTCCAACATCATGGAGATCATCGAGGGCTACGACGTGATCGTCGACGGCGTGGACAACTTCCCCACGCGCTATTTGCTCAACGATGCCAGCGTGCGCCTGAAGATCCCCGTCGTGTCCGCCTCGATCCTCGGCTTCGACGGGCAGCTGTCGATCTTCAAGCCCTACGACGGTCCCTGCTACCGCTGTCTGTTTCCCCAGCCGCCGCCGGCGGAGCTCGCGCCCTCCTGCGGAGCAAACGGCGTGCTGGGCGTGCTGCCGGGAACGATGGGCCTGCTGCAGGCCACAGAGGTCGTCAAGCTGATCCTCGGCATCGGCGACCCCGCCATCGGGCGGCTTTTGCTCTACGACGCACTGGCAGCAACCCTCAACGAGGTCAAGGTGCGCCGCGACCCCGACTGCCCGATCTGCTCCCGTGAGCCCGATGCGATCTCTGACGAGGAGATGGGCGTGTTCCCCGACTACGAGGCGTTTTGCGCCGCGGCCGGATAGCCTGGCTTATAAGTCCCCAGCCCCTACCCAGAAGAGAGAACATGGCGACGATCAAGATACCCCCGGTCCTACGCGCCTCGGTGGGAGGCGATAAGGAAGTAAGCGCCTCAGGCGAGAACGTGGGGGAGGTGCTGCGCGACCTCGCCGCCAACCATCCCGCCACCCAGGATCAGCTGTTCGCGGCCGACGGGGAGCTCAACCGCTACGTCAACGTCTATCTAAACGACGAGGACGTGCGCGTACTGGGCGGACTGGACACAGCCGTCGGAGCCGCCGACACACTGGTGATCCTGCCAGCGATGGCCGGCGGTCGCTAGCAACAAACCCGCAGCCTCAGCGTCAGAAAATCCGCCGGAGGCGCCACTAGGCTCCCCGTCCAAGATCACCCTCGGCGCTAAATGATTTCCGGCTCCGGTCCGATCCGTTGGCATTCCATGCGCGGCAGCGGAACTCCCACACAACCCATTTGGCCTGGCCACAAAGACCTGCCGCGTGGCCGCGGCTGGCTGTCGCTGCTGACGTTCCTCGCCATCGCCGCCCTGGTGGCAGCGCCGGCGTCCGCGAACCCCCCCAAACACCTCCAGTATTCGCTGTCGATCACGGAGGGCGAGACGACACAGCCGGAAGACGCGATCCTCCATACAAGTGGCAGCGGCCCGGAACACGCGTCGGTGGCGGTATCGATAGTTCGCGGCGGCATCGAAGTGTCCAGAGCCAGCGGAGAAGGAGGCGCCTGGACGGCGTCGATCCCCGCTCCCGGTGACGTTGTGAGCCTGGAATCCCCGACCGGCCCCAACGGCCATCCGGGTGGGACCATCATCGGATCGTTTGTGTATGACGGCCTGCCATCGATGGACCCGACCGTATGCGCGGGCTCGGGGAGCTTCTCAGGTCAGCGCTCGGCCGGCCAGACGGTTCAAGGCGGCTACTTCTCCGACGTGGCGCGACCCTACGGCGGCTTCGAACACAGGAACGGTGGCCAGGCTCAGATCACGCTGCTGTCAGGCTTGAGCTTTGCCGGCAGCTTCCTGGCTCCGCTGGCGTCCGGGCAGACCGTGTTCGCCGTCGAGTCGCTGGAAACGCCGCTTGCGGGCGGAGCCATCTTCACCTATGAAAGCGAAAACGTTCGACCGGTCGGCGCCTGTCCGTTGCCGCCCGCGCCGCCGCCGCCCCCGCCGCCGCCCGCGCTACAGGGATCGATCTTCAAGCTCGCGCATCTCACCATCCACAAGCTGTTGAAGTTCGGGCTCTCAGACCAGGTGACGATCAACCAGCCGGGATCTGTGGTCCAAGACCTCTACCTGCAGGGCGGCACGCTGCCGGCCCACGCCTCATCCGCTAAGTCCGCTCGCCACAAGAAGCGCAAGCCGCCGGCTCTGCTGCTCGC
>DATBPE010000059.1:0-15524 GCA_036561505.1 Solirubrobacteraceae bacterium
GGTTCAGTAGAACCTCATCCACACCGATTCGGATCACCTCCAGCAGGGGCTCACCTGCGGTCCAGGGCATGTGCACCGTCTCGTGCTTCTCGGGCGGCATCTTGTGCAGCTCGGCCAGCAGCTGCTGGACGCGCGTGACCCGCTCGGATTCGGTGATCTGGGACACGACTGGGGCAGCGTAGCGCTACCCACCCCCGAAGCGCTCGTCCGCAGTTGCTCATACTCTGTGGCGATGTCTGAAGCCGCTGCGGCGATCGATGAACTGGTCGCCGATGTCGAAGGCCGGACGGTCGCAGGCGACCACGACCGTCGCAGAGCACTCGCGCGAGTCCTCGAGTGTCTCGCGGTCAAGCCAGGCGACCCCGCGTGGGCCGACGGCCGCGATGTCGTCGGCGAGGCGTTCGAGCGGCTCGTACCGACCGCGGGGCGCCGGAAGCTCGGCCAGTTCTTTACGCCCCTCTGGGCTGCCCGGCCGATGGCCGAGTGGCTGTTGGCTGACAACCCGAGGCTTCTGCTCGACCCCGGGGTCGGCTCTGGAGCGCTAATGATCGCGGCTGCCCACGCCCGCAAAGATGGCTTCACGCGGCTGCTCGGCCTAGACGTCGATCCGCTCGCCCTCGCTATGGCCGCCACAACGCGCGATGTGCGCAGGATCAAAAAGCTCGAGCTGCGGCGCGCCGATTTCCTGATCGACGAGCTACAGGAGCGCCCACAGGCCGTTATGTGCAATCCGCCGTACACACGCCATCAGGACATCCCAGCCAACCTGAAGTCCGTCATCCACGATGGCTTCGCATCCCGCCTCGGTCGAAGCTTCAGCCGACTTGCCTCCCTGCACGTGCTGTTCCTGCTGAGAGCACTCGAGGCCGCCGACAACGATGCGCGGATCGCATTTCTTACGCCCGCCCATTGGCTCGATATGAACTACGCGCGCGCGATCAAGACCACGTTGCTCGAGCGTGCGCACGTCGAGGCGCTCATCAGCTTCCCGGTGAAGGAACGCATCTTCGATCACGCCGTCACGACCGCGGCGATCACGCTCATCCGCAAGGGCGGCGACCCAGCCGCGGCGACGCGGGTCGTTCGGCTTAACTCGGCCGTCTCGACGGAAGGTGGCCTGCGCGACGCCATTAGCGGGAAATCCAGTGGCCAAACGGTCGTCCTGCGAAGCGATCATCGCTGGAGCGGAGCCAGGCGCGCTCCCTGCCACAAAGACGCGATCACACTTGGTGATCTCGCGCGGGTGCACCGCGGCATCGCGACCGGATACAACGCCTTCTTCGTACTCAGCGAGGAGCGGCGGGCGCAGCTCGGCATCCCACTCCGCCACCTCGTGCCGTGTGTCGCCTCGCCACGCCACTTCGCTGGTGCAACTCTCACCAAGAACGACCTCGCCGCGATGGATGACTCGGTGCCGCGCTGGCTACTGAATCTCAAGAAGGCGCCCCGGTCAGGCCCTCTCGCTTCCTACCTGCACCACGGCCGCAGCGAGCTCGGTGTACGCGACCGCACTCTCGTTCGGCAACGTGTTACAGCCGGCAGAAAGTGGTTCGAGATCGAGCGGCCATTGACGGCGCCCATTCTATTTCGCTACCTCAACAGCTCCCACGCACGGTTCGTGCGCAATCTCGCCGAAGCGGCGCCCCTCAACAACTGGCTCGTGATCCGCCCCAACCCCGGCGTTGACCCCGATGAGCTACTCGCCGTCCTCCGGGAGCTCGGCCGCTCAACCTCTCTGGAGAGCAGCTCCCGCCACTACGGCAAAGGGCTATGGAAGCTCGAGCCAAGGGAACTCAGTGGCCTCCCGCTCCCCAAGTCGGCATCGCGCCTAGTCTGACGGAGCGACGATCCGCACAGCGCGACCTCAAAAGGCCGACGGCGGCTGTGCTGGGCTGTCGCGAATCCATTGGCCGGTTTTGGCATGTCGCGGTCTGTAAGGGGTATGCAAGCACCATCAACAGCAAATCCACCGGCTGCATTGACCGAGGATCGGCTCCTGCGCCCGGAGCAGGCCGCTTGGTATCTGAACGTCAAGACGAGCTGGATCTACGAGGCCGTGAGGGCTGGCCGCCTGCCTTGCCATCGAGTAGGCCGGCATATCCGCTTCACGCGCCTCATGCTCGATGACTGGCTCGCCGAGCAGTCCCGGCAGTAGGACGGCGACTTCCGCCTTGTCGAGACGGTTGAGGGTGGGAATGAGCGGGTAACGCAGGGCATGAAAAGGCAGGAAACACCTGCAAAATAGGCTTCTGGATTCCGGCACCTACCCCAGCTTTCCCGCCGTTTCCCGTCGAGATGTGCGCCAGGTGTGCGCCAAGCAGTGCTGCGTTCAATCCACCCGCTCACGCGATGTCGGCCACGTCTGTCCGGCGAGCAGGCCAACCTTTCGGCGAGTAGCAACAAGTCCAGCGAGTCCCTGATCCGTGGGTCGTCAGGTATGCCAAGCCACCAGTGATGCCGAAGTGACGGTGCCTCCCAGGTCCGGCCGACCAGAAGACGATAAAGCTCCTCAATCTCGCGGTCGCCAGCCGACGTGACCTCCAGCGCTACCCTGCGGCCGCCTGCAAGCACGACATCAAGGTCATGCGTTGCGTCGGGAGCCCCACGAACATCGCGTGCTTCGTACTCGCCGCCCAGGTGCTGCGCGACGATCTTGCCGGCCGCCTCCTCCTCCGCGCTCAGATCACCGCGAGGCATACCTATACCCCTGACCTCAAATCCCCGCCGAGCCGGCGGACGATCCAGTGAAGGTCATGGCTGCCCGACGGCCCCTTGTTCGCATGACGCGAATCTACCGCAGCCCATACACCGATTCTTGCAGGCGCCACAGGATCAAGAGTCCGTCGCTCCGTAGGTGAGAAAGACTTCGACTGCGTACTGGCGAAAGAACTTCAGGTAGCGATAGAAGAGGCCAAGCGCCAGCAGGAACGAACCTGCCGCCCACCAGCCGGGTGAGATGAGCGTTCCGGTGTGGGCAGTCCCGAGCGCGATACCGACCAGAAGGCATGCGCTCGCAAACAGTGCTGCGAGACTCACGTTGCGGCAGAAGCCGTACAGGTTCAGGAACGTTGACAGGCGGGCATAGGTTTGCGGATCGTTCTTGACGGCCGCGAATGCTACGAGGAACAGATCCTCTCGGGTGTCGACTATCCCGGATCGAGTGGCACGTCCTACGACGCGAGCCCGTACACCATCGGGCAGCGGCCGGAAGTACCCAGGGAAAAGTTTTGCCTTCCAGTCGCTTGGCCGATCTTGCGCCATGAGGTTCACCGAGGGCGCCTTGAGCCAGCGCCGTACCGCAATGCCCTCATAGAAGTGCCCCGAGAGGTTCGCGACGATATGTCCTGCTGCATAGATCAGAACCAGGAGCACAAGCGCCACAACGGTCGAGGGGGTCTCTTGCCAACGTTCTGACCCGGCGAATGCGGCGCCAAGGCCGGCGAGCGCCACGAGGCCGGCCGACAAACAGGCGAAGAAGTCGTAGACGGTGAAGGGCAGCTTGTCCATTGATCCATGCGCCTCGAGGGCAACGAGGGGAGCGCTGTCTAGCAGGCGGTAAGCCTGTAGCGGCCGGTGCGTTGCCCGACACGCTCGACGCCCGCCGCCCGATTGACCTGCGCCAGGAACGTCGCAAGTGGATCGCGGCCACCGATTCTGTGTCCGGCGGCGCGGACCAGCTCGAACCACTCCCGATAGTGGATCTCCCTCCGAGGGTCCTCCTGAGAGGCCAGCACCTGGAGGGCTACATCACGCAACCTCATTCCCCGGAGTGTCGGATCGAGGCGCTCAAGGCGTAGCTGACTGTCGATGTCGAGCGCGCCAGCCATCTCGTCTAGTAGGTGCTCTTCGCGAGCCGTCTGCTCCTCGAGCTCGTCAATGAGAGCCCGAAGTCGGTCGGCCTGCTCGCGGCGCTCGGCCACACGCACCCGGATCGTTCGGTACTCGCGCAGTAGCGGCCCATCCAGTACCTCAGCGCCAGATCCGTCCACACCGACAGTCTCTACTGTGCCCCGGACAGAGCGCATCGTCACGACGACCTACTGGCACGCCTGGATGGCCGAGCCCGGCGCGTGCCCACCTTGGCTGTCGCGAGCGGCTGCCATACGGACCTTGCGAGGCGCCGCTGCCCACCGGAGATGCGGACATTGTCGGTCCCCAGCTCGGCACGCTCGAACATGTACGCACCAATCGATGGGCGAGTACCAGCGGAGTGGCCAACGATCACCAGCAAGGCTTGCGCGAGCGGCGATGCCGTCGCTTCGAGGATCTCCGCCATCCCGAACAGGTCGCGGGCGCTTGGGCGCGCGGAAGATACAGGGTGGGTGTGCCATGTGCCGACGAGATCGAGCGAGCCTCGGCCGCGGCGACGGCGGTCCGCAACCATGCGCGCTACTCCCCTCGTGCCACACAAGAACAGCTCGGGCGAGTGCTCACTGTCGCTCGGCGGTGCAGTCGCCTCGTCTACCCAGAGCACTCCGGCGGCGTCGTCCCGCTCGCCGAAGAGAAGGCCCCCCGTCTCGCTGTCGGCACCGCACACTTGTGCACTGGAGATGACCTCCTGACGCATCGCGTGTAGCGCTCTCTCGGACACACGCAACTGAAGACCTTGAGGAAGGTCAATGTCCCACGAGGGCCTCGCCCTCACGCGCCGTTGAAGTGCTCCTTGAGCATCGGCGCCATCGAGCGCCGTGACGTGGACAGTAATCTCACGTTCGCCGTTCTGCAGGTCGCGAGCGATGTCTCTCATTAGCATTGCGGCCACTGCTGCCGTCTCTGTTGCCGCGCCTGAGAAGGTGGGGTCCGAGCACCCGGGCTCGGGCTGGAAGAGCTCGCTGCGAGGCGGCTCGGGCCAGAACTCATCGGCAAAGCGCCGCAGACCGTGCTCCGACAAGCACGCGAGCTTCGCGGCCCGCAGGGCATCGACGGGGCCCCCACCAGTGTCTGCGGGACACACCACCGCGAGGCCATGCTCAGCCGTATGGCCGAACAGCAAAGATGCGATCGAACAAGTCCGGTCCTCGATCCGTGCCCGCTCCAAGGCAGTGCCAACCGTCACGGAAGCAGTCGCGTCAATAACGAGGTCCGCATGCTCGTGCCACGGACCTGCGTCCAGTGGTCCGTCGAGCACGTCGCCGTAATGCCCCTCGACCTGTACATGTGGGGCGATGTCCTTGAGCCGCTGGGCGAGCCTCTCGGCCTTGCAATAGCCGAGGTCGGCATCGACGTAGTTCTGGCGAACCAGCACTCCGGGTGTGACACCAGCGTTGTCGCGCAGTATCACTCGTGCGGCCCCGGCACGTGTGACCCACTCGGCAACGAGCGATCCGATCGCACCACAGCCCCAGATCGCCACGGCCCTTCCCTTGAACCAGCTCATCGGCGAGTCGCGATCACGGCGTACAGTGACCTCGCTACGTGCCTCACGGACCGCGCACCATTCCGTCGGCGCCTCCTTGGCCCAGGTCATGACGCGCTCACGTGCCTGCTCGCCCATCTCAAGCAGCTCAGGGCGCTGGCTGTGGCGGCCCAGCGACCTCCATAGATCGCTCGTCGCCTCGGCCGGTATCCGCCAGGCAGTCAGGTGCTGGCGTGGTTCGCCTCCGGCGAGGCCCCGCATCGCGGTGCCGATGACGAGCAGCAATGGCTCGCCAGGCCGCTCAAGCGCCGTGAACTCCAGCAAGCTCCAGAAGTCACCCCAATCGACACCGCGGTCGATAAGAGCGATGATCAGCCCCAGCGCCCGGTCCGGATACTCCCAATCGAGGCGGCTCGGGAGCAAGATCGTCGGGGCCGCGTGCTGGGGGGTGTCTTGGAGCGAGCCGTTCAGGCGCATCGGTGTCCAGGCGGTCAGATCGAAGCGACGTTCGCGTATCAGCTCCGCGGTTGCCCACCCGAGCCAGGGCTCGTCCCCGACCGTCGGCGTGTCGGCACGGGGAATGACCAGGGGTGTACCGGACGTGTGGTAGGCGACCGGGGGATGCAGTGGCACACCGTCCGGATCCAACTGGCCGATCGCCGCCGCCTGTAGCCACTCCCATAGCCGATCCAGTAGGCCAAACATCCCATCCGCGGGATGCCACTCCGTGGCGGAAGACGCGTACAGGCAAACGGAGTAGCCCCATTGGACGTGCGGGGTGCCGCGCCAGCGCTTATGTGGCGTGTAGACGCTCGGTTTCGTCAGTGGAAAGCGTGGCGGTACGAAGAGCAGCAAACGCTCACGACCGCGCATCCGAATGCCCTCCGGACGATGATCGACACCCGCGCAGTCGAGCGAAATCTCAACCCCGAGTTCCCCGTGCGGCTCGTTGGGCTCGTAGATAGAGAGGATCTCCAGAGCCCCAGAGCGGGCTGCCTGCACCGAGCGCAGCTGGCGCAGCGCGAGCTGCTGACCCTCCGTCACGCGCGAGGCGCGCCGAAGCCCACCCGCTTCCCCGCCGGCTTGGTCGCTCCACGAGCAGCCGCAATAGCAGCACCGAGCAGCGACGATTCAGAGACCGAAGCCGCCTCACACAGCCGCGCACCATCCACGCCTGGAGTGAACGCGATGACATCAGGGGCCTGATCCTCGGTAACGAGGAAGTGGCCGTCATCGACGATCTCTTCGTACCGCTGCGCCGCTTTGCGGTGCGGAGGGTCGGCGCCCGGAGTGTCAGCGCTGGGGATTTCGGTGGCGCTCGCCACGATGTACGCGCCCTCGGCACACGCTGCTTCTAGCGCGTCGAGGATGTCGCGGCGAAGCACATCGGCGTCGTTCTCCTTCTCGTACATCGCTCGCTTTGAGCAGTGGTGGACTGCCAGCATCACGTCCCATTCGAGATCGACGTCGTCACTGCGGACGAAGATGTTCTTCAGGGTTGGGTACGCGAGATCGCCGAGCAGCAGCACTCGAAGGTCACCATCCTCGCCACTCAAAGTGACCTGGAGCGCGAAGGATGTGTCGTTGCGATCGCTCTCCCCGTCATCCTTGAATGGGGAATGCACGAACGCCCGGAAGACGCCCTCGAGATCAACGCCATCGATCGCCGTGAACGCATTGCCCGGCACCGTCACCGACTCCTCCGGCACGTCCTCGTAGGCGTCTTTCACGGCATCCATGAAGCCAATAATGCGCACACGGTCACCCGAATCAACCTCGCTGTTCTTCTTGATCTTCTCGATGCGCCGTTCGGCCTCCTCGACGAAGGCCTTGGCGTCATCGATCAGTTCATCCTGGTCCTGCTCCCAGAGGATGCGGGGCGTGAACCACAGGTCGCCGATCGTGACCTCGTCGAGCAGGCGCTCAAACCCACGGATGTGGTCGGCATCCAGATGGGTGGCACCAAAGCCCGCAAGGTAGGGCTTACCGTCGCGCTCGGGGAGAATCTCGATGAGGCGATCGATCACGGCGGCGCGGTCGTCCTCCTCGGACTCGGCCTCCACGCAGTGGTGCAGATCGACCTGCACGACCATCTCATCGTCAACGATCAAGGTGGTGGAGTCGCCACAGCCAACCGGCCAAAAGACGACCCCACGCTCAGGAATATCGGGCATTTCTAGAACCTCCTAGGAGAGTGCTGCTACGCGTAGATAGAGGTTCCTACATGTGTCGGACGGAACCACAGGCCGGGTTCACAGGCCGGGTTCGCAGTGGCCCGATCGAGCGTCCCCGGCGCCACGGTGGTGCAAGCCCCCCCTTCGCAGCAGAGTCCGTCCCACTCCGCTGCGGCCTACCGCCCCTCCGGAGGCACGTTCGGTATGCCCCACCCCTCTGGTGGGGTCGAGCTGCCGGGGGGGAGCGCCTCGTGGAAGACGCGCCGCGCCAGGGAAGAGCTGAAGTAGCCGTGGCGCAGCCCGAACAACCATTGCCCGCCCAGCCAAGCAACCGCCCCAAGTATGGTGAGCAGCGCCGCCGTCGGCGACCCGCTTGTGGCGGTGCTCAGAAGCCCGACTGCGACCATGAGGACGCCGCCGACCCTCAGCGCGACCCCACCCAGCAGCCAGACGCCGAGGGCGACGAGCACGCTCGTTGCGAGCGGGCTAAGCAGTCCGGTCATTGTGGGCATGGCGCGTGCTTCCGCGGTCGGCTGATCTGGCGTCGCACCCACGAAACGGAAGCCAGCGTCGAACCACCTGGATTCAGCGCGGCCACTTGCTCGATCGGATAGTCCCGTCGATGGTCCGCGTGGCGCGGAACGCGCGACCGAGCGCCGCACGCCCGGGACCGTCCATGATGTTCCGATGCAGCACACAGACGGGCACCTCCTCCTCTCCGCATCAGACCTCGTCGCGTTTCTGGAGTGCGAGCACCTGTCAGCACTCGACCTCCGGGTGGCTCACGGCTCCGAGACGATCGAGCGCACGAGAACCGACTCGACGGACCTGGTGGCCCGCAAGGGCGACGAGCATGAGCAGGCGTTTCTCGATTCACTGATAGGACAGGGACTGGATGTCGCGGTGATTCCGTCGGTGATCGACGGGCTCGTCAGCGACGCTGAGGCGGTCGAGCAAACGATCTCCGCGATGCGGGCCGGCGCCGACGTGATCTACCAGGCCGCGCTTGCCGACGGCTACTGGCGTGGCTTCGCGGACTTCCTCGAAAAGGTACCCATGCCCTGTCCCGCGTTGGGCGGCTACAGCTACGAGGTGCTCGACACCAAGCTCGCCCGGCATGCCAAGCCCGGCTACCTCGTCCAACTATGCCTGTACTCAGACCTGCTCGCGAGCGTTCAGGGCATCTCGCCGGCGCAGATGCACGTCATCCTCGGCTCACAAGAGCGCGAGAGCTTCCGGCTCGATGAGTTCTCCGCCTTCTATCGCCGGCTGCGCCGCCGCTATGAGACCCGCCTAACCGACGGGTTCGCTGGGACCTACCCCGATCCGGTCGAGCACTGCGGCCTGTGTAGGTGGTCAGAGCACTGCTCAGCTCGCCGTGAAGCCGACGACCACCTATCGCTCGTCGCCGGTCTCGGGCGCGCCCAGGCGATCCGGCTGAGCGACACGGGCATCACGACATGGACGCAACTCGCCGTGGTGCAGCCAGCGGATCGGCCCGCGCGCATCGGAAGAGCCACGTTCGAGCGGCTGCGTCAGCAGGCCCGGCTGCAACTGCACGAGCGCTCAACTGGCGAGCAGACCTATGAGCTCCTGCGACCCCAGGAGGGACGGGGCTTCGCGCGGCTGCCCGAGCCGCGGCCGGGCGATCTCTTCTTCGACATGGAGGGCGACCCGTTTTACGAGGGCGATGGGCTCGAATACCTCTTTGGGGTCACTCGTATCGAGGACGGCGATCCCGTCTTTCGTTCGTTCTGGGCGCACGACCGGCGCGAGGAGAAGGTTGCGTTCGAGGCGTTCGTCGACTTCGTCCTCGCGGCGCTCGCGGAAGATCCAGCACTCCACGTCTACCACTACGCACCGTATGAGCCATCGGCACTGAAGCGGCTCATGGGCCGCCACGGCACCCGCGAGGAGGAGATCGACCGCCTGCTACGCGAAAAAGTTCTCGTCGACCTGTACGCGGTGACGCTGCAGGCGATGCGCACCTCCAAGCCGGGTTACTCGATCAAGCAGATCGAGGAGTTCTACATGCCAAAGCGCGACCAGGACGTAACCGACGCCAGTGACTCGATCGTGCGCTTTGAGGAATGGCTCGACACCGGTGAGCCCGGCATCCTGGACGCGATCGAAACCTACAACGAGGTCGACTGTCTCTCGACCGTAGAGCTGCACCGTTGGCTGCTCGACCGCCGCATGGAGGCGCAGGAGCAGTTCGGCGTTGCGATCCCGTGGCGGCCAGCCTCAGAGCCCCACGAGGCCTCGCCGGAGGCCACGGCGGTGTTGGATGAGATCGTCCGCATCGAGGCCGCGCTCGTCCGGAACCTGCCCGATGATCGGTCGGAAGGCAGCGAGGAGCAGCGGGCGTTCTGTCTGATGGCGCATCTCCTGCACTACCACCGCCGCGAGGAGAAGCCGGTCTGGTGGACGTACTTCAACCGGCTTGAAATGTCGCAAGAGGAACTCGTCGAGGACGCCGAGGCGATCGGCGAGCTAGCCGAGGACCCAGCCGAGCTACCGATCATCGACAAGCGCTCGCTCATTCACACGTTGCGGTTCCGCGAGCAGGAGCACAAGCTTGCTCCCGGCGCTGAGATCCGCGACGTCGAGACCCAGCGACAAGTCGACGTCGTCGACGTTGATACACCGAACGGTCTGCTGCGCATCCGCCGCGGGCAGAGCCGCGCGCATGAGCCTCTCCCGCAGGGCCTCGTGCCTGGCGGCCCGTACCGCAGCGATGAGCAGCGCGCCGCCCTGCGGCGCCTCGGCGCCGTGATAGCCGCCTCGGGTGTGGACGGCCCCGGCGAGTTTCGGGCGCTGCGCGACCTCCTCCAGCGCGCTCCGCCGCGAATCTCCGGGCGCGTCGACGGCGAGCCGCTGCAAGATGGGTCCCCACACATCGACGACCTCAAGCGCCTCGCCGAGGGCTTGGACAGCTCCTACCTGTTCATCCAGGGGCCACCAGGGTCAGGCAAGACATGGACCGGCGCGCAGCTCATCGTCCACCTCATCGCGCGGGGGGCTCGAGTCGGAGTGGCGGCGACCAGCCACAAGGCGATCCACAACCTGCTGCACGAGGTCGAGGAAGCCGCCGCCCAGCAGCACGTGCGCTTCCGCGGCTGGAAGAAGTGCTCCAAAGACAACCCCGAGTCGCAGTTCGTCTCGAAACTCGCCCACTCGTTCATCGAGAACGAGCCGGACGTGCATGCCTTTCCACCGCCTGACGACGTGCGTCTGGTCGCCGGGACCGCGTGGCTGCACTCGCCCACGGACATGGACGGCAGCCTGGACCATCTCGTGATTGACGAGGCCGGGCAGGTTTCGCTCGCCGACGCCCTGGCGATGGGCACCTCCGCGCGCAACCTGATCCTCCTCGGCGACCCCCTTCAGCTCGCGCAGGTCTCCCAAGGCGTACATCCCGACGGAGCCGGCGCCTCGGTGCTCGAGCACCTGCTTAGAGAGCACAGCACGGTCCCTCCCGAGCTTGGAATCTTCCTCGACCGCACCAGACGCATGCACCCCGACGTCTGCCGTTTCGTCTCGGAGGTGATCTACGAGAGCCGCCTGGACACTATCGAGGCCTGCGCACGCCAGAGCGTCGATGCGCCTGGGACGCTCACCGGCACCGGGGTGCGCTTCATCGAGGCCGAGCACACCGGCAACACCCGCGAATCCATCGAGGAGGCCGAGCTGATCCGCGCCGCCATCGACGATCTTCAGCGCGGAGCCGTCACCGAAGCAGACGGCCGCAGCCGTCCGCTCGGCCCCGAGGACATCATGGTCGTGACCCCCTACAACGCCCAGGTGCGCTGCCTGACCGCCAGACTGCCGACAGGTGTACGCATCGGCACCGTTGACAAGTTCCAAGGCCAGGAGGCCCACGTCGTCTTCTTCTCGATGGCCACCTCCTCCGGCGCCGAGGTCCCGCGCAACGTCGAGTTCCTCTACAGCCGCAACCGCCTCAACGTCGCGATCTCGCGCGCCCGCTGCCTCGCCGTGCTCGTCTGCAACCCAGAGCTCCTGCACGTCGAGCCACGCTCCGTCGAGCAGATGCGGCTCATCAACGCCCTCTGCCGACTCGTCGAACTAGCGGAGTCCACAGCCGAAGACGCAGCGTAGAGCCCAGATCACCGAGCGCGGGCGTATTGCTCCGTGCAGTTGCCACTGAGCTGGGCACAGTGGGGGACCTGGCTATGGCTTGAGACGCAGCTTGCCGGTGGACGGGTCGTAGGTGTAGTTCACGATGGCCTCGCTCTCGATGAGTTGGACCGCTTCCTCGATGACCCCAAACGGCACAGCGAACCACTCTCGTGTCTCGGCGATCGTCACGCCGTCGCGCTCAAACCACGCGTCGATCCGCGCGGGCGCGAACAGTCGGTGCAGTATCCCCTCGATCTTGCTCTCGATGCCACGCGGGACGCGATACTCCTCGACGATTTGCACGGGCGCCCCGAGGAAGGTCGTCTCCGAGGCTGCGTGAACGGTTCGCTCAGCGGCGGTCGACGATGTGGAGCCGATCTTGTGCAACCCCGGCAGCTCCGTTACCTGCGGGTCGTCGCTCAGCGATCGCAGGACATACACGCTCGCCATTGGCGTGTCCGCCTGTAGGCCCATCCGCTCGAGCGTCACCTCATTGGGCTCGGTGACGCGGCGGCCATCCTTGTATAGATTGCGCCCGAGGGAAAGCAACAGGAGGTCTGACTCCGTCCCGTTCTCGAAAATACAGCGAGTACGTGCGTTGTTGCCCTTGTTGCTCCTCGCGAACTCGGGCTCGCCGATGTTGGCGACGTACAGCAGGACTCCGTTGAGTACGAAGAACTTGCCCTGCTCGATCTCGCTCGGGTTCTTGAAGGCCAGTAGCTTTCGCCTGCCGGCTCGCAGGTCCGAGTGACATTGCTTGAAGAGTGGCTCGAAGAGCTCGAAGTCCGGCGCGCGCTCGCGCTTAGCTATCTTCTCCGGCATCGCTGGCGAAGCCGGGACATGCTTGAGATCGAAGATGCTTTGGACATCGCCGAGCAGGCCGAACGGGTCGGTGGCCAAGGCGTCCTCCACCGAATCCGGTGGCACGTCCGAAATCACAATCGGCTCTGGCTCCGGCGGGGCGTCACCGAGGAGCCCGAACTCGTCTGCATAGCGAAGGGCCGAGGCTTGGCCCGCGTTTGTGCGGATTGCCTGTAGGCGCATGGCGAGCTTTGCCTCTGTCATGTCGGTAAGCGTGCGCTCTGGCTCCCTGCCGGTCGCGCGAACGAACTCTGTGATCTCCTGGAAGCTTGCGAGGAGGCGGTCGTCTCCGGTGACCGGCTCGCGTTTGGGCACCGTCTTCAGCAGGCCGAACTCGTCCTGCTCCAGCATCTGCAGGAGGCTCTCGTGGTCCATCCTCATTGCGACTGTAGCTTCTGCTCGCGAACCTCTCGCTGCATGTAGAGCAGGGCCTCTGCCATGCGGCGCTCCAGCGGGTCGTGCGAGCGGATGTCGGGCCGTTGCCCGCCGTGGTCCCGGACGAAGGCATTGATCTTGGGCCAAAGGAGCTTGGCCTCCTCGCCGGTGATGGTCATGCGCGTCGAGTCGATGGCGTCCTGGATGACCTTCAGCACCTGCTTGGTAACGCTCTTGGACAGAATCTCGAACGCCTTCTGGAACGGGTTGACCTGGTCAATCAGGTCGATGTGCAGATCGTTGATGTTTACGAACTTGCCAGCCATCAGAACGAACTTGCGGCCGCCGACCTCCTTGATCTCGCCATTCTTAATCACCGAATCGACGACTACATGCTGCCGGACCTCCTCGACCTCGGCCTCGTGGAGGTGGGGGTAGACCTCGCGGATGATCTTCGGAATCAGGACCTTGTTCATGACCTCCGGGTCGATGTTGCCCGGCATCGCTTTCAGCATTTCCTGGTTCTGAAGAATCTTCGCCTTCAGATCATTTAGGTCAGTCTCGACAATGTTCTTCACACGCGCCGTCGACGGCTCCTTGAAGCCGCCGATCTTCAGGTCGCCTGGCGCTGCAGGCGCGTCATCGTCCGAGCGCCTAGCCTTGAAAATAAAGTTGGGCGCGAGTACCTGCTCCATCAACAGCGACGCCGTGATCGCCTTCAGCATGTTGTTGACGGCCACCTTGACCTCCTCGTCGCCGGTGTCGGGCTGCGCAATCAGGTTTGTGAACTGCGCGTGCGTCTTGTTGGGCGAGTCCCGCGTGGCACGACCGATGATCTGGATGATCTCCGTAAGCGACCCCCGGTAGCCGATAGTCAGGGCGTGCTCGCACCACGGCCAGTCGAAGCCCTCCTTCGCCATGCCCAGCGCGATGATCAGGTCGACATCGTCCACCGAAGCCATCTTGCGCAGGTAGTCGACAACCCTGTTGCGCTCCCTCGGGTCGTCGTTGACGAGATCAGCAACCTTGATGAGCCTACCGTCGCCCTTGCGCTCGACGGTCAGCACGCCAGTCTTCTCGTCTTGGGTGACGATCTTGCCGATGCTGTCCAAGATCGAGTCGACCTCGTGGACCTTGTCCTTCAGAGACTCGCCGGACGCGACATGCGGAATGTGCAGGATCGTCTTCCTGTCGGTGTCAAGCACCTCGTGGACAGCGTCGGTGTACCGACCCTGGTAGAAGTGGTAGCCGATACCGAGGCTCTGCAAGTACGTGTAGCCGTTGAGTTGCTCGTAGTAGTTGTAGGTGATCTTCGTGAATTTCTCCTCGTCCGCGGGCATGAGGACCGGGAGCGTGTCGCCACGGAAGTAAGAGCCGGTCATCGCGACGATGTGCGCACTGGTGTTGCGCATCACCGAGCGCAGCAGAGCGCCGAGGCGACTGTTCTCATCGGCGGAGACATGATGAAACTCGTCGATCGCCAGCAGCGTGTCGCTGAGCAACTCCTCGTCGATAGCGTCATGCGCGAACCGGAGCGTTGCATGTGTGCAAATGAGCGTTGTGTCCGTGCTGCCGAGGAAGTCGATCACGGACTGAACCTTGCCCTGGTCCGAACCCGGTAGACAGAGGTTGTTACGCCGCTCGACCTCCCAGTCGGCGAAGAAGCCGTGCTCAGTCAGCCTGTTGTTCCCAAACGATGCCCCGATGGATCGCTCTGGCACCGCGACAATGACCTTCTTGAGGCCTTGGTTGAAGATCTTGTCCAGCGCGAGGAACATCAGCGCGCGCGACTTGCCTGACGCTGGCGGAGCCTTTAGCAGCAGATACTGACTGTCACGCGCCGCGAACGCCTTGCGCTGCATGTCGCGCATGCCGAGCCCGTCGATCTTGGTGCTCTCCCCGGTCCGGGCGTAGGTGACGTCAACCAGATTAGGCATCGGCAGCTAACTCCAGCACCTGCTCGCTCTGGGCCTCCGCGCCGCCAACGGCTGCCTCGTACATATCGAACAGCAACTCCAGCCGCTCATCATCGGACTGAAACGGACGCTTGCGATAGAGCTGATCCACCGCCGCATCGAGGAACTGATGCGCCTCACGCAGGTCTGGAGGCATCTTCTCGGGATCGTATAGGTCGGCGACTGAGCGCTCGGAGTACCGCTCGCGTGCCTCCAGCACGGCAAAGGCCCGGTCGGCCACCAGCTGCTTGATACCAGCGCTCAGCGGAGGCACCGGGAAAGCGTTGTAGCAAAGCTTCGCGGAATATCTGATGCGAGAGTCCAGCCCGCCGGCGACTGCGCGTACCCAGGCGTTGTGCATGCGCGACGAGATCAGACCGAAGACCCAAGGCTCCGCACCGTAGATCCCGTAGGCCAGATTTGAAATGACCGTGGTGCCGTCAAGGAACCCGACAGGGATGTACTCGCGCTTCTCGGAGGACACGCTGGGCACGATGATCGCGGTGCCATCACGGTGAACGCGGAAGTCGAATCGGAACGGAAAGTCGGCCACCGACTGAGCTGACTGACCGCTGGCCAGTCGAGCCTCACGCACTCGGTCGAAGCGCTCGCTCATTCCCGGTAGCGTCGAGGCTTGGGCTGCGGAGCCGTCGGGTATCCAGA